>JANNQL010000232.1:0-9122 GCA_031400755.1 Pseudomonadota bacterium | reverse complement strand
TACCACAACGCCGCTTCCTCATGCTACCGGGGCGTACGGACAACTCCCCAGACGGGACTTCAACCCGTTAGATTTACTGCTGTTACTGCGAACGGTCAGACCTTGAGCTACATTACCTGCCGCCACGGCGGGAATCGTACTCTGTGGCAATGCTGAAGGAGTGGCCAAGGTTTGCAGCGTTTCATTAACCGTCAAGGCAGCTTGTTGGGCGGGACTCAGACTTAGGGTTTCAACAAACGTTGTTAGACTAGGGCTCGTTTCATTAATTAACAGGGCATCGCCTGGAGACGATGGCAAGAAGTTCAAGCCTTGCAGCGTCTCATTGACCAACAAAGCAGATTGCTGGGCGGGGGTCAAATCTTGAGTTGCGACAACCGCTACCGGGACAGGATTCAATATGTTGTTAAGCGGGGTAGTGGCTAGCGGGGCAGAGATCCGGACTTGAGTCGGCAAAACGATTGGCAAGACTGAATTCGAACTGTTAATCTCATCGCCCGCCATGTCATTTCTCCATTTACGGGTTGCTGTCTTGCCTCCAGGCGGAGCAGACAACTGTGCCCGTTGCTCTCTTGATCCCTGTGCAATAAAAGCTAAGCAGCAATGTCGGTACCGTCAATAGCGACCAAGGATCGCATTTCAGTCTCTATCCACGTTGCGCGTCACTCACTCGGTGTTTTGTCAAGTGCCTTCGGTGGTTTACGCCAGCCTGGCGAAAAGGCGTAGATGATGATGGGGCCAGCAAAGATGGTGGCTGGCGTTTTGGCGATGATGGCCAGCAATACCCCAACTCCCAGAGAGGCCCCGATCTCAGCGATATGAATGGTCTTGATGACTTGGTTAAAATGGATCCAGTTGATCGGGAATGAACACATCAAGACAGCAGCGGCGACCAGGACCACTAGGCTTAATCCAGGCACAGGAAAGAGGACTGAGCCGATGACCAACCAGGCTGCGGCAGGGCTGGGGAGGCCTCGAAAAAAGCCGGGAGGCGTCCTGTCCTTGGAACGCCCGTAATCATGGAGTCGGACCAAGGTGGCGATGACGTAGAAGGCGCCTAGGCCCATCGAGGTGATAGACCAGTCGGCCTTGGCAGTAACCATGACGGCCGGCGCCAGGCCAAAGCTCACCATGTCGGCGATGGTATCGAATTGTTTGCCAAATTTACTTGAGACCCCAAGTCGGCGGGCCACGGCGCCATCGCTCAAGTCAAAGACCATGGCGGCAAAATTTAAGACGACCGCGAGGCCAAACTTGCCTTCAATGGCGCACCAGATGGCCGCCAGGCCCCCACCCAGATTACAAAGGGTCAGGACCTGGGGAATAGCCACCTGGATGGAAGTCTGGACCTTGGGGGGCAGGACCCTGATACCGACTGAGATACTGGCCAGGAGGACGGCCAGCCAGATCAGGGCATTGCCCACCATGTTCAGCCAGGGGGTGGCGCAGAGGATGGCCAAGGCGAAAAAAAATTTGGCGATATTTTGGGAAAAGGCCTTACTCTTGCCGAAGTGGTTGGCGCCTTCGACCTGGACCCCGCGCAGCAAGGTTGAAGTCAAATCAAGGCCCAGGAGTATCAAAAGGCCGATCTGGTCGATTGTCGCCCAAAACAGGCCGAGGGTGCTGTAGGTGATCAACTTGTCGACAATGGGATCAAGGATCTTGCCATGATTACTGACCTGGCCGGTTTCCCGGGCCAAAGCGCCATCAACGATGTCGAAGAGGATGACCGTGGTCACAGCAATAATGGCCAGCGCCCCAAAGAGCTGCCAAGGAAGGCCGGTGTAGACTGCTAATTCCTGCCGATAGACCCAGGCCAGCCAAGCTGGTATGAAAAAAAGAAGCCGCCCCAGAGTTATCTGGTTCGGCGAGATGCCCAGGTCGTAACCGACCCAGCGTACAAATCTGACAAAGAGTCTTTTATGCATGGCAAAACCTTGAGTTAGAGACTTCTTGGTTTATGAAGGGAGAAATATCCACAGACTAAAACAGCCCCACTAAACTCAATTTACCCTGGTTTAGCAAGGGAGAGTTTGTCGATATGACTTGCTCACCAAGGCGTCCTGACCACAATTTGTTTCATGGATTCCCGAAAGATTTGCTGCTTGTAGGTGACATTCAAGGTGACGATATAGGCGCCAGGAGTCTGGTATATATGTTGCGGATTTTGCGTATCAGCCACCTCGCCGTCTCCGAAATCCCAGCGTAGGGAAACCGATGGCGGTCCATCATCAGTAAGGGCCTGAAATGTCACGGTCAACGGCGCAAACCCGCTTGTTGGCGTGGCGGTAAAAGAGACAGGCGGGATGTCGTTGCTTTCAGATTTTTTTTGGCCGGTGGCGGGTTGCTTCAGGTTTAGAAAACCTAGGCCGTCAAAGCCTACGACTTGGACCGGGGTGGCGCGGTTGTCGATAGAGCCATCGCCCAATTGACCATAATTGTTTACGCCCCAGGCCCATACTGAACCATCCGCCTTGGCTGCCAGACTGAACATCGCGCCAGCGGCGATGCTGGTGGCAGCCCGAAGTCCTCTTACCTGGATCGGCTGATTTCGGTTTTCGGTAGTACCGATGCCTAGTTGACCAAAATCGTTTTTACCCCAGGCCCAGACCAAACCGTCCGCCTGCAAAGCCAGGGAGTGTTGATCGCAGGCTATCGCCACAATGTTACTGAGGCCGGTCACGATGGCCGGGTTTGCCGAGTCGAGGGTGATGGCATTACCAAGCTGGCCGTCCCGGTTGTATCCCCAGGTCCAGACCTCGCCGGTGGAACTGAGGGCGACTGCGTGGTTAGCTGCCGCCACCCCTGAAAGGCAGGCGATGAGATTGACGCGGACCGGTTTGGTTTGGGTGGTTGTTGTGCCGTCCCCTAATTGGCCAAACGAGTTTTTCCCCCAGGCCCAGAGAACGCAATCGTAGGTGAAGGCAAACAAGGCGGATTGGCCGAGGCCAATGCCCGCCACCCCGCTCAAGCCGGTCATTGGGCTCGGAGCAAGCCCCTTGCCTTGACTGGAAATGCTTTGGCCCCACAGCCAAAGGCTGCCATCATCCTTGAGGGCCATGCCGGTTCCGGCATTCATGGCAATGGCGGTAATGTGGTCGATGGATTGAATTTTTTCTGGTCGGGAATGGCTGACTGTGGTGCCGTTACCAAGTTCGCCAAATTGATTGGAACCCCAGGTCCAGATCGAGCCGTCGCGGCCTAGTGCTATGGAGCTGGTGTAGCCGGTGCTGATGGCCTTGATTTCGGGCAGGCCCTGCACCTGAACTGGGGTGGTAGTGTTTTGCAGGCTGCCGTCGCCGAGTTGGCCCTGGTCGTTAAAGCCCCAGGCCCAAACCGCGCCGTCATCGGCCAGAGCTAAGGCATGGGCCCCGCCAGCGGCAACGGTCGTCGCGGCGTTTGCCCCGCCCGTTGCCGAGAAGAGGGCTTGGAGGAGGACGGTGAGGTGAGCGATGATGATGGCCCAGGCTTGATGGCGTCGCAGGTAAGTGAGCTTGCGGGACTCCGAAAGATCCGATCTAACGAGTTGCAGCGTACTTTTACTCATTCGGCATAATACCCTGTGTATTGCCTCATTAGCAGGTAAGCGAGCTTTTGCTTAACCCTCCCCTATTTTTTTAGAGTTCATCGAAGTTGCAGAAGCAAACGGGGAAGTAACCCGGCAACCAAAGGGCCTTCAGCTCATCAATTCCTGTTCGATGGTGTCGGGGTTTTCTGAATTATAGTAAATAATATTTTTGAGATGATAGAAACTGTCCAGATCAATTTCAGTAAAGTGGAGGGCGATACCGTTGGCATCGACCCGGACAATTTTGCCCTTCATCGCCAACCGTAAATGACTGGTGCTGCCGCTTAAGGCAAGAGAAACATCACAGATATCGCCCAAGGTATGGCCGCTGATTCCCAGGACTGAAATCCCTTTTATGCTCAAGTTTTCGGTGGCACACTGGCTGTAACGTCTGTCGCTAAACACGAGATCGGCAGTCGTCTGAAAGGGCACTCTGGTGTTTTTGCGGCGTTCTTTACCCATCCCATTCTCCTTTGATTAAATCGTAATGATTCAGTATGACAAGGTGTATCCGTGTCTCCAGATTTTCGTCATCGCATCAGCAAAAGGCCTTCGCGTCGTAACATAGACAAGGGGTCGAGCAGGGGAATCTGGCGGCCATCCTCCAGATAGGCGACGCCCGCCAGATCGCCATTCTGTTGCTTGGCGAATTGGGTCATGACCTGATCGGCGCCTAAGATATCATCGCAGGCGAGTGCGCCGTGCCAATTGCCATTGGAGATAATCATCAGCCTGCTGAATTTTGGCGGCGGCGATTCCGGGAATTCCTGTCCCTGAGGAATGATGATCGGCAGATTCAGTTTCTTCAATGTCCCTTCCTTGACCAGGGACAGGCTGCCGCTGAACAGGCCGGAGAGTTTGAGCAAAAATCTGGAAAAATCTTTCAGCGGCACGGTGGCGCCTTGCAGATAGGCCATGGCCTTGGCTTCTTTCACAGGCCGGACCATGGCGATAACGCTGCTCTGAATGGCGATGGGTAGGCCGCTGACGCTAACAATCCGGACTTTAGTGGGTGGACAGGGGGTGATGTCCGGGGCAAGGGGCATTGTCCTTTCTGGCGTGGGGTCATTAGCAAAATTGCCATACAAAATGGCGGTCACGGCTTTCGAATCAAGCCAGCTGTCAAATAATTGGTCCAGTTCTTGGCCAACCGTGCCGGTCCTTGCCAAAGCGCTTTTGAACTCCATGAGCAGTTGGTGCACGGCCATTATTTCGTTGACTTCCGACCCACTCTCCTGCTGCTCAGGGCTGGCGGCCTGTAGCGGAAGTCTGTACTCGGTCTGGGGAGTTTGCTGACTTTCCGGTTTACCTGTTCGCTTGTATTGAATTTTTTCTTTTAAGGTGGTGAACCGGGCGAAAAGGCTCTGGAATATCTCCTCCTCTTTAGGCGGGTCATCGGCGAGATCTTCATAAAGGCTAACGATATGGGCCATGGCCTCTTTCAAAAAATCGATGGTCTCGGGAGGGGAGGCACCACGGTTTTTTATGTAGCCCAGGACATTGGTGGCCATCACCAGCATGGCATGGGCGGCCTTGCGGCCTTTGAAGTGGTCTAGCAGACAAAGGAAGGCGAGATCAAGCTGCTCGGCCCTTTTGGGGCTGAGTCGCCAATCTTGGGCAATGATCTCCGCCTTGAGCCGCAGGATGGAATCTTCTATGGACAGGGTCACTGGAGTTTTCCTTGGGCCAAGCAAGGCCTGTCCTGGGCTTGGGGGGCTGAGTTTCTGTTGGTATAATCCGTCATTCGCATGTACAATTGATGGCGTCGCAGGTAAGCGAGCTTGCGAGACTCCGAAAAGTCCGATCTACTTCGTTGCGGGGCATTTTTGTTCGTTCGGCATACCTGATGTATGGCCTCACTTACAAAAACACCCCGCGCCTTGTATATCGGCCCTTTTGCTTAGCCATGCCGTGCCTTTTTTGCAAGATTATCACAATTAATCGTGTTAACTAAATATCTGGGAGTCAGGCCAAGAGGCTTTAAGCGACGCTTAAGAGAAGTTCTCTTTAATATTATTGCAATCGTTCACCAGGAACGAAAGAAAAAAAAGTGGCTCAATCTCTCACATGTAAACGTTTAGCAGTGCCGCAGATGCGCGAAAGAGGCCTGCGAGCTATAGCCCGCCTAGCAGGTAAGCGAAGACTCCGAGCAGGCCGATGACAAAGCAGATGCGGTGCTGCTGAACGTTTACATATTATTAACAAGCTCTGTTCGTTAGCACAACGTGAAAATCCAAAGAATAAAATGGTTGAATTGATTTTTGCAACGATTTTTGGGGCCTTGGTCGGTTCGTTTTTAAATGTGGTCATCCTGCGCTTGCCGAAGGAAGGGGGATCAATCGTCTTTCCTCCATCGCACTGCCCCCAATGCCAGGCCCTTATCCGTTGGTATGACAATATCCCCATTGTCAGTTTTTTGCTGTTGTTCGGCCGCTGCCGCCACTGCCGGCAGAAGATCTCCTGGCAATACCCGGCGGTGGAGTTGATGATGGCACTGCTATCTTTTGCCCTCTACCGCAGCTTTGGCCTGAGTCCGGCCTTTTTGGTCTATTTTATCTTTTGCGCGGCCCTGCTGGCCATTATCTTCATTGATTTGCGCCATCAGATTATCCCCGATGTCATCAGTCTGCCAGGGATCGTCCTGGGCCTTGCCGCCTCCTTTCTGGTGCCCGGCCTTTCATGGCAGGACTCCTTGCTTGGGTTGCTTTTGGGTGGGGGCATCTTTTATGCGATTGCGGCTGGCTATTATCTCCTGGCTCGACGGGCGGGGATGGGTGGCGGCGATATCAAACTGCTGGCCATGATCGGCGCTTTTCTCGGCTGGCGGGCCCTGCCCTTTGTCATTTTTGCCAGCGCCCTCATGGGTTCGGTAATCGGCATTGGCGCCATGATCAAGCAAAAAAAAGGTGGCAAGACGGTCATTCCCTATGGTCCATTTCTGGCGGTGGCCAGTTATCTCTATCTCTTTTTTAGCAATGAAATATGGTGGTTGGCGGATCGATATTACTTCCCCTGAGCCGTCCCCTAAAATAATTAAACGCGACAAGAGGAGTCCAGTTTGAGTGAGATGAGTAAACGGGTATTGCTGGTCGATGACGAAGAGGTTGTCCGCAAGGTGTTGAGTGCGCTACTCGGCAGCCACGGCTATCAGGTGGAGACGGCCGTCAATGGCAAAGAGGCCTTGGAGAAGATCGCCGCTGGCTTTTTCGACCATATCATCACCGATCTCAGCATGCCGGTCATGGACGGGCTTACCTTGCTCCAGGCCCTCCAGGAGATGGAGGTTGACGCCATCCGCACGGTAATTTCAGGCAAGACCGAATTGACCTCCGTCAGTCAGGCCTTTAAGCTTGGGGCCAGCGATTTCATCGCCAAGCCTTTTCAGTCTGATCAGGAGATCCTGCTCACCCTTCGCCAAGCCGAGGAAAAAGGACGGCTACAGAAGGACAATATCAGACTGCAGAAGGCGCTTGAGGACAAATATGTCTTTGCCAATATCGTGGCCCGCAGCCGGGCGATGACTGCCATCTTTCAGACCATCACCAAGATTGCCGATTACAAGACCACAGTCCTGATCACCGGGGAGAGCGGCACCGGCAAGGAGTTGATCGCCCGGGCCATCCATTACAACAGCATCCGCAAAAATCAGCCTTTTATCGATGTCAACTGCGGCGGCATCCCGGAAAATCTGCTGGAAAGCGAGATGTTCGGCTATGTGAAAGGGGCCTTCACTGATGCCCATCGCACCAAGAAAGGCCTGTTCGAGGAGGCCAGCGGCGGCACCCTGTTTCTGGATGAAATTGGTGATATGCCCTTGCCGCTGCAGGTCAAATTACTGCGCGCCCTACAGGAGGAGGAGGTCCGGCCTCTGGGCTATGGCCAGTCGATTAAGGTCGATGTCCGGATTATCGCCGCCACCGCCAAGAGGTTGCGCGATCAGGTCCGCGACAAACAATTTCGGGACGACCTCTTCTACCGGATCAATGTCTTGGCTATCGAGGTGCCGCCTTTGCGGGAACGACGGGAGGACATCCCACTCCTGGTGGACTACTTTGTCAAAAAATACAACCAGCGCTTAGGCCTTGCCATTACGGACATCGACAAAGGCTGCCTACATAAATTGATCCACTACGGTTGGCCGGGTAATGTCCGGGAGTTGGAGAATGTCATTGAGCGGGGCATGGCCTTGGCCGACGGGGATGTCTTGACCGTCAAGAATCTGCCGGCAGAGCTGTTTCAGGGGGGGGCTGGCACGAGCGCCGGGATCGACCTGGCGAACGCCGGGTTCTCCATCAAACAGAACCGGGCCATCATGGAACGGCACTTGATCGCCAAAGCCTTGACGGAGACCGGCGGCAACCGGACTCATGCCGCCGGTCTGCTGGAAATCAGCATCCCGGCCCTGCTCTATAAGATGAAGGAGTACGGGCTTAGCGACGGGTGAGGAGCGGTAAGCCAGCGGGGCATGGTGTCGCCCTCCCCTTGATTGATCCTCGTTAGCGAGTGCCGAGGCCCCTATTTAGTTGATTTCTGTATCGCCTCACCGGCCTTCTCCACATCCTTGCCAAGGCCTTGCATCGTATTGCAACCGCCCAGAGAAAGAATGAGCCCGATGCTTAGGGCAGAAACCATTGTCCGTTTGATCCAATTGGGCATAACCAGCATCGGCCTCCATACTTCACCGTCTCTCTTCATGGTCCTCAATTCTCCGTTGTGATTTTGATGTAGTGTCCCTTATGAGATTCCAGCAAGCATTCGAGCCGAGACCGCGAAGGCAAGCGAGCAGCGACGAGAGCGTACATTAGTACGCCGAGGAGCAGCGTAGCGCAGCCGACAAAGGTATCGGTTTGAATGCGAACTGGAATTACCGACTGAACTTATCGACAAAATAGCTCTGCAAGACCTCCGGTATAGCCACCTGGCCGTCCTCCTGCTGATAATTCTCAAAGATGGCGGCTAGCGTCCGGCCCACCGCCAGGCCGCTACCGTTCAAGGTATGGACCAGGGCGCTCTTGTTGCCTCCCTGGGGCCGGTAACGGATGCCGCCTCTCCGGGCCTGAAAATCAGCAAAATTGCTGCAGGACGAGATCTCCCGGTAGGTGTTTTGGGCCGGCATCCAGACCTCGATGTCGTAGGTCTTGCTGGAGGAAAATCCCAAGTCGCCGCCGCAGAGCGCCACCACCCGGTAGGGGAGCTTAAGCAATTGCAGGACCTCTTCGGCATCGGTGAGCAGTGCTTCCAGTTCGTCTGCCGAGGTCTCCGGGGTGGTGAACTTGACCAGTTCCACCTTGTCGAACTGGTGCTGGCGGATCAGCCCCTTGGTGTCCTTACCGTAGGAGCCGGCCTCGGAGCGGAAACAGGGGGTGTAGGCCGCGTACTTGATGGGCAGGTCCTTTTCGGCCAGGGTCTCGTCCCTGTGCAGATTGGTGACCGGCACCTCGGCGGTGGGGATCAGGTAGAGGTCCCAGCCCTGGGCCCGAAACAGGTCCTCCTCAAATTTGGGGAGCTGGCCGGTGGCGGTCATTGAGGCGCTGTTGACCAAAAAAGGCGGCAGGAC
>JANNQL010000231.1:0-4500 GCA_031400755.1 Pseudomonadota bacterium | reverse complement strand
GATGCCGGAAATGGACGGCTATCAGACCATGCAGGCGATCCGCACCAAGCCGAAGTTCCGCCGGTTGCCGATCATCGCCCTGACCGCCAAGGCGATGAAGGAGGACCGCGACAAGTGCCTGGCGGCCGGGGCCGACGACTATCTGGCCAAACCGGTGGACGCCGATCGGCTCATTTCCATGATGCGGGTCTGGCTCTATGCCTAAGGGGCAAACCGAGGAGGTGGAGGAGATCGAGCTCGACCTCCTGCTCACGGCCATCTTTAGGCGCTACGGCTATGACTTCCGCGACTATGCCCGGGCCTCGCTGCGGCGCAAGGTGCGGGCCATCGCCAAGCGCCTCGGCGTGGCCCGGCTCTCCGAGCTGATCCCCTGCCTGCTTCACGACCAGGCGCTCTTTGGGGCCACCATCGGCGCCTTCTCCACCCCGGTGACCGAGATGTTCCGCGACCCGCCCTTCTTCAAATTCCTTAGGGAGGCGGTGGTGCCTTATCTCAAGACCTACCCCTTTGTGCGGGTCTGGCTGGCCGGCTGCGCCACCGGCGAGGAGGCCTACTCACTCGCCATCCTGCTCAGGGAGGAGGGCCTGGCCGAACGCTCCACCTTGTTCGCCACCGATTTTGTCGACGCCGCGCTCAGCCAGGCCCGGGCGGGGATCTACCCGCTGCGCACCATGAAGACCAACATCGCAAACTACCAGCAGGCGGGTGGGACGCAGCTCTTCTCGGACTACTACCACGCCGACTACGACTCGGTGATCATGGACTCTCAGCTCAGGGAGAACATCACCTTCGCCAACCACAACCTGGTGACGGACGGGGTATTTGGCGAGATGCACCTGGTCCTCTGCCGGAATGTCTTGATCTATTTCAAGCACACCCTGCAAGAGCGGGTGCTGCGCCTCTTTCACCAAAGCTTGCTCCAAGGCGGCTTTCTGGCCCTGGGCAGCAAAGAGTCCTTGCGACACCACGGCTTCAATGATAAATTCCGGGAACTGGAACCAACATGGAAAGTCTACCGCAAGATCGTCTGAACCTGAACCAGCCACCGGGCCACATGGAGAGACCTGCCATCCTCATCGTGGATGACCGGGAAGAGAACCTGCTGGCCCTGGAACGCCTCCTCGAACAGACCGAAGCCGTGGTCGTCAAGGCCAAAAACGGCAACGACGCCCTCAAGGCCTGTCTCAATCACGAGTTCGCCCTGGCGCTCTTGGATGTGAACATGCCGGAGATGGACGGCTACGAACTGGCCGCGCTGATGCGGGGAGAGAGAAACCACTCGGCCGTGCCGATCATCTTTGTCACCGCCGCCTACCGCCAGGATGAGCAGATATTCAAGGGCTACACCGCCGGGGCCGTGGACTACCTGGTCAAACCGCTCCGCCCCGAGATCCTCTTGAACAAGGTCAAGGTCTTTCTCGACATCTACCGCCAGAGGCAGGAGATCGCCCACCTGAACGCCACTTTAGCCGCCCGCGCCAACGAACTGGAGGCGGCCAACCGGGAACTGGAATCCTTCAATCGTACAGTCTCTCACGACCTGCGCAGCCCGGTGCTCGGCATTGCCAATTTCTGTCGGATAATTTTGGAGAAACATGAACTCTCCCTGGATGAGAAGTGCAGGCGATACTTCCGGACCATCCATGCAGAGGCCCTCCGCATGGAAAAACTGATCAACACCCTGCTCAGTTTTTCCCGTTTGTCACGCCAGGAGATGCAGTTGCAGGAGGTGGACCTCTCGGAAATGGCACGGACCATCTCAGAGGAGTTGCAATCGACCGATCAAGGACGGAGGGTGGAGTTCTTCATCGCTGACCACCTCTCTTGCCGAGGTGATGCGGAGTTGCTCAAGGTCGCCTTGAGCAACCTGTTGGCAAACGCCTGGAAGTACAGCGCGAAGGAGGCCTTGGCCACGATTGAGTTTGGCGCCATAAACGACGATGGTCCGACCCCAACCTTCTACGTCCGTGACAACGGGGTCGGTTTTGACCCAAGCTACGCGGACAAACTCTTCGGCCTGTTTCAGCGCTTGCACTCCAACGACGACTTTGAGGGCCACGGTATCGGGCTGGTGACGGTGGAGCGGATCATCCACCGTCACGGCGGTCGGGTATGGGCGGAGAGTGAAGAGGGCAAAGGGGCGACCTTCTTCTTCACCATCAAGGGAGAGGGTGTTTAAGCGAGCGATCACCGATCTCACGGTGAACCGTTTCCCCTTTGCCGTCAGCCGTTATTTCTGTTTATTGCCACTTGGCTTGTCCGGAAGGGTCCTTCCGATGGGTCTTGCAGTCATGGTCTGTCAGTCGGCCGTTTCCTACCCGAAAAGGATCGTTAATGTTTTTGCCTATCGGTGACACCCCAAATCCGCAGGACACCCCTTACGCCAACTACCTGTTGATCGGGGCCAACATCGCAGTCTTCCTGCTGATTTCCCTGCCCCTTGTCCTTACCCGGCCAGACCTGAACGACCCCGTCCTTGCTGAATACCTGCGGGTCTTGGGGGCCAGGGGAATAGCGCCCACCCAGGCCTTTCTCGATCGGGTTTCGGTCTACGATCTGTTCATCTTTCACTATGGATTCCGCCCGGCCGACCCATCGCTCTTCACCTTGTTCGGTTCGCTCTTTCTCCACGGCGGCTGGCTGCACCTGGCTGGCAACATGCTGTTTTTGTGGATTTTTGGCGATAACGTCGAGCACCGCCTGGGGCACTTCGCCTATCTGCTGGTCTATCTCGTTACCGGGGTGGTCTCGACCCTGTTCTTCGCGGCCTTTGTCCCCGATTCGTCGATGCCGTTGGTGGGGGCCTCAGGCGCGATCTCTGGAGTGCTCGGCTGCTATTTTTTCTGGTTCCCCCGCAACAAGGTCAAGGTGTTCATCTTTCTGTTCCCCTTTATCATGAGCACCTTTATGATCCCGGCCCGGCTGGTCCTCGGTTTTTATCTGCTGGTGGACAATCTGATCCCCTTTCTGCTCATCCCGAAAGGGGGCGCAGGCGTTGCCCACAGTGCCCATATTGGCGGATTTCTGGCGGGCATAAGCGTGGCTTTTTTTGTTGATCGCCTGCCTGGAGTCTGGCGTCGGAGGCAATCCCGGCAGGCCTACCGAGAAACCCCGGAGATGGCCGGCGAAGAGTCCGGACCCGGGATCGGCGAGCGGATCGCCAGTCTTTTGGGGCAGGACGATCGTCACCGGGCCGCCCTGCTGTACGAGACCCTGAACAGTAGGGCCAAACGCAAGGCGGTTGGCGACGAGGCGGTCCTGGCGGTCGGCGATCATCTGCTGGCCGCCGGGGAATACGACCGGGCGCTTTCGATCTACCGGCGTTTTAGCGCCGAACGCCCAGCCTCAATGGTGCTTGACCGGGCCCTGCTCGGGGCCGGCAAGGCGCTGACCCATAAGCCCCGCTGCCAGACCAGCGCCTACCAGTATTTCCTGGCCGCGCTGGACGTGGCCAAAACCCAAGGGTTGGCCGAGGAGGCAAAAATGCACATGCGGGCCATTGATCGGCTTGGCGAGGGATAGTCTTGCAAAAGTACATCAATATCTTTTTTGACTTGCTCTCGCAGTTCACCGGCGGGCGTGGCGGCCTCGATCACGGGATAGTCCAATTCGGGCTTGCCGCCATT
Organism: Pseudomonadota bacterium; assembly: GCA_031400755.1. GTDB lineage: Bacteria > Desulfobacterota > Desulfobulbia > Desulfobulbales > VMSU01 > VMSU01. Next base: position 874 of record JANNQL010000231.1, on the reverse strand, counting down.
TTTTGGTCGATGCTGCTGGCGCTCTCTCTTGCCAGGCAGCGCCACGGCAACTTCCCCCACGAGAAACTACTGCGGTGGGGATTTGGCGCCGGCGCGCAGGGTGTGAAGTGGTTTCATGCGCCGTTGGTTTCGGCGGAGTGAAAGGTGGTGTCAAGGTGGCATCGGCGAGATTCATTCAAGCCAGCATGGTAAACGGACTTTGTGTGGACAACGCCCGGCCGGCTTTGAATCCTCGCCCGTGCCAAGGTGGGAGCATTTGCGTCAACGCATCCGGGCGCTGGGAAGACAACCAGCGCTGGATGCCTTGCTGACGCATGCCGAACCGACGCGACCGCTGTCCGAGCGCGTAGCGTGGGCGGAAGATCTGGTGACCTGGGTGCGGCGTCGCACGCCGGAAAAAAGTCTGCGCCTGCTGCTCGCGATTCTCGAACGCCAGCCCGAGACCCGGCTGCGTGTGGCGCGCACCTTTCGATCGATCGTCCGCGATACGCAGGCGCTGGATCTGTTTGCCGACACGGGTTTGTCGCGACGCGTCGCGTTCAGTCATGAAGCGCTGGCGCGGCTGACGGCGAGACTGCTTCCCGACCCACCGACCACGCGCGACCTCGGCGACATCTTCGACCGGCTCTTCTCGCACCCGGACGACGGCGACTGGCTGGAGCAAATCGACGCCGTTCTGGCCACGCAGATTGTCCTGCTGTTTCATCACGGCGAATCGGAGGACGAACGCGGGTGGAATTCGCTTCCCACCGATCTGGAGGACGCGATGGTGCAGCTCGCCGGACGGATTCGCGCCACGGGTTCGCTGCGCGAGATGCGTTCCCGACTGGCCAAGCCGGCCTTCCGCGACCTGCCGTTTCAAAGACTGGCCCCC
>JANNQL010000230.1:0-12825 GCA_031400755.1 Pseudomonadota bacterium | reverse complement strand
ATGACAGCCGGTGCCGCAGCCGAGATTTAGGATATGGTGCAATGGGCTGGAATCCCCGTAGCGCCTGGCCAAGGCGAGGATGTACTCTGTCTCCAGGCCATAGTCCTTGCCGGTATTAAGCAGATCGTAATAGTTTGAATAGTCCTCAAAGACTTTGTTCATGGGATAATTTTTTTAAGCTCATCAACCACACGATTGACCTGCTCATCGGTGAGGGCCAGGCCGCTGGGCAGATAAAAACCGCGTCTGGCCAGCCGTTCGGCGACTGGTAAGGCAAGGTCTTGGAAGAGTCCCATCTGTCTGAATACCGGCTGCTCATGCATGGGCCAGAAGAAAGGCCTGGTGCCGATGCCGCAGGCCGCCAAGCGGGACATAGCATCAAGGGCAGTCAAGGCCATATCGTCCGGCAACAGCAGGCCGTATACCCAATAGATATTTTCCGTGTCATCGAAAAAGGGCAGGGGCAACTGCAGCGGACAATCCTTGAGCAGGGCATTATAGAGGCGACCGATCTCTCTCTTGCGGACGACATGACTGCTGAGCCTTTCAAGCTGGGCGCAACCGACTGCGGCCTGTAGGTTGGTCATCCGGTAATTCCAGCCCAACTCATCGTGGATGAATCTCTGTTGCGGTTGAAAGCAGAGATTTGCCAGGCTGCGGCAGCGTTCGGCCAAGCAAAGATCATCAGTCAGCACCATGCCGCCTTCGCCGGTGGTGACATGCTTGTTCGGGTAAAAGCTGACAATGCTTAAGTCCCCGAAACTGCCGCAGGGCTTACCTCGATAAGTCTGGCCGATGGCCTGGGCCGCGTCTTCGATTACTTTCAAGTCGTATTGGCCGGCAAGGCGGAGGACATGGTCCATGTCGCTTGGCAGGCCGTAGATGTGGACAGCCATGATGGCCTTGGTGCGGGCGGTTATTTTGGCTTCGATCTGGCCGGTAGCCATGTTCCAGGTGCTTGGGTCGCTGTCCACCAGCACCGGCACTGCCCCGGCCCGGACGATGGCCTGGGCGCAGGAGATGATGGTGAAGGTCGGCATGATGACCTCGTCGCCTGGGCCGATCCCCAAGGCAGCGACCGCTACATCCAAGGCCCCGGAACCGTTTGCCACTGCGATAGCGTGCCGCCTCTGCGCCACCGTGGCGAAATCATGCTCAAAGCGTTTGACAAAGGGCCCTTCGCTGGAGATCCAACCGGAGTCAATGCACTCGGCCAGGTACTTTTTTTCGTTGCCGATGAGCAGCGGTTCGTTTACCGGGATAAACATCTTACGGCCAGTGGATGAGTTTAATCTGGTCGGCGGCCACCCCACTGAAGCGACACTTGTCATCGGCGCCGGCGAAGGGCCCCTGCTTGACTTCAATCATCTCTATTTCCTCCAGTACTTGAAAACCATGGCCACCAGCGGCGAGCAGGATGACATCGCCCGCTGCCAGGACATGACTTTGGATATATTCCTGTTTTTCATCATAAAAGTCAACCCGAAGTCGGCCTTTGCGGATAATCAGGACCTCCTGGGTCTGGGTCACTTCCCGGGGGACGCGCTTGTGGGAATGGGGGGCGATGTCATGGCCCTCGGGGTGGCGCATATAGGCCAACTGTTGGGAAAAATCGGTCGGGGTAAAAAAATTAATCCCTGGTTGCTGGTAGCTATGGGGGATGACGATGGCCAATAATCGTCCATTATGGATGACTTCATACATAAAGTTTTTCTCCTTGGGTATGGTACAATTTTTCATCGCCATTTGAAACGTTACAACCTACTAGCCTGATCTTCTCATAAGGGCATTAACCGTGTTGAGAAGATCTTCGGCTTCGCCGCTTGGCAGGAGGCTACCGTCACTTTCTCTGCTAAGCTGATCAATAATGCCCTTAGCCATCTTTTGATCACCCTTCTCCCTTAATATAGTCAGGGCAAGATGGAGGGCGCACCAGTTTCGTTCTGCAGAGTCCACACCCTGCGACATGCCTTCGCGCAGCAGGTTGTAAATCCCATCAATCGGATAGTAATCAATCCAGTTCCTGAAGGTGTCAATGTGTTTGAAAAGCTCTTCGGCCTTTTCACGGTACGAGGCATCTGCCAGGTTGACTCGGCGCCAATCATCTCTGGTCGATGATTGACCTGTTATAAGAGGGATGAGGTCGGTGCCGAATGATTCCTTCTCTTGCTCTGTGAAAGTATGCCCGGCAGGATAATTAAGAAAGACTTTCATGGTCAGGGATGTCAAGATCGGCGGTGGCGAAAAATCCTTATCGCGGGCCGAAAGCAGGAGAGACTGGAAGGTGTCCTGGCTCAAGGGGAAATGCTTCCAGTCCGGGTATTTTTTTGCTAACAGATAATCGTCCACATAGGCCGGGGATATCGGACTGTACAAAAAGTTAGATGGCACCTGATGGCCAATGAAGAAGTCTTTGGCGGCCAGGTAATGCAGGCGGGGGTGATCGAGCGTCTGCAGGGCAGACGATGAAAAATTTTCGGAGATGTAAGAGGGGCTCCATATCTCTTTGATCAGGATAGAGTCGAGTGACCCAAGAGAAATGGAGCCAAGGGATTTACTGACTTTTGCATTGCTGCTTAAGACTGACTCGGCCCTTATCAGGTCATTTGCTGAAAAGTCATGGTTCGATGCAAGAAACATTATGTCACCGGTGTTGACCATGAAGGCGCGGACGTAAGCAAATTCCTGGTGCATGGTGTTGGCAATCATGGCGAGCATCGTGGGGCTGGCGTCATAAATTTGGGCCCATTGGGCCATAATGCCATTTTGGTTCAGGTGCTCTCTGGCCAATCTGTAAAATTCACGGCTGAACAGCGACTCTACGCCGGAAACCCATAGATTGCTTGGCTCGGAGGCGATAATGTCCCATTTTTCCAGGCTGCGGGTCAGGGTGCGAAAGGCATCGCCAATCTGGATGTGGACCCGTGGGTCATTGCGGACAGTGTGGTTGGCTTCATCAAAATTGGGCAGCGCTGCTGCAACTGATGGCGAGATTTCGGCAATGTCAATACGTTGTGCTTCCGGGTAGAGGGTCATCTCGCCAGCCGTTATGCCAGTGCCGAGACCGATGACCAGCATTTTTTGCCTTTGCTCAGAGAGGAGTGCCGGTAAGTGGGCGAGGAGCTTCAAGGTGGACAAATCTCCCAGGGTGGCAGAGTCATTTTTGCCGTTGACCGCAATCGCCAGTGGCTTGGCGCCGAAGCGCTGGTTCAGAGGGAATTCGATGACGGCAACAGTAGAAACCGGGTCGTCATTAAAGTACTTTAATTCATTGTCAGTGTTGAAAAAATGAAAGAACGTATCAGGGAGGGCCAGCGAATAATCGAGCGGTTCTCTCTCGCGAAAAGTACCCTTGATGAAGTTGTTCTGGTTGTAAAATGGTGTCGCTATCAGAAAAAAAAGGGCAACGGCGCAGAGGGTGGCGCTGGCCACCATGTAATGCCGCGGCAAGCGCCATGATGCCAGACAGGTCGAGGCGGCCGCAAGGAGGAGTGCGGTTAGAAATACACCGGAGTTGTTGAAGAAATAATAAAGAAGGATGCCCCCGGTCAGGCTGCCGAGCAGATTGCCCACCGTGTTAAAAGAAAACAGGAAGCCGGAATGCCGGCCGACACGCTGCAGGTCTTGTTTGATTTCATGGAAGAGCAGGGGGACAGTTGCCCCCATAAAGCCGACCGGGATGATGAAGACCAAAAATAGCGCCAGGAAGACGTAAATATAGTAGCCAATCATGCCGGGGAGGTTGGACTGAAAGGTAATCCTGATGAGGTGGGCCCAATAGGGCCAGGTGTCCAAAGATAGGTAAACGAGAAAGAGCGACAGGGTTATGGCCAGTTGGTTGATGAATAAAATCTGGCCGGCATGGTGCTTGACGCGGCCAACGGCGAAGCTTCCCAAGGCAATGCAGAGGATGAAGACCGAGACGATGAGAGAAAAAGAGTAGGATGAACTGCCGAGCGCAAACCCGGTGAAACGGATCAGGACGTTCTCAAGGGTCATGACGTAGAGGCCGGAAAGGAAGGCGATGATGTAGAGAATCCGGGCCGGGAGGCGGGAGGCAGAGGCTTCGCTAGTGGCCGGGGGCGTATTCTTCAGCAGGGGCAGGGGGCTTATCTGCGGGAGCCGGGACAGGGCATAAAAAAAAGCACAGGCCGCCAAGTTGAGCAGAGCAGTGCCGCGTACGGTATTGGGCAGGCCGTGTTGGGGGATGAGGTAAAAGCCAGCGATCAGGGTCCCCATAAAGGCCCCGGCTGTGTTGACCCCATAAATCCAGGCATGGACCTGGGTAGCCTCATCAATATTTTTCGAGAGGCCACGGGTCAAAAATGGGATGGTGCCGCCCATGGCGACCGTCGGCACCCCCAGGAGCAGCGCCGAACAAAAGAATCCTTGGAGAATGATCCAGAGCGGCGAGGCAAAGCTCCACTGTCTGCTAAGGTGCTGGACAACCTCAAATATAATTGGGAAAGCAAGGCACCAGGCGCCGATGATGCCTTCCAGTACGGCATAGGCCTTGAAATAGTTTTGGGTCCTGGTGGTATATCTGCCGCACAGATAGTAGCCAAGGGAGAGGCCGCCAAGAAAGGCGGCCATGATGATCGCCGTGGCAATACTGTCACTCCCCAGCAGCCGGCCCAGATATTTTTGCCAGGCGACCTGATAGATGAGGCCGGCGGCGCCGGTCATAAAAATGAAGATATAGACCGGAACAGTACGGAAAACGGACCACATTGATAACGCTTCGCTGGGGTGCTGCTGATCGCTTGTCATTGTCATAAGAGTTACGGGTTGGCGCCTTTTGGTATTATCTGCCCGGAATTTCACTTTTATTGGGCGGATTTAACTCGTAAGCCGTTGTCAATAAATTACTGTAACACACCATGCGTGGCAACGGCATAAGGGGCCGTACAGGCAATGTCAAATCTGTAATGGTTATTTTGTAACGGCCCCTAAGTGCAATTTATGGGGGTATCCCGTTAAATACCTGATTCGGTGTTTTAACGCCAAGGCATTTTCTTAGGTAGGGTGTAAAATAGTTTGTGTAAATGGCCATCCTGGGGTACGTCAAAGTGATGGCTGGCCTCAGTAGGAAACCAGTTGGATGGGACGATTGGCTGAAAATAGTTGAGGGCCACGAAACTTTTTGACAACAGCAGCCCACCCTAAAAAATAGAAGGTTGTTGCGTATGAACTTTGGGATTTTTTTACCGGCCTTTCTTGTTTTTTTTACGTGCATGGTCCTCCATGTCCTTATCTGGAGGAGGTGGCTTTCGATGATTTCATCTTTGGTTCTTTTGGCAATATTTATTTTTATTCCTATGGCAGTTGTGTTCATGCTGGTCATTGCATCTGGAGTGCTTCCAGCTTTGGGGAAAATCCTGCCGCCACCGCTGACTATTCTTGAAATCCTTTTGTTGCACTTTTCCCTGTCGCTTGTATACATCGCAAACTATCCGGCGGTTCGTGCTATCTCACCATCACTCGAAATTATGCTCTATGTGTGGTCTTCACCCCGAAAAAAAATGACCCAGACGGAAATCGCTAAAAAATTTACCGAGACAACTCTGGTAAAGGCCAGGGTAGACGATCTGTTTGTCTATCGCTTGCTGGTTGTGAAAGATGGGCGATTGGCATTGACTTGGTTCGGAAGGGCCATTGTTTTTTTGTTTCTTAGATACAGGGAAATGTTGGGTCTACCTGCTGGAGGGGGATAATGATCAGTAGCATTCTTTTGCCGGAGGTACGCCTTCTCCTAATCCTCCTGAGTACACCCTTTATAGTTTTTATTGTACACGTGATCTTAATCAGAGTGCGCCCCGGTATTTCCAGACAACTGACTGCTGTGCAGGCAATATTGGCATCTGCCGCACCTCTGGCGCTGACGACTTGGTCCTTTGCCTTAAAGGACTTTTCTCCGCCGGAAATGCTTCCTGCTATCCTTTACAGTCTTATCCTCTATGGCTGTCTGGCCAACACCTATTTCCACTTCTTCAATATGAGCGAGACCGCGAGGCGGATACGAATCCTCTATGAGGTTTATAGGGCTGGTTCACTCTCTCCGACGGTTTTTGAATCGTTATATAAGACAACAGACATAATCAACATCAGACTGATCCGGTTGGTTGACATGAAGCAACTTCGTCAAGAAGAAGGGGTTTATATGATAGGGAGGAAGACGCTGTTAAGGGCGGCACAGTTTGTTGTTATCTGGAGAAGACTGCTTGGACTGGAAACAGAGAACCTGTGACGTCCCATACTAACTGGCATGACGGGTAGCATCTGGGGACCTCCCAAAATGCATCACTGATAATCAAGCCATGAATTAAGGATAGGGATGAAAGCTTTTAGGCAGATATTTAGTCGGGCGCGGATTCCAGTCGTCTTATTTTTTGATAAATTGCTCAATCGGAAATTGCCGCGGATTGTCGTGCTTGTTGTCAACAATGCCTGTAATTTCAAATGCAAGTACTGCTTTGGCTCGTATCACCGGCGAAACGCTTCAGAAGATTTTACCAGCATGGAATTAAAGGAGATCATTGACGATCTCGACCGGAACGGGACAATGTATGCCACTGTGCACGGTGGGGAGACGCTCCTCAGAAACGATATTGGGGAGATTGTCCGTTATATGAAAGACAAGGGCTGGTGCGTTAATTTGATTACCAACGGGACGCTCCTTGCTCAAAAAATAGAGGAGATCAAGATGGTTGATGGCCTCTGCATCAGTCTTGACGGGCGAGAGGAAAACAATGACCTCAACAGGGGGAGGGGGACCTATAATAAAGCCTTGCAAGCGATCAAGGTTGCGAAGGGCTACGACATTCCGCTCCGTGTCCAAAGCACCCTGACCAAGCATACCTTCGGTGACATAAGGTATATGGCCGAACTCGCAGAGGAACTCTCTTTTCATCTTGAATTCAGCATACTGTTCCCCAGCACCCCGGAGGTGGAGGAGCTTTCCCTTTCTGACGAGGAGGTCCGAAGCGCCATTCGAGAGATCATTACGGTGAAACGCGAGGGGTTCCCCGTATTTATCAGCGATGAGTCCCTCAACCTTGCATTGAACTGGCCGGTAAGTTTCAGCACCCCCACCCTGACCAAAGAGGACTTGCCGCCTGGGGTTAAGCCAATCCCCTGCGGCTATACCCGCCACAAATTCACCATAGACGCCGATGGGCGTGCCTTTCCGTGCTTCCCTCTGATGAATACCTTCGATGCGCTCAATGTCAAAGCGGTCGGCGTGAAACGGGCCTTTGAACATGTTGTGGAGGACACCCGTTGCGTCCTTTGTCCGTTCTTGACCCAGAACGACTGGAGTTTCATGATGACACTTTCGCCATCATTTCTTATGAATCAGGTCAAACTTCACCTTAAAGAGATATTTCATAACTTTTGAATGGGTAGCGCCATGAAGTTTTTCATCACTGGGGTATCGCGTGGTCTTGGTAAGGCGCTGGCTGAAGAGTGTTTGAACCTAGGGCACGAAGTCTGGGGCGTATCGCGTTCCAAGCCGTCCGGCGCTGACAAACGTCTGCGTCATATGCAGTGCGACATAGCTGATTTTGCCGAGGTCCGGCGGGCAGCGGATGAGATGATTGGCGAGGGCTATATCCCTGATGTTTTCGTGCTTAATGCAGCGACGATCAAGGAAGACTTCGACGGCGGTCTGGACCTGGAGACTGCTCGGGAAACGTTTGCAACCAACCTTTTCGGGCACCTCTACTGGATAAAAATCTTTTTGCCTCTTGTTGAGCATAAACAAGGACCTGCTACGTTTTTGAATGTTTCTTCTGTCGCTGCATTCAGGGCAATTTTGCACCGCAAGGTGGCTTACCCGGCCAGCAAGGCCGCTATGGACATGGTCTTCGAAGGGATGCGGGTCCAGTTTGCAGAAAAACGAATTCGGTTTTTGACGGTGAATTTGGGGCCTTTGGCAGACAAGAGAGCTGCGCCTCTCATAACAGCCAGCTACCGCGAGGCGGCCTTAAAGATAATAGCTACCCTGGAATCCGGGCGCAGAAAAACCCATTTCAGCTACCCCCTTCTCGCCGGCCTTATCTACAAGGCAGCGCGGTTTGTTCCAGACAACCTGATCAGGCGGATTATCCGATGAATAGCGATCGTTTTGAGCTGTTCGGGATCGACCTTTTCAAGATAATAATCGTCGTGGCGGTGACTGCGTTTTGCCTGCTGTTCTTTGGGTTGCTGGCGGGGAGCGAAAGATTTATCGATGACACAATGGCTTGGTACGGGAGTTTTCACTACTACGTCGAAAGCCTTGCGAGTGGTCATTTTCCGTATTGGGACCCTTACATGATGACAGGGTCTTACTTCTATCCCAACATATCGCACCATGGCCTCTTGGAACCTGTGGTGCTGGTCTTGGCCTTCATAAGGAAAACGGCCGGCATTTCTTTGCTGACCCTTTACTGCTACTTCCTTATTTTCCGGCTTGTGGTTTTTACGCTGGGAGCGTTCTTTTTTTATCGTTACGTCACCAAATCGAACATGAGTGCAATCGTTGCGGCGCTTGTCCTTTTTTTCGCGCTACCGCCGTCCTACTTCAGACAAAACGGGGCAATAGACGTCATCTATCTGACCCCGTTCGCCCTCTACTTCTGCCTGCTATTTTTTGAGGCCCCCAGCGGGCGGCCAAAATATCTCTATCTGTTCTGTCTTGCCCTTATTTCCGGCATAAGTATGAATATCTATATCCCGGCTTATTATCTCTTTAATTTCGTTGCCTTTCTCTTGCTCCTATTTCTTCTCAGGATCGTACGGATTGGTGAACTTACAGGGTTCCTTCGCCAAAGAAAATCGTGCCTGTCCCTTGCTGCCGCGATTTTGCTTGTGGCTATGATGACCGCTCCGCCCGTGATGGTTTTGCTCAAGGATGCTTCCGGGGGAGAACTTTTTCCTATTTTGAGAATTACTCATAAGAATAACGGCAATTTAAAGAGGATTGTCGCATCCGAGGTGACTAGCTCGAGTCTCTCCGGTAAATTCTGCAACAATTTGGGGGTCTTTAGTTCGTACGGGAATTTGGTGAACCTTCTGTATGCAGACATGAGGGACATCCCATTTTTTAGAAATCATCGCTTTCTTTCGGAGATTGGCCAATACATTGGGCTGGTTCCCTTTATTTTCTGCATGCTCGGTTTTATTTACTCAAAATCCCGTTATCGTTGGCTGGCGATTATCATGCTCGTACTGTCTGCAATCAATATGTTCAGCTTTGAAGGGATCGTCAGTCGTCCTTATAATACGCTGCAAATGATATTCAACGAAATATTCCCGCCACTTAAAATGGTCGAGTGCCGAGAGACCTTTGGCTCCTTTTTTCTGTTTTACCTCTGCCTGTTATTGGGCTTGGGTTTGCAACTTTTATTCGATGGGGAGAAGTTCAGGCAGATAGCGAAAGAGAAATATCGGCAAATACTGCTTATGGGCGCCATGGTCATTTTGCTTAAAATCCTGATCACGTGGTATTTTGGGGCAAAGATTGTTTTCAGCTCGAAACAGGACATCTTTGTGTTGGCCCAGGTCATATTATTCCTGATTCTAGTGTTTCTCTACGCACGCAGGAAGGTGACGAAAAAGGGGATAGTTATTGCACTCCTGTCTCTGGTCTTCACCGATCTGTTTCTCTATAATTATGTTTTGAAGACAAGCATACTCTTGCCGCGCCAAGATCTGGATAATTTGTTTGGGGAAGGCACCCGTTCTACGGGTGATTTTCAGTTTTTCCGTGAACCGATAGTCGCCCCACCGCATCTAGCGTTTGCCGAGAGTATACTTAAAACGAAGGGTGTCTTAGCATACGGCAGCAATCACACCCTTTTTTCCACAAAGAGGTACTATGACCTCCTTACCAACGTACCGGCTGAAAATCAGTTGACCCTTGGCGGGGTCAGCTATCCTATCGTGAGATTTTTTCCTGCCAATGACACAATTAAATATGACAGGAAACAAACCCTACAGCATTTAGCGCGAGCAAAGGCAGAAGAGATCCCCCACCGGCTGCTCATAGAAATCGGCAAACCTGCTATGCCTGAAGCGTTGGGCGAGTTGAAGGACTTTGCAGAGTACGAAGACTTAAGAGAACTCAATCCTGACCTCGACCTGCTTCAAGAATTTACCTCCTGGTATCTTACCCAGCAGGGGCAGGCCTTAAAAGACCGCAGGGACAACTTTGATCGATTCCTCCATACCCCGGAATACTCCCTTGCGGTACAGGAATTTTCCCTGAATGATATCACTGTCTCCGTGAAAAATGATAATGACGGCTATCTCTTCTATGGTGACGGGTGGAGCAAGTACTGGCGCGCATTTGATGGAGACCGGGAAATACCGCTGAGTATCGCAAACTATAATTCAAAGGCGGTATATTTGGAGAAAGGCGCCCATACGGTGCGGTTTGTTTTCGATCCGAGGCACTATAAAATTGGCCTGGCCTTCTATTATTGCGGGCTATTTTTTTTGATTGGAATAATTTCTTTTCTTTATGTTACGAAGAAAAAACCCTTTCAGGGTCCTGTTTTGCAAAATTTTTCCTGTTGATCAACAGCAGGTATTACTGGGGAGAAGGAAAGCGGTGGCATCGGTAAGACAGACAGGATCGGCGAGGATGGCAAAGATGGATAACCTCCTGAAACCCAAGAAGGTACTCCCCGCAAGGCGCGAGCAGGGGACGATGACCCTGTGGATAGTTTTGGCCCTCAGCGCGGCCGTTATGTCGGTATATCTCCAGACCACTTCCTTTGATTTTACTCGGTATGACGACAACTATTTCATCACTGAGAATCCCGTGGTGCAGCAGGGTTTGAGCTTGAAAAATTTGGCTTGGGCCTTTACTGCCGTGCAGAATGGCACTTGGCAGCCGGTTACCTGGCTCACCCATATGGTGGATTGTCAATTGTTCGGTCTGAATGCCGGCTGGCATCATTTTACAAACGTTATCTGTCATCTTGTCAGCACGGTCTTGCTGTTTTTGCTTTTAAGTCGATTGACCACAATGGTATACCCCAGCGCCTTGGTGGCAGCCCTCTTTGCACTGCACCCTTTGCATGTCGAGTCAGTGGCCTGGGTGGGCGAGCGAAGAGATGTGTTAAGTACCATCTGGTGGGTCCTGACCATGAAGGCATATTTTACCTGGACGTTAAAACGTGGCACGGCCAGGTACATGCTGATGCTCGCCTGCTTTGCCGCCGGATTGATGTCCAAGCCGATGTTGGTCTCCCTGCCGGTGATATTATTGCTCATCGATATTTGGCCTTTGCAGAGGGTGTCGTTGACTGCTTCAGGCAAACCCCTGCTTACGAAACAAAATATACATCTCGTGGTGGAAAAACTGCCACTAGGCGTTATGGCGGTGGGGATGGGCATCATAGCCATAATAGCCACAGGGCAGGAAGGGTCCCTCGGCACCGCCATCCAGTACCCTTGGTCATTCCGCATCGAGAATGCCCTGGTGACCTATGTCAAATATCTCATGCACACAATTTGGCCGGTCGACCTTATCCCTCATTACCCATACCCCGCCTCTTATCCATTCTGGCAGGTGGCGGGGTCTTGCGGGATTCTTTTGGGGGCCAGCTTGTACTGCCTAAAAAATCTGGCCAAACGGCCATATCTGGGGGTGGGTTGGTTCTGGTACCTGATCTCCATGCTCCCGGTAATCGGCTTGGTTCAGCAAGGGTCTGGATTTGCCATGGCCGACAGGTATAGCTATGTGCCCTTGATCGGCATTTTTATCATGGTGGCTTGGGGCGGCAAGGACATGATGGAGAAATACGGCTGGCCAAAGCTGCCGGTGGCCGTTGCTGTAGGTCTGGTCTTAATGGTCTGCGGGGTCCTTAGTTTCTTCCAAACAGGTCACTGGCGTGACACCGAGACCCTCTTTTCCTATACCCTGGCCAAAAGTCCCGGCAACCATGTGGCATTGCAACAGCTGGGGGTGGAATATCGTGAACGGGGTGAGTTTGATAAGGCCTACACATTTCTGGAGGAAGATGTCCGTCTTAACCCGAAAAATGTGGATGCGTTGGCCAATTTTGGCCAATTGCTGGACAGGATGGGGCGGCTTAGGGAGGCCATTGCATATCACCAGCAGGCGATCGGGGCCAGCCCGGACAACCCTGAACTTCACTTGAATCTTGGTCAAATAAAAGCAAGGGCGGGGGATTTGTCCGGGGCGCAGGCCTCATTTGTCCGGGCCTTGGAATTGCAGCCTGATTTCCTGCCAGCCCTCCTTAACCTTGGCTTTACCCTCTTTCTGGAGAAGAAATACGATGAGGCGACGGCCCAGTTTGCTTTGGTGCTGAGGAACGGGCCGCAGACTGCCGAGGCCTATAACGGCCTGGGGTTGATTGCGATGGACCAGGGACGGTTCGATGAGGCGACCACTAGTTTTCGAACAGCCCTGCGCTTGAATCCCGGGCTCACGCATGCTAAAGACAATCTGCAGGAGATAGAGAACCGACGGCAAAAGCCATGACGGCTCCCCTTGATAACGGCGTGGACACCGCAAAACCGAATAATAGGCTGATCTGCCTGGCCTTGGTCCTGGCCACGGTCGGGATATATTGGCAGACCACCGGCTTTGAGTTCATCAACTATGATGACAATGCCCTGGTCTATGAAAATGCCCACGTGCGGCAGGGGCTGACTGTTGACAATCTGGTCTGGGCTTTTTGCACTATGCCAGAGGGCACCTGGCAGCCTTTGACCTGGCTGTCGCACATGCTTGATTGTCAGCTCTTTGGACTCAAGGCCGGCTGGCACCACCTGGTCAGTGTCCTCTATCATACGCTGAACTCGGTATTG
>JANNQL010000229.1:0-17998 GCA_031400755.1 Pseudomonadota bacterium | reverse complement strand
CGGGTTTGCTTCCTGTGGGATAGCGGCAACGCTTCGCGGGTTGAAATTTGTGACTACCACTGACAGGAGACGACGACAATGGAAAGACTGCCTAACATCCACCCCGGCGAAGTATTGCTTGAAGAGTTCTTGAAACCAATGGAGATCAGCCAATACCGACTAGCTAAGGCCATATGTGTCCCCGCCATGAGAATCAGCGAGATTTGTTCCGGCAAGCGGTCGATCACCGCCGATACCGCCCTGCGTCTGGCCCGTGCCTTCGGCACCACCCCCGGCTTTTGGCTTGGCCTGCAAGCTGACTATGACACAGAAGAGGCTGAAAAGACGATGGGTGACGCCCTTAATCATGTCATTCGTCTTGCCGCCTGAAATACCACACTCTACCTGGCACCGCCCGTAATCAACTAGCCGCCCTTATTCGGTATGATCTCGGCACCTCAGCCTTTAGCTTGTCCAAATAAGCCGCCCAGGCCTGCCACACTTCATCGGACAACAAAAAAACCCGCAAACCTTGTAGGAGTGCGGGGCAATTGTATTTCTTTGAATCTCTTAAAATCTCAACTTGGCGGAGAGGGAGGGATTCGAACCCTCGGACCCCGTAGGGTCAACGGTTTTCGAGACCGCCCCGTTCGGCCGCTCTGGCACCTCTCCGCATCGTCTGAGCTTACCAAACTACCGATCAAACTCCTTGTACCCCTGTCGGCCCAAAAAGACAACTGTCTTTGTGGAAGGAATTTAGGACTGAGTGCTGAGGACTGAGGCCTTAGTAAAAATCCTGCCGTCCCTTAAGTCCTCCGCACTCAGTCCTGTTTAACTTTCCGTCAGGGCACCTAACGCTCTTCCCAGGCAATGCAATCGACCGGACAATTTTTAATGGCCTCGTCAACGCAGTCTTGCGGATAGGAGTCCATATCCACCACCTCAATCATGGCTGTGGCTTGATTGAATTGAAAAACTGCAGGACAGACGGCCAGACAGCCTTCACATTCGGTACACAGACCGCGGTCAACAACTGGGACCTTCATGGCCCTCTCCTTTGAGCGTTCCAACTCATTCCCATATGGGCACAATAGCAAAAACCGCCACCCTAATCGTTCGGCAGCTCCCGCGGCGGCGTCACCGGTCTGCCACAATGATCAATCCATTCAAAAAAGAGGTCGATACAGGCCGGGCAAAGTTGCCCGCCGCGCAAGCCGCGGATGGTCTCCAACGTATGCGCAATGTGAAAACCCTTGCGGTAAGGACGATTGCTAACCATGGCATCATATGTATCAGCCACGGCAATCATTCTCGCCATGAACGGAATCGACTCGCCCTGCAGACCATCGGGATAGCCCTTGCCGTCAAACCGTTCATGATGGGAACGAATCACCGGCACAACCTCGGCAAGACTGGGGACTGCCGCGACAATTTCGCTACCGATGCCAGGATGGGTCTTGACGATCCCGTATTCGGCCTCATTCAGTGCCCCTTTTTTCAACAGAATATGGTCCCGGATGCCGATCTTGCCGATGTCGTGCAATTGGGCCGCAGTCACCAGGCGCTCAATCTCATCACTCGGCATCCCATGAATTTGAGCCATGCCCTCCACGATCTTAGCGACCGCCATCGAATGCCCTTTGGTATATGAATCCCGGGCTTCCAGGGCATTAACAAGACTGGATATGGAGGCAAGCAGCATGGTCCGTTCAACCGCAAGTTTTTCCTTTTCCTTCAACAAAAGCAAAAACTGATCGGAAAGCAAGCGATCAATGATAAACACAACTTCCGCCATATTGAACGGTTTAACAAGGTAGGCGGCAGCCCCATACTCGATCATCCGGGCAATGTGCCGGTGTTCGGCATGGATCGACATCACGACGAACGGGATGTCCTTAAGGTGGGGCTGTAGCCTAAGCCAATTAAGCAGAGCATACCCGTCCATCTCCGGCATTGTGATATCGCTAAGGATCAAGTCGGGACACCTTAGACGAAGGAGTTCACAGGCCATTCGCCCATTGTCCGCCGTAAACACCTGAAAGCCGGCACTGGATAGCGCACCGGACAACATCTGTAGGACAGCGGCTGAATCATCGACTACCAGGACCGTCTGCCGCCTGCGAAAGCTGTACTTATTCAATAGTCCCTGCACTACAGATTGAAGCTTGGCCTGGACATCTGATTTGGAGACATAACTATAAGCACCTGCCTGAAA
Organism: Pseudomonadota bacterium; assembly: GCA_031400755.1. Taxonomy (GTDB): domain Bacteria; phylum Desulfobacterota; class Desulfobulbia; order Desulfobulbales; family VMSU01; genus VMSU01. The sequence continues at coordinate 15,804 of JANNQL010000229.1, read as the reverse complement.
TCCACGCTCCACATCATACTCGGAGTCAAAGCTGCTCACTATGATCACTGGAACTGCCCTAAATTGCTCGCTATTTTTGAGCGTCTCGCATAGTTTGAGACCATCCATCACTGGCATATCGACATCGGTCAAGATCAGATCGATAGCGCCCCTTTCCTCCAAAACCGCCAACGCATCCCAACCGTTCTCGGCCTCGATAATCTCAACCCCCTCCCCCTGCAAAAGGGATACGATAAAACTTCGGATCGAGCGCTGGTCATCGACCACAAGAATTTGACGGACTGGCGCAGACTCCATAATGACCCCCTAAAAAAAGAATCATGACCCAGGCGTGAAGACATTACCAGGCAATGGGGATTCTTTTTATATAAGAGACTCCCTAATTAGCAGGAAAGTCCCCTCTAAGAATTAGATTATCAAGAGTCGTAATAGGTTGTCAAGGTGCGCGCTTCGCCAAACAAGGGGCCTTAGAGAAAAAGCCGGTGTTAGATAGGGAGGGCCTGCCCTGGATATCCTCCTCATAACCGCTTCTCTCAGAGGACTGCCATCAGCAAATTCGCACGGATACCTTGAAAAATTCAAGGTATCCGTGCGGGGCAGGGATGCCCCGCCATTTTTGACCACGCAAGTGGGTGAAAATGAGAGCAAAGCCTAAACTGTGTTTGGGCTTTGCGGCTTGAAAAATCGGCAGGAAGGCGATTTTTCAAGGTTACCATCAGACATCAAACAGGCGTTTCTGACCGGTCAGTTTCTGGATGGCGCCGATCTCCTGGGTGACCTCCAGGACGCCAAGGTACTCGCCTGCATCATCATAGACCGGAAAATACCGAATCAGAATCTTGTCCCCCTTGAAATCGATCCAGAATGCCGCCTTGTCCAGGGTCTTGTTCTTAAAACCGCCAACTATTTTCTTGACGGTGTCAACGCTCTTTTCCGGGTGGCATTTCTCCACCTGCCGTCCCACCACCGAACGGGTCCTTGGAAAGATTTTGGTCTTGTCCAGCCGATTAAAATAGGCGACCGAATCCTTGGCATCGACAAAGGTCACCTCAAAAGGCATGGCCTCCATGATCGCGTCAAGCTGTTGGTACGACAGGCTTTCGATCAGTTTCTTGCTGCCCCGCCCACCCTTTTCGACTTCCGCAGTCATGGCCTGGAATTGGGCAAAGGCCTGTTCGCCGTAGGTCTCGCGATTAATCCGGGCAAATTCAGCCAGCAAGGACGAGTTGTCCTCAGGACTCAACACCTGCCGGCCCATGGGATAGAGGACATCATTCTCTTTCCAGATATGTTCGGCCCGAATCTTGAGATAGTCCATGCCCTCCTCCTTGAACTGCAGGCGGTCGGCAAAGGACAGATCGGCAAAGCCGGGGAGCAGCCCCTGCATCCGGGTCAACAAGGCCCGTTCGGCCTCATGCTCCATGAGCATCACCCCCAAAGGCCCGCCCTGCACCGGAATCCCCTTTTTGCCCATCAACGGGAACAGGCACTGCTCTTCTTTAGCGTTATGGATCTTGTCGCCAAATTGCAGGAGGAAATCAATGGCCCGGCCCAACTGCACGGTATTGACCTCGACGCTCAACTCAATGGCATCCAGGCAGGTCTTCAAGACCGCCATGCTCCGCTCGATCAACTCGTGCTCCGCCACCAGATAGTCATCCCAACGCGTAAAATTCTCCATCACTGATCTCCTTTTTGTATTTTTATGTCAGTAGTGTCCGGTTATGATTTTTGCAGCAACGGCTTAGGAGTCCCAGAATCGACACTTAAGTGCCCCTTCCCCCTGGTTTAGGGGGAAGGTTGGGATGGGGGCCTTTCACTGAGGCGTGCCCCCCACCCAATGCCGTTGACTTAAGCGCGCAACTCAATAAAATTACGCAGAGTCGTCATTCCGGCATGCAGTAAGCCGGAATCCAGTTCGCCACGCCGCAGCACTGGGCCCCGGCTAAAACCACCCCCGTCAAGCGGGGACTGAACAGAGTGCCGGGGTGACGGAAAGAAGGTGCTGTTTTGGTTGATAGCTGCTCTGTCAGCAGACCTTAAGTCAACGACATTGACCACCACCCCGCCCCTCCCTCCGAAAATCCCGGGGGGAGGGAGTTCCGTGCAAGTCCTTAACCGGACAACGCTAAAAAATCTTTACATGACCCGTCCGGCTAATCAAATAGGCGGGGCGATGGTCACTATAATCCGCATATCGGTTTTGGCCTTGACCCCATGCGGTTCGCTGATGTCGGAGACCAGCATGTCGCCGACCTTGGCCGGCATGGCTGCGTTGTCCGTGAGAAACTCCCCTTCCCCTTCCAGCACGACAATGCTCAACTGACCTTCGATCTGGTGGGAGTGAACCGGGAAAAGCTGGCCGGCCCCAAGATTAAAATTGATGATCTTGAAATAGGGCGAATCATGCAAGACAAAACTCCTCATTGAAATCGGACTGAATTCCCGGGTGGTGCTTAAGTCAATTTTTTTCATGACATCCTCCTCAATTTATTTGGTGAACATTTAGTGGGCACCGCCTCAATGGCCTACAGTTATCGTAGCAGTTTCATGGAACCAATGGTACGATAAATTCCGGCCAAAGACATTGACTTGAGTCAAGCAACAAGGATACATATAAAAATTATGAGCCAATTCTTTCGCGCCAGCGTCGGCGCAGTGATTATCAACAACAAAGGCCTGGTCCTGGCCCTGGAGCGGTCCGACAACTTGGGGGCTTGGCAATTTCCACAGGGCGGCATTGACGACCAGGAGGAGCCCCTGGCGGCCGTCATCCGCGAGGTCCAGGAAGAGACCGGCATCGATCCCGCCGCCTTACAGCTCCTCCGCCAGCATCCGCGCCTGCTCTCCTACGAGCTGCCGCCCGAGTGGCGGAGTCCAAAGCTTGGCAGGGGCCAGACCCAACGCTGGTTCCTCTTCCGCTATCTCGTTGATGACGACGCCATCACCCTGCCCTGCCCCGGCGAATTCAGGCAGTGGCGCTGGCTGCATTTCCAGGAACTCCTGCCCCTAGTGGCAGACTTTCGCCAAGAGATATACAGTGAGCTTGGCCGCGAATTTCCCGAAATCGCTTGACGATGGCCGACCTGATTGCTACTGTCCGGCCATGCAAAAATCCCCGCTCGACACCCTAAAAGAGGTCTTTGGCTACACCTCGTTCCGTCCCTTCCAGCAAGAAATAGTCGACCGGGTCATTAATGGCGAAGACCTGTTTGTGCTGATGCCCACCGGCGGCGGCAAATCGCTCTGTTATCAATTGCCTGCCCTGCACCGGCCTGGGGTGGCCATTGTCGTCTCGCCGCTTATCTCGTTGATGAAGGACCAGGTCGATGCCCTGATTGCGGCAGGCGTCAGGGCGGCCAGCTACAACTCATCTCTGGCCGCCGCCGAGGCCCGCAAAGTTTTGGCCCGCCTGCACGACGGCCAGCTCGACCTCCTCTATATCGCACCTGAACGGCTGATGAGCGAGGCCTTTCTCGAACGCTTGCAAGGCATCGAGATCGCCCTCTTCGCCATCGACGAGGCCCACTGCATCTCCCAATGGGGCCACAATTTCAGGCCGGAATACCGCCAACTCTCCCGCCTGCGAAAACTCCTGCCAGGGCCGCCGATCATCGCCCTCACCGCCACCGCCGAACCCCACACCCAGAAAGACATCCTGCTCGGCTTAAACCTCAAGAACGCCCAATGCTTCATCACCGGCTTCGATCGCCCGAATATCCGCTACACCGTGATCGACAAACTGAAACCCGCCAACCAGCTTATCAAGTTCCTGGCCAAGCACCAGGGTGAAGCCGGCATTGTCTACGCCTTGAGCCGCAAGCGGGTGGAGACGGTGACCGCAGATCTTACGCGGGCCGGCATCAAGGCCGTTGCCTACCATGCCGGACTGACCCCAAAGGTCCGGCAAGAGGCCCAGGACGCCTTTCAGCGGGACGATGTCCAGATCGTGGTGGCGACGGTGGCCTTTGGTATGGGCATCGACAAATCCAACGTCAGGTTCGTGGTCCATTACGATCTGCCCAAAAATATCGAAAGCTATTACCAGGAGACCGGCCGGGCCGGACGAGACGGTCTGCCGTCCGAGGCCCTGCTTTTGTTCGGCTACGGTGATATCGCCATCGCCCGCGGCCTGATTGAACAGGGCGCCAATCAGGACAGAAAACGGATTGAACTCCAGAAGCTGAACACCATGGTCGGCTTCGGCGAGGCCCAATGCTGCAGGCGTCGGGTGCTGCTTGGCTATTTTGGCGAGAAACTGGAGCCTGACTGCGGCAACTGCGACATCTGCCTGCACCCGCCGGAAGTCATCGACGTCACCGAAGACGCCCGTAAAGCGCTGTCCTGCGTCTACCGGGTCGGCCAACGCTTCGGCATCGGCCACGTCATTGATGTGCTGCGCGGCTCCAAAAATCAGCGGCTCATGCAACTCAGGCACGATCAACTTTCAACTTATGGGATCGGCAAGGACAAGGCGCAGGAATACTGGGGGGGACTGTTGCGGCATCTGGTCCAACACGGCTACCTGCACCAGGACCTGGACAACTACTCGGTGCTGACCTTGACCGCAACGGCCAAGCCGCTGCTACAGGGCAACATAAGCGTACAGATGGCAAAACCACGGACCAGGCCTGTCACCCCGGTGAAGACCCCCTCCACCAAGAAACGGGCCGCTGATTTCGAGTATGACCAGGGACTCTTTGACAGACTGCGGGCCTTGCGTAAACAACTGGCCGATCAGGAAGGGGTGCCGCCCTTTGTCATATTCAGCGACGCCACCCTGGCCGAGATGGCGGCCAGGCGTCCGCAAGACCGGGAGGCCATGCTCTTGATCAACGGGGTTGGTCGCCATAAGCTGGAGCACTATGGCAACCAATTCTTGGAGGCGATTAGGGCCGGGGCGGGAGGATGATCAGGCAAAGAACGCGTTACTCCTTGACACATCACATTACCCATGGTTAATTTACGCACAATTGTGACCATCAAGGAGTATACTAAACCATTTCGATTTCGACTTACCATTTCCAACTTGCACAGGTCAAGCACTATGCCAAGCAACCTTAAATATCTCAGTCGCTGGCCCGTATTCCTACTCCTAGCACTCCTCTCCCTCCAGGTAGGGGCGAGGATGAACTTCTGCCTCATGCCTGACGGGGCCGTCCATGCAAAGCAAAATCCTTCTCCCTGCGATCTCGTCGAGTCGCAGCCGACCATAGATTCCCTAACCTCGGACGACCACCACCTGGACAGCCAACAAGAGCATCTTGATATTTCTATAGTGAAAGGAGTCTCGGCCCACCGCCAAAAAAATCTTGCCCAACACCCTGCCCCTGCCATCACCCCCTTGGGGGAACCAATCACCCTCACCCAAACTAAATTACCCCGTTTACCCAACACTCCGCCCGACATCTCTCCCCAGCTCCTGCCTTTACACAGCGTCATCATTCTCCGCATTTGATACCTCCCCAAAGACTCCCGTCGTCAGTACCCCACAGGCCGTAATCCAATCTCCGTTTTCCGGAAATCCAACTGTCGTTTTTTGGCAAATCCCAGGCATTGGGATAAATACCCTCATTTTCCATTAAACCATATAGGAGCTTTAGCTATGCGTATCCAACGATCCGCCTTGTACCTTTCCTGCTCGGCCTGCCTGTGGCTTACGGCCCAGGCCCTGGCCCAGACCGCTGATTTGTCTCCCCCAACCGCCCCCCTGGCTATCACCCTTGAAGGCGCCCTTGACCATGCCTCCCGGAACCGGCAGGAGCTTAAGGCCTTTCGTGCCGACTTTGATGCCGCAGTCCTCAAGCTAAAACATGCCGGCCTCCCCCCAAACCCCGAACTTGGGGTCGAATGGGACAATCTGGGGAGCGATCTGCCGGTTGACGATGTCAGGGAGACCACGGTCTCTCTGAGCCAACCTTTCGAAATCGGCGGTAAGCCATCGACCCGGAAGAACAAGGGCCAAGCCGAAATCCTGCGACTACAGCGCGAGCAGACCACAACCTGGCTCGACATTGCAGCCGAGGTCAAAATGGCCTTCTTGGAGGTACAAGGCGCTCGCGAACGACTGACCCTGCAACGTGAGGCGGAACAAATCGCTTCGGATCTAGCCGGTATCACCCACGAACGGGTGGCAGCCGGCGAACTCGCCGCCACCGAAGAGACCAGGGCCGAGGCCAGAAAAGCAGAAACCAGGGCTGAAACCCAGAAGCTCGATCGCCTCCTGGCCGAAGCGGAACTCGATCTCGCCACCGTCCTAGTGGAGCCTGACAGCTCCCCCGTGAGCGCAGACGGACAGCTCCCCCAAGAGGTCGCCATTCCAGACCGGCAAACTTTGCTGACCGGGATTCAGGACTCACCCCTGCTTGCCCTGCGCCAGAGTGAGACGCAGCTTGCCGCAACCGGCCTCTCACTGGAACAGGCCAACGCCTGGTCTGACCCTGCCCTCTCCCTTGCCGTTCGCGAGATTCAAGGCAAGGGCGCGCACGCCGTCTCCGTCGGCATCTCTATCCCCCTGCCGCTTTTTCAGCGTAATCAAGCGGCCCTGGCCGAGGCTAGCGCCACAGCGCAAAAGGCTAGGATGAATGAAGAGGCAGTGGCACGGCGTCTGCGGACAGAACGGATCAAGGCTCATGCGATGCTTATCGCGGCCGACAAAGAAGCCCACACCTTGAGGGATGAGGTCATTAGCCGGGCCACAGAAGCTGCAGAGGCGGTCCAGGAAGGATTTCGGGCCGGCAAGTTCCGCTACAGCGATGTCCTGGAGGCATCCCAATCCCTGGTGCAAGTGAAGGCTCGCCACCTGGACGCCATACTCGACCTCAACCGCGCGGCCATCGCTCTCGATCGTCTCCTCGGCAAGCCCTCACTCCCGGAAATTTCACAAAATTCATCATCATCCTCTTCCAATAGGAGCACCCCATGAGCCACACGAAAACGACTCTCCTTGTCATTAGCATAGCAGTACTTACCTCCCTGGCCGGAACCGCAGGCTTCCTCGCCGCCGGCCAGTCTCCCGCACCAACGCAAATCACTCGCCAAACGACTGCTGATCCCGCCGTTCCACGAGATGGCGGCCACCAGGAGGCAACTGGCAAGCCGGAAAAATCGGAACACGATGAAAAACAGCCTAAAAAAAACGGCGACCAGGCCACCGGCCCTGAACCCGAAGCCGAGGTTTCCGATTTGGATCGTCCAGTGGATGAGATGTGGGCCGCTAGTTGTGAGCATAATATTCCACAATTCCAGTGCGATGAGTGCCGCTACGAGATCGGCACGGTCAAGCTCGACGCCTCTGTCGTGGGCGACAAAGGCCTGGTGGCTACCGGTTTTCCGGAAAAACGGCAAGGACGCCATGAGGAGCACAGCCTGACCGGCGAGGTACAGCTTGACGAGACCCGAACCGTACATGTGGCTAGCCCCCTGACCGGCCTGATCACTCGTGGCTTCACGACACCTGGGGAGCGAGTCGAGGCCGGGGCACCGCTCTTTGAGGTCGATAGCCCCGAGGTGGCGGAAGCTAAGGCTAGCTACCTCAAGGCCGTAGCCGGACTTGATTTCTCCCGTAAGTCTGCTGAGCGCGAAACGCTGTTGTTTTCACGAAAAGTGGCGTCTCAGGTCGAAGTACAGGAGGCTGAGGCCAAACGAACCGAGTCCGAGACCGATGTCGCCGCTACCCGTGGTCGTCTCCTGCGCCTGGGGCTCACCAAGACGGAAATCGAAAGCATCTCAGCCAAGAAGGGGGCTGCTGCTTTGAACGGACTCGTAGTCGTCCACGCATCCAGGGCTGGAACCGTCATTGAAGGCCACGCCGCTCCGGGGGAGCACGCCGAAACCGGTAAGGAGCTCCTCACCATTTCCGGCCTAGATAAGGTATGGGTCATGGCTGATTTGAAAGAGGCCGATCTCGCCGCCGTCTCCAGTGCTGCCGGAGGATCTGCCAAGGTTGACGCCATGGGCCGCAGTTTTAACGGCAAACTGGACACGATCGCTGGCCGCATGAGTGAACAGACCCGCACTGCCAAGGCCAGATTCAGTATCGACAATGCCGATGGTTTACTCAAACCAGGCATGTTCGTCTCGGTGCGACTGCTTTTGCCGGCCGAAGGCGAGAGCCTTGTTGTGCCCAAGGTGGCGGTGCTGGCCGACGAAGGCCGCACCTTTGTCTTCACCCACAAGGAGGGGGACTACTGGATACGGCGGCCCGTCAAACTAGGGGCGCGCTTAGGTGACATGGTGGAGATTGCCTCCGGCCTCACAGCGGATCAGCGGATCATCACCGATGGCTCCTTCCTGCTGAAAAGCGACGTCTTGCGCGGCAAGATGGGCGCTGGCTGTGCGGACTAAGGGAGGACGACATGCATACATTTATCACATTCCTCATGCGTCAACGCTGGTTCGTCATCGCTGCCACCCTACTTTTGTGCATCGCTGGCTGGGTCGGCTGGACGAGGCTGCCGATTGATGCCTTTCCCGACGTCACCAACGTCCAGGTCATGGTTCTGACCGAAGCCCCCGGACTCTCAGCAGCCGACACCGAACAACAGGTAACCTACCCCATCGAACAACAGATGGGCGGCGTGCCCCAGGTGACCCAAGTCCGTTCGCTCTCAAAGGCCGGCCTCTCGCAGATAATTGTGGTCTTCGTTGATGACACCGACATCTACTTCGCACGCCAGCAAGTCTTCGAACGTCTCCAAGGGGCAAAGGAGCAGCTGCCAATCGGTGTGGAGCCGGAACTAGGGCCGATCAGCACGGGCTTAGGCGAGATCTTCCAGTATACCTTAGATAGCGCGACGCTTTCGCCGATGGAACTGCGGGGGATCCAAGACTTTCTGGTTGCGCCGCAACTGCGGCCGATCCCGGGGGTGAACGAGGTCAACAGCTTTGGCGGTTTCGTCAAGCAGTACCACGTGCTGGTAAAACCCGATGCCCTTCTCAAGTACAATCTCGGCCTGCGGGACATCGTTGAAGCACTGGAAAAGAACAACGCCAATGCCGCTGGAGGTTTCATCGTGCGCGGTTGGGAGCAGACCTATATCCGTGGCTTAGGCCAAATCTCAGGTATTGATGACATTCGAGAAGTCGTCCTTAAAGTCGTCGATGGAGCGCCGGTGCATGTCCACGACGTCGCCGAGATCGAGGTCGGCCCGCAAGCCCGTCAGGGTGCAGTTTCTCGCGACGGCAAAGGCGAAGCTGTCGCCGGTATGGTGATCATGCTGCGGGGGGCGAACTCCAAAGACGTGGTGACCAGTGTCAAAGACACCGTGCCCAGGATCCAGAAAAGCCTACCGGAGGGGGTTTCCCTCAATGTCTTTTACGACCGCACCTCGCTCATTGAGGCCTGCATCGGAACCGTTGTTAAAGCCCTGCTTGAGGGAGGTATCTTCGTAATCCTGATTCTCTTCCTCTTTATTGCCGAAATGCGTTCGGCGCTTATCGTCCTCGCCTCCCTGCCGATCACCTTCCTCATCACGTTCCTGATCATGGGCCAGACCGGCATCTCCTCAAACCTGATGAGCCTTGGCGGGCTGGCCTTCTCGGTGGGCATCGTGGTGGACGCCTCAGTCGTCATCGTCGAGAACGTGCGTCGCCACTTCGGCGAACGAACCACCCCTGCGCTTCGGAGGCATATCGCAATCGAAGCCGTGAGCGAAGTGGCTCGTCCAGTGGCCTTCTCGGTATTGATCATCATCATTGTCATGATCCCCCTCTTCTCCTTGCAAGGGATCGAGGGCAAGATGTTCGCCCCGCTGGCGGCGACGATGATCATCGCCATCCTCGTCTCTCTAATTACCGCGCTGACCTTCGTGCCGGTAACCTCAGAATGGCTGTTGCAGCAGGCCCCGGAGAATGAGTTCCGCATCGTCAAGGCTGTGCACTGTGGCTACCTTGCCCTGCTTGATGGCGCCCGTAAATTTCGCTGGCTGACGTTCGTTATTTCAGCCGCTATCCTCGCAGTAGCAGGCTTTGCTACCACCAGGATCGGGACTGAGTTTATCCCCAACCTTGATGAAGGATCTATCGCCATCAACGTGGTGCGGCTGCCCAACGCCTCACTCGATGGCTCGGTCAGCGTCAGCAGTTTCATGGAACGCCGGCTACGCGAGGGCTTCCCCGAGGTAACCGCAGTCATCAGCAAGACCGGGCGCGCCGAGATCTCCGAGGACCCGATGGGACCGGAACAAACGGATCTGCTGATCATGCTTAAAGATCGCAAGGAATGGACAACTGCGAAAACCAAACCTGAACTTGTCGCCGCCATGCAGCAAGAGCTCGGCAAGATCCCGGGGATACGGCTCTCCTTCTCTCAACCGATCTCGCTCAGGGTCAACGAACTGATCTCTGGGGTTAAAAGTGACCTCGCCGTGAAGATTTACGGCGAAGATATCGCCCTGCTCAAGGGCTTTGCCGACCAGGCATCCGCAGTTCTTGGGGGCTTACGCGGTGCTCAAGACGCCCGTGTTGAGCAAGTATCCGGTATGGAGCAGGTCGAGATCACACTCGATCGCCCGGCGATGGCACGCTACGGAATCAACGTCGCCGACGTCAACGAGACCATCGAAACGGCGCTCGCCGGCACCGAGGCCACCCGCGTGGTCGAGGGGCAACGGCGGGTAGCTGTCGTGGTCCGCTTCCCACCGGAAGCGCGCGCCGATCTGGATGCGGTCGGACAGATTCTCTTCACAGGTGCTGACGGAGCGCGCGTCCCGCTCTCGAAGATTGCGAAAATCGCCACCGTCGAAGGACCGGCCCAGATCAGCCGAGAGAAGGGAATGCGTCGGGTCGCGGCCGAGGTCAACATCCGCGGCCGAGATCTTGGAGGGTTCGTGGCCGAGGCCCAGACCCTCCTCGCAGGTCTTGAGAGTAGCCTCCCTCCTGGCTATTTCCTGGAGTATGGCGGACAGTTCGAAAACCAGCAGCGGGCGATGCGACGGCTTTCGGTCGTGGTGCCGATGGCGCTTACGCTGATCTTCATCCTGCTCTACATGGCGCTCGGCTCCTTCCGGGATTCGCTCTTGGTGATCTTGAACCTGCCCTTCGCCCTCGGTGGCGGAGTGCTGGCGATAGCTGCCATCGGCATGCCTCTTTCGGTCTCTGCGGCCGTGGCCTTCATCGTGCTGATGGGTATCGCGGTGCAGAATGGCGTGGTGCTCATCGCCTTCTTCCGCCAATTACGCGACGAAGGGCGCTCGGTCGAAGAGACCATTAGCACTGGCTGTAACCTGCGATTTCGTCCCTTGATCATGACCGCGCTCTGTAGCTTCATCGGCCATGTGCCGATGCTCTACGCCACAGGTTCGGGAGCTGACATCCAAAAACCCCTGGCAGTCGTCGTTATGGGGGGCTTAGTCACCTCGACATTTTTAACGCTCATCGTCCTACCGACGATCTACGAGTGGCTGGAGAACCGTAAAACATCAACCGATACGGAGGTCGCATCATGAAACAGGTAATCGCATTCATCAAACCGCATCAACTCTCGCTTGTCGCCATGGGCTTGAGGGACATCCCGAATCTGACCGGGGTGAGCATCGCCCAGGGTCAGGGCTTCGGGCGCGGACGCGCCCTAGGCGCTGAAAGCCGCATCGTCGAAGATGAGATGGCGTATATCCCGCACGTGCGTATTGAAGTCTTCTGCTGCGACGAACAGCTCGAAGATGTGGTGGCCTGCATCACTACCAACGCCCACACCGGCCTCAAGGGCGACGGCAAGGTCTACGTCACGGAAGTCGTTGATGCAGTCCGCATCAGCAACGGCGAGCGTGGCATGTCCGCAGTCTGAGCCGGCCAGAAGGGTAACCAGGAGAACAATTAATATGAGCAACCCCGCGCAAACGTCCACCTTTGGCTGGACAATTTTATTCATGTGTTGGCTTATGGTCAGCATCGCCACACTAGGCAGCCTGTTCTTCAGCGAAGTCATGCAGTTTGCTCCCTGCATCTTATGCTGGTATCAAAGGATATGCCTGTTCCCATTGGTCGTCATCATTCCCGCAGGTCTCTTCCCATTTGACAAGGGCGTTGTCAGATACGCTCTGCCGCTAACCCTGGCAGGCTGGCTGACAGCGGCCTACCACAACCTGCTCTATACCGGGCTGATCCCTAAAAGTCTTAAACCCTGCAGCAAAGGCGTTTCATGCACTGAGGAGTACATAACCCTTTTGGGATTTATAACCATCCCAATGCTTTCATTGTTGACATTTTCAGCTATAGCAGCCCTTTTATTACTATCATCGAGGAGGAGTTCCATATGAAATATATCCTTTTTATTTTTGCAGCTGTCAGCCTGGTCTTTGCCTTTGTGTTCGCCAGTTCTGTTTACAAAGGTAAACAGGCAATCAAAATCGCCGGCATGGCCAAGGAAAAATCAGAACTCTTTGTGCGGGAGCATTCACAGACCTATGGCAGCGACGATGCCAAGGTCTATCTCATTGAGTTCATGGACCCAGCCTGCGAGACATGTAGCGCCTTTTCCCCTTTCGTCAAGCAGATCATCGCCGCCAATCCCGGCAGGATAAAGCTTGTGCTCCGGTATGCACCATTCCATGACGGCGCTGATTATTTTGTTAAGATTCTTGAGGCGGCGAAGAAGCAAGGAAAGTACTGGGAAACACTGGATGTCATGTACGCGACGCAGTCTAACTGGGCCAGTCACCATAATCCCCAGCCGGAACTGATATGGCAGTTTCTGCCAAAGGCCGGACTCGATCTGGAAAAAATCAAAACGGATATGAATGACCCGGCCATCACGCAACTGATTGCGCAAGACCTGACCGATGCCAAGACCCTGGGGGTGACCAAAACACCAGGGTTCTTTGTCAATGGCAAGCCTTTGCAGGTCTTCGGCCAAAATCAATTAAAAGAGCTGATAGATGCTGAAATCAAGGCGAATTACCCACAATAACACGCAAGGAGTAAGACCATCATGAAAAGAATATCACTCACCGTCGTTTGTATCTGCCTCAGCCTTTTTTTGGTTGCCTGCGGCCAGCGGCCCAAAGTGGCGGAGGTAGGCAAGCTTGCTCCAGACTTTACCCTGATGGACCGTAAAGGCAAGACTTGGAACCTTTCCGAGCTCAAGGGCCAAGTAGTATTTGTCAATTTTTGGGCGACCTGGTGCGCGCCCTGCCGGCAAGAAATGCCCTCCATGGAGAGGCTTTACCGCCTGTTGCCGGCTGACAAATTCAAAATGCTGGCCATCCTCAGCAGGGACGAGCCCGCCTTTGCCGACACCGTAGCCGCCAAGCTTGGAGTGACGTTTCCAATTCTTATTGACCCTGACAACAAGGCAGGCCAGGCGTACGGTTTGACCGGTGTGCCGGAAACCTACATCATTGATAAGCAGGGCGTGCTCCGAGAGAAGTTTCTGGGACCGGTACAATGGGACACCCCGGCTGTTCAACAAAAGCTGATGAACTACATTAACCAGTGATGATCGGCTCGCAGTGCAGGCAAGCAAGGCCGCGTATTTCAGCGGGTGAGAAGTAAAGTGTACCGCATTATCGAGACACAAAACTTGCTTGATAGATGAAGGTAGAAATCCTCTGAGAGAAAATATGAAAGAAAAACTCTACGCCCGCGCCGAGTACTTGACGCTGTTCACGATCATCTACAATCTTGTTGAAGGTGGCGCATCAGTCTGGCTGGGGGCCGCCGATGAGACCCTCGCTTTATTCGGCTTCGGCGTTGATTCCTTCATCGAGGTGATTTCAGCGCTTGGCGTCTGGCATATGCTGCGCAGAATCAAAGCAAACGAGGGAGAGACACGAGACGAATTCGAACAGCGGGCGCTCAGGATTACCGGGGCGGCGTTCTACCTCCTGTCGGCCGGTCTGGTGCTGACGGCCTGTATAAACCTTTACCAGCAGCACAAACCGGAGACGACCTGGTGGGGCATCATCATCTCGCTCTTTTCAATGTCCTTCATGTGGTATTTGATCCATCAGAAAACCAAGATCGGCACCGAGCTCAACTCACCCGCCATTCTGGCGGATGCCGCCTGTTCCAGGGCCTGCGTCTATCTGTCGGTGGTCCTCATGGCCGCCAGCGTCGGCTATGAATTGACCGGCATCGGCAGCCTGGACGCCATCGGAGCAATCCTGATCTCCTGGCTGACCGTGCGGGAAGGGCGGGAGGCCTTTGGCAAGGCCAAGGGAATGGACTGCTCATGCAGCTGTAGCGTCAGCAGGGAAGACAAGCCATGACATCGACCATATCCTGCTGGAAGGGAAAAGATCATGACAATCCCAGTTAGGGGCTTTTTTACGAGGCCATCAACCATCGTGATTACCGCTGTGGAATTTTACGCTGATAAAACTTCCCGGTGGCGCTATCACGGGAATCCGAGCCATAAAAGATGACTTCATTCCGTGGCTGCTCGGAATGACTTCCGGCGAGATCGTGGTGGATATTTGCTGAAGGGTCTTGCCTTTCTCATCAACTATCGCGATGTCAACGTGCCCTTTCGGGATCACCCTCCGACGGGGCATTTTTCGTTGTATCTTGCCCTCCACATACACGCTGCCGTCATCCTGTCGGGCAGTGGTTTGAAAAATCTGCACATCTGTCGCCGGCAGAATTATCACTGCCAGCTCACCTGGGGCTGAAGGCGGCACAGTCCTTGCCGCACAAGCGACCAGGAAAAAAGCGCTGGCTATTATCATGGTAACCGTGGGCATCATTTCCATCAGTTTCATTGTATACTCCTTTAGGTATTTGACACAGTGCAGGGCAACTGCGTTGAGTCCCCAAAAAGTGTGGCACTTATGCACACAGCAGCTCTAACTTTTCTAAGTCTCATGCTCTTTCTGGATGGCCATCAAAATTCAACCGCCAGTTTCATGGTCGCCTGACTGTTCTTGCTGTTGTCTTGGAATTCCTGAAACAAATACTCAACACTGAGAGACGTATTGTCAAAAAGACTGTACAAGATGACGGTGCCGTACTCGTCATCGGCCAGGAAGGTCCCAGCCTCATTGCTGCCACCATAGCGCATAGCGCATTCCACCTTGTCAAAAGGCCTGAACGCGGCCTCCAGGTTCCAGGCTTGCGGCCTCCGGTTCCGGTCGTCAACAAAGCTCAAGTCTCCGTCAGCAAAACCATCAATGGCGCCAAGAAATTCGGCATCAAAGAAAAAGGTCTCGGCATAGGCCAGGCCCAGAAAAACGCTCGCGCCTCCCACCATATTTTTGACCTCACCAGGGGTTGCAATCTCGGTAGTATCGTCGTCATCCATGTCGTCGGCGGCATGTGCCTCCAAGCCATCACTGGTCGCCAGATTGGAGATATATGACACCCCGCCCTGCATGATCAATTTATCGTCACTGCCCTTGGGCCACGAGACCACCGCCGAGGCCACCATGCTGTTAATCTGCTCATTCTTGCCTTCCTCAATCACCTTACCCTTAAAAAATCCGACCCCAAAGTCAACGATATCGTTGGTATAGCCCGCAAGCACGGCGGTATCATTGGTTTCGCCAAGGGTCAAGGTCGTTGGATCACTGATAAAATGGGTCTCAAAATGGCCGAAAGGCACATACATACGTCCGACATTGACATATGTCGGGCAGGCCTCACCGCCCTTGACCCCAACCAGGGCTTCGTCGAGTACAATATTGTTATTGCTCAGATCGTCCGGGTCTTCCTCATACAGCAGAGAGAGGTGGCCGCTGACATAGGGACTGAAAAAAGCATCGGCGCTCAACTGGGCAGTGGCCAAGCTCAAGTCGCTGCTGCTCCTCTTCCCACCCTCCGAGTCAGTGGCCCGGACCGAGGCTATATTGGCCTCCAACAGACCACTGA
>JANNQL010000228.1:0-5173 GCA_031400755.1 Pseudomonadota bacterium | reverse complement strand
GGGTGGTACAATAGGCTAAGTGCACTTCCGGAGTTGGCACCCGGATGGCAATCGCTTCAAATTTGCCGAGGAGTTCGGGGATGACTTCCGGTATCTGTTGGACTGCACTGGTTGATGTCGGCATGATGTTACGGCCAACAGCCCGCATGCGCCGCAGGTCATGGCCTGGCAGGTCAAGGAGGTGCTGGCTGCAGGTATATGAATGCAGAAAGGTAGCGACGCATGATTGGATGGTGAAGTGATCGTTAAGCAGTTTGGCGGCCGGGGCCAGGCAGTTGGCGGTGCAGCTGCTGCCGCTGATGATATGGTGGCGGTCAGGCCGGTAGGCGTTGTGGTTTACCCCCATGCACAGGGTGATATCAGGGTCTTTAGCGGCGGCGGTGATCAGTATTTTCTGGGCGCCGGCCTGGCGATGGCGGTCGGCCTGCCGGCGATGGGTCAACTGGCCGCTGGCCTCGATGACCAGATCAATGCCCATCTGCCGCCAGGGCAGGAGGCTTGGATCGGGCTGATTGAGGAACCTGACGGCTTGGTCGCCGATGATTAGGTCATTTTCTTTGATGGCGACCGATTGGTGGAAAGCGCCGTGATTGCTGTCATGGCGCAGGAGGTGGGCGGCAAGTTCAATCGTCCCCAACGTATTGATTGCCAGCAGTTCAATCCCAGCGCCTAATTCTGTGCTGAGTAGTCTTGTTATCTGCCGGCCAATCCTGCCAAAGCCGTTGATTGCTATTCTGATTGCCATGGTCCGCGTTGTTTAGTCCCTTTCTGGATTGCTTGCGGCAATTTGTGGTTAATAAAATAGCGGAACCCAGTGCCGGAAAGGGATTACAGCCAACAGGGACTTATCCCCCTCGAGGGGGGACTGAGAATAGTCCAGTTTATCTGGGTCAAGGGGGAAAAGAGGTGCTTTTATACCACACTTCATGACTCCTGACAAAAAAAATGCAGGACTTATAAATCGATGGCAATCGATTGACGCCGCATGGTCTCTTTGAGTATGGTATTGTTTGTCCGGACAATTAGAGGATTAGGCTGTCGGCGGTTAGGTAAAGGAGAACAGGGGATGGCAGGGGAAATAAATCTACATACAGCAAGTACCGCCAGCCCTTCAGCCTAAAAGCCTTCAGCCTATCAACCCGATGTAGTTATTTTTTTTGAACACGGAGCAACCTATGTGTCTCGCAATCCCTGGAAAACTGATCAAGATTTATGAAAATACCGGTCTGAAGATGGGGGAGGTGGATTACGACGGCACTGTCTCCCAGGTGTGCCTGGAGTATGTCCCGGAGATTTTGCTTGGCCAGTACACCATAGTCCATGCCGGTTTCGCGCTTTCCATCCTTGATGAGGAAGAGGCCAGAAAGACCTTGGAAATCTGGCAGGAACTGCTGGAGAAGGCAGACCAGTTCCGCGACAAGCCGGGGCACGACTAGAGGGCCAGGATGAGTACTTATCTTAACGAATTCAGGGACCCGGCCATTGCCCATCTGATGCTTGACGAGATCAGGCGACTAGTGACCAGGCCTTGGGTGATCATGGAGGTCTGCGGCGGTCAGACCCATGCCATTGTCCGCAGCGGCATCGATCAGGTCCTGCCGTCTGAGATCCGCCTGGTCCACGGACCAGGCTGCCCGGTATGCGTCACCCCGCTTGAGACTATCGACCAGGCCATTGCCATTGCCAAGCGCCCTGAGGTGATCTTCTGCAGTTTCGGTGATATGCTGCGGGTGCCGGGCAGTCAGCAGGACCTGCTCTCCGCCCGCGCCGAAGGCGGCGATGTCCGGATCGTCTATTCGCCTCTGGAGGCTTTGCAGGTTGCCCGAGAAAATCCGGACCGGCAGGTTGTATTCTTAGCCATTGGTTTTGAGACCACGGCCCCTGGCAACGCCATGGCGGTGATCCAGGCGGCCAAGGAAGGTCTGGCCAATTTCAGCATCCTTGCCTGTCATGTCCTGGTGCCTCCTGCCATGCGGACCCTGCTCAGCTCCCCTGACAATCAGGTCCAGGGCTATCTGGCGGCGGGGCATGTCTGTACGGTGATGGGCCTTGCCGAGTATGAGGAGATCTGCGTCGATTATCAGGTGCCGATAGTGGTCACCGGGCTTGAGCCAAACGATATCCTTGAAGGTCTGGTCATGATCATCCGGCAGTTGGAATCAGGAAGGCATGAGGTCGAAAATCAGTATGGCCGTTCGGTGCGGACGGTGGGCAATCCTTTGGCCAGGGACATGGTTGCCCGAGTTTTTACGATTAAAGACCAAAAGTGGCGAGGGATTGGTCTGCTCCCGAAAAGTGGTTTGCAGGTGCGGGAGGAGTTCGCGGCCTTTGATGCCTCGAAGAAGTTTGCGGTGACGGATATTGTCACCCATGAGGCGGCGGAGTGCATCAGCGGCATTATCCTGCAGGGCTTGAAGAGACCTGATCAATGCCCGGCCTTTGGCACGGGCTGCCGCCCCGAGCACCCCTTGGGGGCGACTATGGTCTCCAGCGAAGGGGCCTGTGCCGCCTATTATCAATACAAAAAAATATAGGGAATAGGACTGAGTGCTGTGGACTGGGTGTAGATCGCGCCTCCCTCATCTCAGTCCTAAATATCGTAGGTTGGGTTAGGCCGTCGTCTGGCCGTAACCCAACGCCATTGGTGCCTGTGGCGTTGGGTTACGCTTCGCTAACCCAACCTACAAAAAACCGAAACAATTCGTGTTACATTGTACTAGCCACCTATATGACGAGGCCTTGCATGACCAGTTTCTCCTGTCCGTTGCCGATCATGAAACATACAAGCGTACAACTGGCCCATGGCAGTGGTGGCAAGTTGTCCGCCGATTTGATTGCTACCATGATCCTGCCCCGTTTCAGTAATCAGGCCTTGAACCGTTTGAGTGATCAGGCCGTTTTAAGTCTGCCGCCAGGCCGGATCGCCTTCAGCACCGACACCTATGTCGTTGACCCGATTTTTTTCCCGGGCGGCAGCATCGGCGACTTGGCCATTAACGGCACGGTTAATGACGTGGCCATGGCCGGGGCCATGCCGCTTTTTCTGAGCGTCGGGCTTATCCTGGAGGAGGGCCTGGCCATGGACACGCTGCATCAGGTCCTTGTCACCATGGAGCAGGCCGCCGCCAAGGCCGGGGTGCAGGTCGTCACCGGCGACACTAAGGTAGTGCCTCGCGGCAAATGCGATAAGATATTCATCAACACCTCAGGGATCGGCGTGGTGCCGGAAGGACTCGATTTAGATGCCAGCCTGCTTCGTCCCGGTGACAAGGTCATCGTCTCCGGCACGATCGGCGATCATGGTCTGGCGGTGCTGACCAGTCGAGAGCAGCTCTCATTTAAGACCCAAATTAAATCAGACACTGCTGCCCTGCATGGCTTGGTGGCGTTAATGCTGCAAGAGTCAAAGCAGATCAGGGTGCTGCGTGACCCGACCCGGGGCGGGGTGGCAACGAGCTTAAATGAGTTTGCCGGGGCGGCCAGACTTGGCATTGTCGTGGAGGAGGCGTCTGTTCCGGTCCATCCGATGGTGCGGGGGGCCTGTGAGGTTCTGGGGCTCGATCCCCTGACTGTCGCCAACGAAGGGAAATTACTAGTCGTTGTTGCCGGTGCCGATGCCGATCGTTTGCTTGCGGCTATGCGGCGTCATGAATTGGGCCGTGAGGCCAGGATCATCGGTGAGGTGGTGGACGAACATCACGGCCTGGTTGCCCTGCGTACTGGGTTGGGGGTCAAAAGGATTCTAGAGATGCCGGTGGCCGAGCAACTGCCGAGGATCTGCTGAAGCATTCCATTGAACCGTCTTCATATAACAGTCCTTGCCCTGAAGAATTTGCAGCGGAAGCCCTTGCGCACGGGGGTACTCATTGCCGCGATTGCGGTCCTGGTGGCCCTCCTTATCTTCGCCATGTCCTTTAGTAAAGGGGTCGGCCTGGGATTGAAAAAGGCTTCGGACCGTCTCGGTGCGGACCTGATTGTCACCCCGCAAGGCACCAGAGGCTTTGCCGAAGAATTTCTGCTTGAATCCAAAAACACCGCATTTTACATGCCAAAGGACATTATCGGCAGGATTCGTCAGATCGATGGGGTTGATTCCCTCACGCCGCAAACCTACTTGGCAACCATCCCCGGAATTTGCTGTGATGTTACGCCCGCCAGAATAGTCGTTTTTGATCCAGACACAGACTTCATCGTCAGGCCTTGGCTCCAGAAATCTCTGGGCAGGCCACTCAATAAAGGAGAGGCCATTGCTGGGTCTGGCGCCCAGGAAAACTTCGGCTTTGGCTTACTCAATATTCAAGCGACTCTTTTCAATAAACCATTCAAGATCGTCGGGGGACTCGAAGCAACCGGCACCGGGCTTGACAACGCCCTGTTTATGACCGAAGAAAATCGGACCGATGTTATAGCGAGCGGCAAATCGTCACTGAAATCGGGAGAAATTTCGGTCATTTTCGTAAAGTTAAAAAAAGGCTTGGAGCCCACTTATCTGGGAAAAGTCATCGAAGGAGAAATTGTCGATGTCGACGTGACTTCCCGCAGTGACATGGGCTCGCGCTTTCTTGCCATTCTTGCCGATATAAACAAGATTTTTCTGATTACCGTCGCCTTCTCAATGATGCTGACTCTCTTTTTGACCTGGGCAATATTTTCGGCCATCACCAATGAACGGTCGCGAGAAATTGGCATCATGCGGGCCATCGGCGCTACTCAGGCGGCAATTGTCAAACTTTTCCTCCTTGAGGCGCTGATGGTAGGCATTCTTGGGAGTCTGGTCGGGATTGCCGGCGGCACCACTCTGTCAATACTGCTTATCAAAAGCTTCACAACAATAAAGAGCATTTCAGTAGATCTCCCCGTGAGCGAACGTCTAGTCATCAGCGGAATTGCCCTGTTTGCCGGCTGCGCAATATGTCTGTGCGGGGCATTACTTCCCATCAATCGGCTTAAAAAGATTGAACCACTCCTCGCCATCAACGAAGAGTGAGCATGACGCAGGCAGGCTCGGTTACACGGTAGTCAGCCACTGGCTGGCAAGTCAAAAATGTATGGGGTTCTTAACTATTTACAGCCAATCATCTCACCCCAAGCGGCAACGTCCCTTCGACTCCGCTCAGGGGACGGCCGGGGGCATCGTCCCCAGAGCGGAGTGGAAGGGGCCGGGTAACAGACC
>JANNQL010000227.1:0-6514 GCA_031400755.1 Pseudomonadota bacterium | reverse complement strand
ATGCCGCCCAACGCCAAGAGATCTGCACCTTACCGACCGGTTGCTTAGGCATCATCATCCAGGTCCTGCATCACTTAAAAGAAGAAGTCAGCTGGAAACGCGGCTTCGAAAGGCTCCGCCTCTACCATGTCGGCAATCTGCGCACTACCGACCCGGCCGAGATCGAACCGGTCATTACCCTGCAAAACGTCATGGACTCCTATGTCTCCCGCGAGAGCTTCCAGCGGCCCTTATGCCTCGGCGTCTTCGGGCCGCCCGGTTCGGGCAAGTCCTTTTCGGTCAAGGAGGTGGCCCGGGTCATCTCCCAAAAATTCGCCATCAACCCCTTCGAGTTCTTTGAATTCAACATGACCCAGTTCACCGGGCCGGAGGAGATCAACTCGGCCATTGAGCCGATCCGGGCCTCGGTGGCCAAGGGCAAGGTCCCCATCGTCTTCTGGGACGAGTTCGATTGCCGCTACGACGGCCAGGAGTTCGGCTACCTGCGCTATTTCCTGCCCTCGATGCAGGACGGCGTCACCTATGTGCATGGCGTGCCCTACAATATCGGCCGCTCGATCTTCGCCTTTGCCGGTGGCGTCAAGGCCAGTTGGGAGGAGATGAAAAAGCTGCTTGATCAGTCCGCCCCTGAGGCCTGGCAACGGGCCAAGACCTTAAAGATCCCGGACTTCATGAGCCGGTTGCGGGTGGTGCTCGACATCGACGGCATCGAGCTCGCCGACGACCTGTTCTCTGCCGCCGCCTCCCAATCACAACTAGAGGAACTGCGCCGCATCCTGCTGAAGCGGGCCTTTATCATCGCCCACCAGATGGACACCCACTGGAAGAAAGCGGCCCGCAAGACCTCCGGCCTCCTGCTGCGTTTGCTCCTGGCCCGCTATCAATTCGGGGCCCGTTCCATCGAGGCGGTGATCGAGGCCAGCGGCGCCGCCGACCGCCTGGTCTACGGCCTGCCGGAACTCATCGCCCCCTCCTCGGCCCGCATCCACGCCGAATGGCGGGTGGACCTGGAGCGCCAGGTGGACCAGATCAGGAAAGAGCATGGGATAAGGGCGGTGTGGTAAAAAATAGGAAAATAGGCTGAAGACTGAAGGCTGAAGGGCAGGCGGAAAGACTCTTAACAAGTCATACCGACACCCCTTCAGTCTTCAACCTTCAGCCTTCAGTCTAATAAGGAAAAAGGGAGGCGGTATGGAGAAAACTGACTACAATTATGACATCGTCAAGAGCTTCGTGCACTGGAGTATCCTCTGGGGCGTGGTGGCTGTCCTGGTGGGGGTGCTGATCTCGTTTCAGCTGGTCAATCCCAACTTGAACCTGGCCCCCTACCTGACCTACGGCCGACTGCGACCGCTGCACACCAACGCCGGCATCTACGGCTGGGGCATCGGCAGCTTCTTCGCCCTCTTCTTCTACGTGACTCAACGCCTGTGCCGACGGCCGCTGTGGAGCCTGTCCTTAGCCCGTTTCCAGCTCTATTTCTTTAACGCCATCATCATCGGCGCCGCCGTCACCCTGCTCATGGGCTTCACCACCTCCAAGGAGTACCACGAACTGGAGTGGCCGCTTGACATCATGGTGGTCATCCTCTGGGTCATCTTCTCGGTCAATATCATCATGACCATCGCCAAGCGCCGCGAAGAGCACATGTACATCTCGCTGTGGTATATACTCGCCACCCTGGTCGGGGTGGCGGTCCTCTATATCGTCAACGCCGCCGAGATCCCGGTGTCGCTCTTCAAGTCCTACTCGGCCTATGCCGGCACCAACGACGCCAACGTCCAGTGGTGGTTTGGCCACAACGCCGTGGCCATGGTCCTCACCACCCCGCCGCTCGCCATCTTCTACTATTTCCTGCCCAAGACCACCGGCGTGCCGATTTACAGCCACCGCATCTCAATCATCGCCTTCTGGAGCCTGATCTTCATGTACCTGTGGACCGGGGCCCATCATCTGCTGTGGACGCCGGTGCCGGACTGGGTGCAGACCCTGGCCATGGCCTTCTCCATCATGCTGATCGCCCCCTCCTGGGGCTCGGTGTTCAACGGCTATCTCTCCATGGGCGGCCAATGGCACCAGATGCGCGACAACTACCTGGTCAAGTTCCTGATTCTCGGCATCACCTTCTACGGCCTACAGACCTTGCAAGGTCCGTCGCAGGCAGTGCGCTCGTTTTCGGCCTTCATTCACTATACCGAATGGGTGCCGGGCCACGTCCACATGGGCACCATGGGCTGGGTGTCGATGGTCCTGTTCGCCGCCATCTACTTTATCGCGCCCAAGCTCTATGGCCGCGAAATCTACAGCGTCCCTCTGGCCAACCTCCATTTTTGGCTGGTGCTGATCGGCCAACTAATCTATTCGGTCTCCATGTGGATCGCAGGGCTCCAGCAGGCCTCCATGTGGCACAGCTTAAATAGCGATGGCGCACTCTCCTACACCTTTGTCGAGACCCTGGCCCAGCTCTATCCGTACTGGACGGTCCGGGCGGTCAGCGGCGTCATCTACCTGGCAGGCGTCCTGGTCTTCATCTATAACCTGATCATGACGGCCCGCAGCCAAGAAGCCCCCCTGCCAGCGGCCGCTCAGAACGCATAAAGAGGAGGTGCGCTCATGTGGGAAAAGAAACCTGTCCTGCTGCTTGTCCTGGCAACCCTGGCCATCATGGTCGGGACCACCATTACCATGGTCCTGCCCTTCAAGTGGGTCAACAGCGAGGCTGACCGCATCGATTCGGTCAAGCCTTACACCGCCCTGCAACTGGCCGGTCGCGATGTCTATGTCCGCGAAGGCTGCAACAACTGCCACTCCCAGACCGTGCGCCCATTGGTGGCCGATGTCCTCAGGTACGGCGATTACTCGAAATCCGGCGAGTTTGTCTTTGATCAGCCCTTCCTCTGGGGGTCGCGGCGCACCGGCCCGGACCTGGCCCGCATCGGCGGCAAGTACCCGGACACTTGGCACTACCAGCATATGAAGCAGCCGACCGTCATGATCCCTGAATCCAATATGCCGGCCTACGCCTTCCTCACGGCCAACCTCGTTGATCCGGCCTATACCGAAAAGAAGATGAAGACCCTTCACTTCCCTTACGATCAGACGGAGATCAAGGCCCTGGCCGGCAAGACCGAAATGGACGCCATGGTCGCCTACCTCCAGAAACTAGGGGCCGACATCCCCTGGCGCCAAGCCGCCAAGACCGTCATCGTCGGCGACCTGAAAAACCCCTTTGCCAATGACCCGGAGGCCATCAAGGAAGGGGCAAAGCTCTTCGACGGCAATTGCCACTCCTGCCACGACCTCAAATTAAAGGCTGATGACACGGATGATGTCGGCCCGCCGCTGACCAATATGCAGGATTTCGAGGACAATGACCTCTTCACCCTCATCCATGACGGCACCGGGGCCGGCATGCCCAGTTTTGCCTCGCTCGGCGTGAGTAAGATATGGAAGCTCGTCAACTTCCTGAAGAACCACACAGAAGAGCATGACAAGGAAGAGGGGAAATAATGGACCATGCCGCTCTTCTCTATCTGGGCGTCACCGTCGGCCTCTTTGTCATCTTTGCCATCATCGTCCTCCGGACCATGGGCCGCAAACGCAAGGATGCCATTGAGGCCCCCAAATATCGAATGATGGACGACGATTAATAAAAATTACGAATTGCGAATAAGGAGAGATCAATGCAAGACACTACTGCGGAAAAATTTGACGGCATCAAGGAAAACCGGGAGACCCCACCCCCGGTCTATTTCAATATCCTCTACTTCGGCCTCATCCTCTGGGCCATACTCTTCTCCGCCTATTTTCTGTTCAGCGGCTGGACCTCCCATGGCGAGTTTCAAGAAAAAATGGCCACCCATCAGGCCAAATACCAGCCCGCTGCCAACCCTGGCCAGAAATAGTGCTAGCAGGAGTCAGAAGACAGCAGTAATGAGCATAAACCGCACGACCAACCACTGGCCCGCCTTCCTAGTCGCCCTTGTCCTCGCCTTCGCCGCCTTTAGCTGGTGGTCGCTTGAACGGGCCGCCTCCGGGGTCAGCCCCGTCACCGATCCCAACTATTACCGCCATGGCCTGAAATATAACAGCACCAGCCTTGAGCTTCAGTCCGCCCAGACCCTAGGCTGGACCGTCCGGCCAAAGCTGCAGGGCAGAATCCTGACGGTCCAAGTTGATGACGCCGACCAAACCGGCATCCCCGGCTGCCAGGGGGCCATCACCCTGCACACAGAGACCGCTACCCCACCCCTGGCCCTGAGCGACGCCGGCCACGGCCTCTATACGGCGACCATCCCGGCCAACCTGCCGCTGACGCTCGAAGCCAGCCTGACCCTGACCAAGGCCCAGGCCACTGTCCAGCGCCGGCTGTTAATCAGCCTGGAACCTTGATGGCATCGCAAAACTCCGTGAACTCACGCCAAT
Source organism: Pseudomonadota bacterium (assembly GCA_031400755.1). Taxonomy (GTDB): domain Bacteria; phylum Desulfobacterota; class Desulfobulbia; order Desulfobulbales; family VMSU01; genus VMSU01. Next base: position 2,089 of record JANNQL010000227.1, on the reverse strand, counting down.
CACCACCCCCCTGCGACCACTGCGGCCTGCCCTGTGAGCCGAATCTGGTCCGTGACGAAGTCAACGGCGCAGCCCTCTGCTTCTGCTGTCATGGCTGCCAGGGGGCCTACCGGATCATCACCGGCGCTGGCCTTGGCCAATTCTATCAGCGCCGCCACTGGCAGGAGCAGGGGGTGCCGGACGCCGCTTTCCAGACCGCCTATCAGGCCGAATACCTGGAGCAATTCACCAGCCAGACGGCAGATGACGCCGAGATCTCGCTGCTCATTGAGGGCATCCGCTGCGCCACCTGCGTCTGGCTCATTGAAAAGATCCTCGCCAGACAGCCCGGAGTAATAACGGCCAGGGTCAATTTCGCTAGCCATCGTCTGCAACTCCTCTTTAACCCCGCCCAGACCAGCGCCAGCCCCCTGCTCAAGTCATTAAGCCAGATCGGCTATCTGGCCCGGCCCTTCACTCAGGCGGCGGCGCAAAGACAGGCAGAAGACGCCCACCGCCGCCTGCTGATCCGCTTCGGCACCGCCGCCTTTTTATCCATGCAGCTCATGGGCTACTCGCTGGCCCTGTATGCCGGCTATTTCCAGGGCATCGAGAGCACCACCCGCCAATTCATCCAGGTCCTGGCCGCCCTGGTGACGACGCCAGTGGTGTTCTACTGCGGCTTCCCCTTTCTGGCCGGGGCCTGGCACTCCATCAAGAACCGCCTCCCCAACATGGACCTCTTGATCAGCTTAGGCGTGCTGGTGGCTTACGGCTACAGCCTCTGGGCCATGCTCCATGGAGGTGAGGTCTACTTTGACACGGCGGCCATGATTGTCACCCTGATCCTCTTGGGCCGACTCCTGGAAAACGGCGCCCGTCACTTAGCAGGCAGCGGCATCGACCGCCTGCTCAGGCTGAGCCCTGATCTCGCCAGCCGCCTCACCGCAGACCGCTGCCCCGAGCAGGTGGCCAGCGCCGATCTGCGTCCGGGCGACCGCATCTTGATCTCCCCTGGCCAGCGCTTTCCGGTCGATGGCAGGATCGACCACGGCAGCACGGAAGTGGACGAGGCGGTTGTCTCCGGGGAGGCCTTGCCGGTGCTGCGGCAACCGGGGATGACGGTGCTGGCCGGCTCCTTGAACATCAGCTGCGGCGTCGAGGTGATCGTCAGCCGCCAGGCCGCTGATTCGTTTGTGGCCAAGATCGCCCGCCTGGTGGAGGAGGCCCAGTCCCGCAAGGCCCCGATTCAGTCCCTGGCCGACCGTCTGGCTGTCATCTTTGTCCCCGCAGTCATTGGTTGCGCCCTGTCAACCAGCCTCTACTGGCTGGCCACGGGCCACGATCTGACCGTCGCCATCTTAAACGGCGTGGCGGTGCTGGTAGTGGCCTGCCCCTGCGCACTCGGCCTCGCCACCCCGACTGCGGTCCTGGTGGCCACCGGCACGGCGGCGGCCCACGGCATCCTCTTCCGGGGCGGCGATGTCCTGGAGGCGACCGCCCGCATTCAGGTGGCGGCCTTTGACAAGACCGGCACCCTCACCTGCGGCCAGCCCGAGGTCAAGGAAATCGTCCCGGCCACCGGCTCTGCCGAGGCCCTGCTGACGCTCGCCGCAAGCCTTGAACAGGCCTCGTCGCACCCCTTAGCGCAGGGGATCGTCAAGGCCGCCCGCGCCCAAGGCCTGAAGGTCGAGCCCGCCCCGGCCCAGGCCGTACCGGGCCAGGGCCTTTTTCTGCACACAGAGAAAGGCGTCATCCGCGCCGGCAGCCGCGACTTCCTCTGCCAACATGGCGTAGATGTCCCGGAGACCGCCCCTACCATTCTGACCGAGGTCCATCTGGCGGTTGGCACGCACTACCAGGGGGTCATCACCCTGGCCGACCCCCTGCGTCAGGAGGCGGGCCAGACCATCGCCGCCCTCACGCAGCTTGGCATCAAATCAGTCATGCTGACCGGCGACCACGAAGCGGCCGCCCGCCAGGCGGCGAGGCCCTTAGGCATCGACTTTTTCGCCAGGCTGACCCCAGACCAAAAAGCCTCCTGGGTGCAGGCGACCCAGGAGGCCCAGCACCGTCCGGTCCTCATGGTGGGCGACGGCATCAACGACGC
>JANNQL010000226.1:0-12023 GCA_031400755.1 Pseudomonadota bacterium | reverse complement strand
AACTGAAAAGGACGCGGTTCAGTCCCCCCTTGAAGGTTAACAGAAGGGGACGCGGCGGAGTGGCCAGACACCGACACCAGAAATAGCGCCAGCGACAGACAGGCAATCCGGCCAAAAGCTTTGGCTATTTGAGAGCACGATGACGTCATCAGCGGTAACTGTTCAGCAGCACCACATCTGCTTTGTCATAGGCCTGCTCGCATAGCGCTGCTATAGCTCGCAGACCTACTTCGCGCAGCTGCGGCGCTGCTGAACAGTTACGGTTTTGAGGGTTATGCACGTTTTTCGTTTTTGGCTGGATTGCCTGTCTGTCGCTGGCGCTATTTCTGGTGTCGGTGTCTGGCCACTCCGCCGCGTCCCCTTCTGTTAACCTTCAAGGGGGGACTGAACCGCGTCCTTTTCTAAAGGCCTACCGATTCGACACGGTCCCCCTGGCCGAGAGCCTTACCGCCAAAACCCCACAAGTCAAACAGGATGAAGGGGTATCGCCAGTCTGGAAGCAGCGCTGGGATGAGGCGAGGCAATTGGCAGTGGCCGGCAAGTTGACCCAAGCCGCCCAGTTGTACCACGAGTTGCTTAAGGAAAAAGACATCTACGAGGCCCGTTGGGAACAGGTCACCCTCCTGGTTGCCCTGGGACGCGACCAAGAGGCGATTGATGATATCGAGACCTTAAACGATGGGTCTCCCAATCGGCCGGAATACCTACAGTGTCTGGCGGCCATTGATTTGCACCTTGGCCGTTTTCGAGGGGCGGCTACGGCATTTGCCCGGCTCCATGAGCTGCAACCGGATAATGGTCATGCCCTGGCCGGTGCGGTCCATGCTTTGTTGGCCGCTGGCGACAAGAAAGCCGCCTTGCCCTTATTGGAAGCCTTGTGGCGGCTTACCCCAAACGACGCAGTCCTCCGTGAGGCCTTGGCCTCCCTGGCCTATGAGGCGCAGGCCTATAACATGGCCTGGCCCCACCTGCTTGAGCTGACCAGTGGGCCAAAACCAGCGCCTGAGGTGCTCTTGATGGCCGCTCGCACCAGCGATATACTTCAGCACCCAGAACAGGGGCTGGAGTATTGGCAACGTTATGTCAAGGCCCGGCCTGATGATCTGGAGGGCCAACAGAGGTTGGCCGATTCTTTTGAAAAAAGCGGCCAGGCACAGCAGGCCTTGCCTTTCTTGCTGGCAATCCACCAGCATCGTCCGGATGATCTCCTGGTGCGGAAAAAGATTGGGCAAGGCTATGTGGCGAAACAGGACTTTGCCAAGGCCCTCGACTTTTTAGGGCCGTACGCAGCCCTTCGCCCCGACGACAAGGAGGTGGCGGCCTTGCTGATCAAGACCCAGGAGACCTTGGGGCATAAGACCGAGACGTTGCGCGCCCTCGAACACTATTTCGCCATCGAGCCACAGCCGGGTGAAGCCAACTTGAGAAGGGCGGCCCGCTTGTATGAGGAGGCAGGTGCCCATGGCGAGGCCATGGCGGTCTACCAGCGTCTCCTGTTCATGCGCCCTGACGACCCATTGGTCTTGCGCACCCTGGCCAATCATGCCCTGGCTGCGGGCCGCGAGGAAGATGCCCTGACGTTCTGGGGGCAGTTGTCCCGGCTGACGCCAGATGATAGCGGCCTCTACCGGAGCATGGCTAAAGTCCTTGAGCATCTGGGCCGGCAATTGGAACTGAACGAGACCCTGGCGACCATTCATCGGCTAGATCCGGCGGACTACGAAGTCAGCCTGAAACTGGTCGATCGCTACTCTACAGACAACGACCTGCTGCGGGCCGAGGCGGTGCTGTCTACCATGGAACAGCGGCCCGGTCCGTTGCCACCGGCCTTTTATTATTGGCGCGGGACGCTACACCTGAAGCAACAGGACTATGTGGCGGCCTTAGCTGACCTGGAAGGCTTTTTGATGAAGGAACCAAAAAACGAAGCCGCCCGGCGGCAGGCCCTGACCGCGGCTGGACGTTTAGGAGATGCAAAACGGCTAAGGGCCCTGTTCCGCCCCCCGCCAGAGGGTGACCAAAAATTATCCTCGCTTGCCGGAGAAACGTCCTGGCCCGTTGACTTTATACTCCTGGCGGCGAAGGCCTATGCCGACTGTCGGGCCGAGACTGAGGCCAGGGCCTTGTTCCAGATGGTTGCCGATACCGCCAATGCCGGTGAAAGGTCAGGTGAGGTCGTGGCCCAGGCCTTCGCCGGTCTGGCCGCTACCTATTCCAGAGAGGATCGCCCCTACGAGGCAGAAGAGGCCTTACGGACCGGGCTGGCCTTGACGAAAGACCGCCAGTTCTTTTTGCCGCTTCTTTTTTCTCTGACCCTCAAGCAAGGACAGACCGAGGAAGCGAGGGCCTGGTTTACGGCGCTACGACCGTTACTGGCTGCTTGGCCAGCGCGGCTTTCGCTGATGGAGGCCTCCCTGCTTGCGGCCCAGGGCGAGACCAGGCAAGCGCGGCGGCTTTTAAGCGCGCTTGATGATGGCTTTCCCGCGCCGGATTCTGTTGGCGGCAAACCGGATTTAAGTGAGATCATTACGAGTCGCCTCGCTCTGGCGGCCCAATGGCTCAAGACCGGCATGAATGCGCTGGCGGCCAAGCAGTGTGCCAGGGTCCTGGCGGTTGATGCCGCCAATCTTCACGCCAAGGTAATTCTTGCCAAGAGTCATGACCTGCGGGCCCAGGCCCTAGACCACATCGATCTGGCAGCATTAAGGCCTGATCAGCTTATGGACTTGGCAGGACTATATCAGCAGTATGACCTGCCGCAGGAGATGACCCGCGCGGCACAACAGGCCGTGCAACTGCAACCGCAGTCGTTGAAGGCTGGGCTGCTCCTGACGGAAGGCCTGGTGGCGCAGAGTGATTTCGGCGCCGCCCAGGCCCAGCTTGAAAAATTGACAGCTGAGCATCCCGCTGAATTTTCCCTCAAAGTCAGGCTCGTAACCCTACAGGCCATGCAGGGCGAGATGGCGCCGTTAGAAGGATTGCTCGATTCGCCCCTGGCGAGGTCCCGACCTGAACTAATTTTGTTGCAGGCCAGGCTCCTGTGGCGGCAGCATCGATGGGATGAATCGATTAATGTCTACCAGCAATTTCTGACCCCCAGGGTGGCGGACAGCTTACGCCGGAGCGCAGAAGAGTGCCAGACCGTCCTGCCAAACGTCAAATTTGACCGATCAGTATGGGAGGTCCTGACCAGGGATCCTGGCCCGGACCCTGAAAGCGTTTTTAGCGATCAGGTGATGGCCCCAGCCCAGGTCCTGTCCTTCCTTGACCAAGGGCAGAGTCGTTTTGGCCTCGCCGCCGCCCGTCTGGTGACCGCCTACCGCTGGCAGGCCCAGTTTGCCATGGAGCTCGCCCCCCGACAATCGGTTCTGCGACGGGAATATACCATTGCCCAGAAGCAGTATGAGGCCCTGCTCGCCCGCTATCCGCAGGATCGTCTCGTGCTCTTCGACCTGGCCGGGATGTACAGCCGGCTTGGCAGTCTGGGCCAGGAGGCCGCCGCCTATGACCAACTGAACGCCGCCGGCATCAATTTCCCGGAGCTTGATGAAGCGAGGACACGGAACCTCCTCAAGCAGCAACCCCGGACGGCGATGACCTACGGCTACCAAAGTGACGCCGGCCGCCAGGGCTATCTGGACATAGCAAAGGACTGGCAAGGCCTGTCATTCTGGAAATCCATCAGCACCCAGCATGAGGCAGAGCTGACGGTCGAACGGATCAATTACCACGCCGGGAGCTGGGATGACGAGGTCCGTGCCAGCCGGGCCACGGCCTCTTACTCGGCCAAGTTGTTGAGCGGCTTAACGGTACGGGGAACCGGCGGCCTTGAAAGTCAGGACCGTGGCGATGGCCAGACCCTGCTGGTCAATGCCGCAGTCATCGGCAAGATCGGCGATGGCTTGATGGGGACCATGACCTTTGACCGTGATGTGGTGGCAGACACCACTGCCAGCCTGAGGCGTAAGTTAGTCCGGCAAGACCTGCTGGGTGGCGTCTCCTTTGACCCACTGCCGCGCTTGTCCGTAGGCGGTGACTATCTGCTCAGGGATTATTCCGACAATAACTGGACGACAGGCTACGATCTGTGGTCAACGTATCTAATCTTTGCCGAGCCGACTTTCCTAATGCTGAAGTACAGCTATGATTTCAAAGAGTCCCGGGAGGGCGCCTCTTTTACCGGGTTTGGGGAAGATGGTTTTGCGGCCAATGATCACCCCTACTGGGCCCCAAAAAATTATTGGACAAACCAGATCGGGCTCTACTTCAAACACTCCCTGGCCGAAGATGCCTTGGCACGTGGCACGCCGCAGTATTATACTCTTGAATACACGGTCGGCCATGATGCTGCTGGCTATGCCTTGCAGACGGGGAAAGCTGGCTTGTATGCGGAGTTCAGTCCACACTGCCTGGTTGAGGCGGTCAGCGAACTGGCCACCTCACAGGCCTTCAGGAAGCAAGAGTATCGGCTAAATCTTATCTACCGCTGGTAGTTTCTAGGATTGCCTTATGGCTGTTTTTTTGGTAATGCTCATTTTAAGCCATTGCCGAAGCTGATGCCGGTAGTGGCTATTTTATTTTAAGTGGGATGATTGGCACTTAAGTGCCGGAAGGGAGAAAGGTGATGATTCAAAGAGTACCAATGTCAAAGACCGGACATCAGAAACTCCGCGAGGAGTTGATTCGGCTTGAAAGGCATGACCGGATTGAAGTGATCAGGGCAATTGAAGTGGCGCGCGGCCATGGCGATTTGAAGGAAAACGCTGAATACCATGCCGCCAAAGAGCGCCAGGGGCATATCGAGTGCCGGATCATGGAGCTCAAGGACAAATTGGGCCGGGCCGAGGTGATTGACTGCACGGCCCTGACCGGAGGCCGGGTGGTCTTCGGCGCCCAAGTCGCCCTGGTCGATCTTGACACCGATGCCGAGGTCCAATATACCCTCTTGGGCCCCGATGAGTCGGAGGTAAAAAACGGCAGCATCTCGGTCCTCTCGCCGATTGGCAAAGGATTGCTCGGCAAGGAGGTCGGCGACGAGGTGATTATCCAGACCCCTGGCGGCCCTCGGCAGTTTGAAGTGGTGGGGATCGAGCCGTCTAGTCAGCCTTGATTGACCCGGTAAAACCAATCAATCGACGACGATGCCGTTTAAGAAGATATTGCTGATTTGCTCAGCCGATTCTTCAAGGCTATAAGGATGGTTCGGGTTGAGGATCCAGAGCCTGGACATTTCATCAAGGGCCCCAAAAAAGGCCCGCTTGATGATGCCGGGCTTCAGGTCGCTCCGGAAGATATTTTTTTCCTGGCCAGTGTGGATGATGTCGGAGATGATGTTGACGTAATCAGCAAATTTGGTGAGCCGGTATTCCTTGATGGATTGGCCGCTCTGCCTGAGTTCCATCTGTAGGACCTCGGCCAATTCCTTTTTTTCGATCACCAACCGCAGGTGGTGTAAAGCAAAGATATAAAGCATCTCCCGTTGGTCGGTCTTTTGGCTGATGGCCGCTTTGATCTCGGTGATCAACTTGCTGATCTCTTCTTCGAACAAAGTCAGGAGGATGTCGTATTTGTTGTTGAAATACAAATAGATGGTGCCATCAGCCACTTCAGCTTCCTTGGCGATGTCTGAGATCCTGGCATTGAAAAAGCCTTTGTGACCGAAGACTTTAATGGCGGCGTTGAGAATTTTCTGATGCTTATCGCTTTTTTTCATGGGGATGATGAAAGTTGCTGTTTTTTCTACGCCTATTGAGTTTATTCTTGTTTTCGTAAGGCAGAAACAATTAGCCTTGAATATTCAAGGAGAAGTTTACGGCCATTTTAAAATGAATGAGTATTCATTCGCTATCATACGGTCACTTTTACGAAGTGTCAAGCATGAAAGCGGGGAATTGTCTTCTAGAAACTCGCGGACATGTCATTGCCTAGCGGCCATAAGACAAATGGTTGTTCCCGTTCGTATTCAAGACGACACCTTTCCCCAGCAAGACAGAAACTTATCAGCTTAAGTAAGCTAGAAAGAATAAATTCATACCAATGGAGAGATCATGAAGGTATTGGTTGTTGGTTCCGGCGGGCGGGAACATGCCCTGGTCTGGAAATTACGGCAGAGTCCCAAGGTCGATAAAATTTACTGCGCCCCTGGCAACGCCGGCATCAGCTCCTTAGCGGAATGCGTGGCGATTGCCGCCAATCAGATTGAGCAGCTGGCCGATTTTGCGATGGACAAAAAAATTGACCTCACCATTGTCGGGCCAGAGGAGGCCCTGACTTTGGGGATAGTGGATTATTTCAGCACCAAGGGGCTCCGGGCCTTTGGGCCGAGCAAAGTCGCCGCCGCCCTGGAGGGCAGCAAGGCCTTCATGAAGGATCTCCTGCAAAAGTACCAGATCCCGTCGGGCTTTTATCAGGTATTCAGCGACAGAGAACAGGCTGTGCGCTATATAGAACAGCAGGGCGCCCCCCTGGTGGTCAAGGCCGACGGTCTGGCTGCCGGCAAGGGGGTGATCGTCGCGGCCACGGTGGACGAGGCTATCGCCGCAGTCGACTTGATCCTGACCGATCAGGCCTTTGGCGCCGCCGGCAGTCGGGTGGTGGTGGAGGAATTTCTCCCCGGCGAGGAGGCCTCCTTCCTGGCCTTTACCGATGGCACAACCGTCCTGCCCCTGCCGACCGCCCAGGACCACAAGGCAGTCTATGACGGCGACAAGGGCCCCAATACCGGCGGCATGGGGGCCTATTCCCCGGCCCCGGTGGTCAGCGAAGAGATCCACCGCCAGGCCATGGAGAAGATCATGCTGCCCACGGTACGGGCCATGGCGGCGGAAGGACGGCCCTACAAGGGGGTGCTCTATGCCGGCCTGATGATCAATAACGGCGTCGCCAAGGTCCTGGAGTTCAATTGCCGTTTTGGCGACCCCGAGGCCCAACCGCTGCTGATGCGGGTACAGACCGACCTGATCGATATTGTCGAGGCGATCATTGATGAGCGGCTGGCGCAAGTCGAGTTAGTCCTTGACCCACGACCCGCCGTCTGTGTCGTCATGGCCTCGGGCGGTTACCCGGGGGCCTATGAAAAGGGCAAGGTGATCTGCGGTCTGGAGATGGATTCCCACCCGGATGTCATGGTCTTTCATGCCGGCACCGCTCGCAATAAAGATGGGCAGATCGTCAACGCCGGGGGCCGGGTCCTGGGGATCACCGCCCGGGCTGAAGACCTGAGGCAGGCGATTGACCTAGCCTATGACGCCGTCGCCAAAATTAGCTGGGAAGGCGCCTATTTCCGTAAAGATATCGGCCAAAAGGCCTTGAAGAGGCTGGGCCTGATTGGCCATAAGGTGGGCATCGTACTCGGGAGTGACTCTGATCTGCCGGTCTTTGCCGGTTGCCGTGATTTCTTGCGCGAGATGGGCATTAACCATGAAATAATCGTGGCCTCAGCCCATCGCACCCCGGAACGGGCGGCCCATTTCGCGACCACAGCCCGGGAGCGCGGGCTCAAGGTGATCATCGCCGGGGCGGGCATGGCGGCCCACTTGGCCGGAGTGCTGGCGGCCCACACCACACTGCCGGTCATTGGCGTGCCGATTGACTCTTCGTCACTGAACGGCCTGGACTCCTTGCTGTCCACCGCCCAGATGCCGCCAGGAGTACCGGTCGCTACCATGGGGATCGGCAAGGCCGGGGCCCGCAACGCCGCTATCCTAGCGGCCCAGATCCTGGCCGTTGCCGACCCGGTCATGGCTGAAAAATTGACCGCCTTTAAGGCGGCCTTGGCGGCCCAAGTGATTGAACAGTCAAGGGCCATCGAAATGTCCTAAATGATTGACGCCCTCTCAAACACGCTGCACCCGGACCTCCAGCAGGCCTTGTTGGTGCTCCGGCAGGGCGGCGTGGTTGCCTTTCCCACCGAAACTTACTACGGCCTGGCGGTTGATCCTTTCAACAGTCAGGCCCTGGATCGCCTTTTTCAGTTGAAGCGGCGACCATTAGCCAAGCCGATCTTGGTCTTGATCAACAGCCAGGAGCAGCTGCCACGCTTGGCCGCTGACATCCCGGGCCGGTTTCAGCCCCTGATGGACCGCTTCTGGCCCGGCCCCTTGACCTTGATCTTCCCCGCCCAGCTTGACCTTTTACCCGCCTTGACCGCCGGCACCGGCACGGTTGGGGTGCGCATCTCGTCCCATCCTCTGGCCCAAAGCTTCTGCACCGCAGCCGGTGGCGCCATTACGGCGACCAGCGCCAACCTTTCCGGCCATGCGCCTGCCGTCAGCGAACAGGAAGTGCTGGCCCAATTCGGTCATGGTCTCGATTGGCTCCTTAAGGGGGGGGCGACGCAAGGCGGTCCAGCCTCGACGATCATCACGGCCAACCTCGGCACTCTGGGCTTGATTCGACAGGGTGCTATTCCATTCGGCGAGGTTGAAAAGGCAGGGTAACTGTTCAGCAGCGCTTATCTGCGACGCCATCAGGTATCATCTGCTCTCGGGGGGGCACTCCACCGTTACATCGCAGCCGTCGTCCTCCTCGCGAAAGATCGACAGCGACCCATCGTCTAAGGTACGCGAGGGGTCAACGTTGAGCAGCGGGGCGGCCCGGAAGCACTCGGCACGGATAAAGGCGAGGATCCGCTCCCCGCCACGAATCACCGAGAACCCTTCCGGGCTGGGCGCCAGAAGCACCGGGACCTCGTCGATCCCAAGCAGGGCGAGCAGTCCACGATTCACCCCCGGGTCGTAAGAGGCCAAGCGCTCCACCCCCGACAGGTCGAGGCCGTCAAACTGATCGATTGGGTTGAAGTGGAGGTTGCAACTGTTGCACGACTCGAGTGTGCGAATTACCTCGGCACAGTGCGGACAGGTCGATGAGAATATCAGGTAGAGCTGTTTGGCCGGGGCCGCACAGCGGTGTACCCCCCACGTCCCGCCGTCTAGGGCGCGGCCCCCGGTCGTGGACTGCACGACCCCAAAACGCAGCGCTGAAAAGGCCACAAGCGAGGCAACAAAGACCGCCGTTGCCCTAAAGGCCTGACGCCACCCACCAAGGATGTTGAGCAGCGCGACAAGCGCCAAGACCACCAGACACCAGGAACAGAAGGTCTTGGCGACGAAGCCCTGATAGCCGAAGAGTACCCCCTCGGCGGCGATCCCCGCCAGCAGGAGGACACCGAGCCGCCGCCGGGCAGATTTCGACCCCGAGGCGCGCAAAGTGAGGACGGCCGCAACCAGAAAAAAACCGGCCCCGGCGAGATTGATGAACTGGGGCGGCAGCCGCGTCAACCCCTCGATAATCCGGCAGCCGTCGTTAAGGCAGACCGCCTGGCCGCCGCTGATGATTAACCCCGCCTGCACCGCCGCCCCGGTTGCGCCGAGGAGAGCGAGCACGATGGCCCCGGTGCGTCGGGCCTTCTCAAAATTCATCCGCAGATCACCCCCCACATTAAGCTCTTACCAAATATTTTGAGCAGAATAACTGTCACATTTTGTCCGTGCCAGCTTTTGTCTGCCCGGACAGGGTTCGTCATCGATGAGGATGAAGGTCCTGTCCCTTTCCGTCCCTATCCGGTGGTTCTCGAAAAGGCTTCCGGGCGTCATACAGCGGAATCTTGGCCTTGATGGATTCTGTTAGAACTTGTTTGTTCTGTTGCACGGCGAGGTCTAGCGCCCTGCGTGCCGTTTGCATGGCCATGGAAAATAGTCCGGCCTCGGCGTAGGCGGCGGCCAGCGTATCGAGGAATTCCGGATCTTGGCTGTTGGATAGCTGCACGGCCTGCTCGGCTAGTTCGACTGCTTTGGCTCCGTTGCGCAACGATGCATCCGAACAGGTCGCGAGCACCCACGCCAGATTGTTCTGGGCGGTGGCGAAGTCGGGCCGGAGTTCCAAGGCCTTCCGGTAGTGGGCGATGGCCTCATCGACCTGTCCACGCTTGTCTAAGTTGACCCCTAAATTATAGTAGGCGTCAGCGTAGTCGGGCCGGATTTCCAGGGCCTTTCGGTAGTGGACGGCAGCCTCATCGACCTGTCCCTGCTCGGCCAGAGCGACCCCAAGATTGACGTAAGCACGGGCGTTTTTCGGTGATTTCCGCACACTATCGCTCCAAATCGTGATGGCGCTACGGTAGTCAAGGTTGCGCCTCACGGTCAGGCACCCCATAGTCATTGAAATCGCGCCCATCAGCCCGTAGCCAATCAGCGCCAATACGAACGGTCGCCGCCCCGCCACAGGCCATCGTCTGGCCAGCAGCCATCCACTGAAGAGGTACCCGCCGATCACCACGCCCGTCAACACTGCCGCCAGCGGCAGATACATGCGATGTTCGAAGGCGAGATCAACAATTGGAACGATGCTGGAGGTTGGCGCCAAAATCAGGAAGAACCATGCCCCCAAAAAACTCCACGCTGGCCAGCGAAATATCGACCAGACGGTGAGTGCGAGCAGTGCCGCGATCAGCACCAGCGGCGGGACAATCTTGGCCGCCGTGTCGGCGACGGGCCAGGCGTAGTCGAGGCACAGCCCCGCCGGCCACAAACTCAGCCGCAGGTAGTGTGCGATCACCCCGGGTTGGCTCACCGCGTATTGCAGCGGCGTAACGCCTTTGACCACCAGTAGTCCCGCCGTGGGAAGCTTGTCGGCCTGACTGCGGATGATCGCCGCCAAAACCACCAACGTGCCACCGAGCCCGGCATATAATGCCCAGCGACGATGAAAAATCTCGCGCCAGGAAGCGGCGACAAACGTCCGATCATACCAGAGAACCAGCAGCGGCGCCGCGACGGCTACTTCTTTGGTCATTACAGCCAGCAGGCAGCAGGCCACGGCAGAGACATACCAAGCCGTCGACCGCGAGGAATCTTGCGCGCGGATAAAGCTGTAGAGCGTCAGCAGGAAGAACAACCCCATCAGCGACTCGAACCGCTGGAAGATGTAGGTGACGCTCTGGGTCTGAAGCGGGTGGACCAGCCACAGCAGGGCTACCACTAGGGCAAGGCCCCACCCCGCTGGTCCAAAACGGGCCACCAATCGTCCGTGCGATAGTGACCGCAGGACAATTCCAAACAGGGTCAGCGCCGCAGCCAGATGGATCGCCAGGTTTGTGGCGTGGTAGCCCCAGACGTTCGTGCCACCGATGGCGTAGTTGATCGCGAACGACCACCATCCGACCGGTCGCCAGATATTGCTTGTCAGCGGCCAAAGCGTATAAATCGCCGGGTTCTGCGTGATAGAAAGCGTGTCAAAGACAAACGGCGCAGAAAAACTGTCCGCGTAGGCCAGCATCCCGCTCGCAACAAGGATGCCGACCGCAATCACGGCTGACCACCGAGACTGGGGCGTCTCGCGCAAAGTTTCAGGGCGGATGACCTGCCTGATTTTAGCCGGCTGGCGGTTCAACGGCTGCATGGTGCGTATACCTATAACTCACCGTCTCTTCTGGAAAAGGCTACGGCCACAAATTACCGATTTTACGTTACTGACCACGTAGCCTAGTACCACGCTCACTAAGGGCGAGCGCATGAAATTTATTAAAATAAATAACACACTATCAAGATAAACATGGGCCTGTAAAGAATTTTGTGTAAATGGTTTTCGGCTTAAAAATTCGGCAGTCTTTATTCAAACATTAGGCCGCACTGGTCCAGGGCTGATTTCCATTCTTTGATGATCGGCATCATCCATTTCTTTGACATGTTTGTTGCTCAGGGCTTATTATACGGTAATAATAAAAAAACTTTGGAGTTAGCTGCTAGAATGTCCGAAACTCTACCCTAAACCCAATTGCCCACCGCGTCCATTTTGAAGGGTTGTCATGCGAATAACCAGCATTGATTTCTTCCGTTCCATCGCCGTCTTTTCGGTTATTCTTATTCATACCAAGCCCTTCATGCTCGACCTGTTTCCCGACTCGTCATATCGCTTCGCGGAGTATATCTTTAATCAGCCGCCGCGCTTCGCGGTGCCCTTCTTCTTCATGACCTCAGGTTACTTCCTCGCCCGAAAATACCACGGGGCGCCTGATCGAAGAGCCG
>JANNQL010000225.1:0-12863 GCA_031400755.1 Pseudomonadota bacterium | reverse complement strand
AGCGGCTGCCTGCAACACTTTGATTGCATGAGTTAGATCCTCGTAGCGCCAGTTGCGGGCTGCTTTGAAGTGATTCATCATCACCGACTTGGGGTTTGGCACCCTGTCCGGTTTCTTGACCCGGCTCATTGCATACGGATGGGCGGCAGTTGAAAGGTAGGCCGCTATCTTTGCCTCATCGGCCAGGAGCCAGCTTTCCAGTTCCTGCTCGATGCAGACCAGAAACACCGGTTGATCTGCAATACCGGCCTTGGCGATGGCGGCCAGAATTGTCCCACGTTCCGTCCGACGGCAGGGTTTGTGGTTTTTGTCTGGCCAGGCCGGACGCAAGTCCCAGACAATCAACACCCGTTCGCAGCCATCGGCCAGCAATCCGGTCGCGACCCTGCCAGCATCGCGCAACAGGTTGGCTTTGTTGTCCAGGGTACGCGAAATCGGAATAATACCGGGACGAATTTGAGCAGCAAGATACTCGCACACCTGCTTGTCCGCGCCTTTTGGGCCGCACTCGAAGATGAAGCCGATCTTGGTCATGCCCCGTCTCCGGTGAGATTGCCCATGGTGTAGAGTTTGCCGGGGGCAAAATCGACGGCCCAGCGTTGCAGGTTGGCGTTATCGGCGGGACGTAAAAAACGCGGCTGGCCCTTGGCATCTCGCTCCACCAGCACCAAATGGTCCATGGTCAGCAAATCGAGCAGATAGGGAGAGTGGGTGGTGAGGATAACTTGGGTGACCCCATCCAGCACGGCATTGCGAATTTCCTCGACCAAGAGATGGATGCTGCGCGGGTCAAGACCGTTTTCGATCTCCTCAATCACAATTAACGGCGGCGGTTTAGGGTGGCGCAAAAGCGCCAGCAACGCCAGCAGGCGCAAGGTGCCGGTGGAGAGCATCCAGCCAGGCACCTTGAACCCGGCCTCGGTAAGTTGCAGCCAAGCCTTGCGCTCGATCTCGGACGAGGTCAGCGAGGGCTGGATGTCCTTGGCATAAGGCAGGACGTAGGCCATGGTTTCGACAATGCCGTCGAAGGCGTTTTGGTCTTGCCGACGCAGGTCAAGCAGGAAATCGGCGATGTTCGAGCCATCGCGAGCCAGCCGCACCCCGCCGCCGGTGCGTTGTTGTGGAACAGGCAAGCCCATGCGTTCGGGGCTCAAGGTCAGGAACTGCCAGGCCAGGATATGGCTGGCCATCCCTGCCACATCAATGGTGGTCGTGCTCAAAAATGATCGGCCCTTGCCATAGGTTTGCGTAGCGCCTTTCAGGTCACGGCCCATGATGGTCTTGTCAGGAAAGGTGACCAGCTCGTCGGCGATGAACATCTGGTTGGCGGCGGGGTCGTTGTTGACCGCCAGGCTTAGCCGAGAAACCTTGCGGGGTGAGGGGCCAAGCGCCAGTTCGAAACTGATCGGGTTGACCGGTTCACCCAGGCGCTCTTTGGCCTCCTGACCCTTGTGACGGGCATGCTCAATGCCCAGCCAGCGCTGCATGGCCATGTCCAGGCCATCGCGGACAATGCCTTGGTAGGTTTCCAGGGCCTCGATCAGGCTCGACTTGCCACTGCCATTATTGCCGATGAAGGCGGTGAGCGGGCCGAGTTTGACCGTCTTGCTGTCAACAATGGCCTTGAAGTTACGGATGCGGCAGGCTTGCAGTCTCATAGGATGAGTCCTCTCTCGACATCGCGGTAGGCATTGAGGGCCGCGATCTTAACCGGTTCTGGCACCAGCGGGAAGGTGGAAAGCACATGGGTGAACTCGGCCTCGGTGAGGCCGTAGAGGTGGGCGACGATCCCGTCCAACTCGGCCCGCAGGCAGGCGCGTTCCGCCGGATCGGTGGCGCCGTAAGTTACCCCCTCTCCCTCAGGAAGAGGGTTGGGGTGAGGGGCAAGGCCGGCCTCCTTGGCCAGGTCGTCAAATTCCGGCGTGGTGCAAACCAGCCGAGCGGCACGGGTGACGATGAGGGTGAAAGCGGCGTCATTGGCCGTCAGACGTGGCATTGGCAGTTGGTAAACATAGAACATGTTGCAATGAGCAGTAACTTTAAACCGGATAAACGAATCCACCAAAAAAGCATTGAGTAGCGCCACGATTCCAAGTAGCAATCGTCCCTCCGCTGGATATTGCGAGGTGATCAGCGTATTGCCAGAGAAAATACCGGGAGGAAGCACCGTAGCGATCATGGTGCGCTCGTCAGTATTTCTGGCCACATCACGAAAGGCCAAACGATATCCTTGGTAATCCAACCTCTGCCCGTGCTCCGTTTTACGTCCCAATAATGAAACGCGGGCCTCCTCCTCAGTTATCCAGTAGCGTGGGGCGGCAAGCCTATGGGCAAATTGATGCATCATTTTGCCCTCATACAACGGCAACCGCCCGGGCCCGGGCTCGGTCTTGAACAGATGGCTGTCGTTGGTCATGTGGAATTCTGCGGTCAGTCCCAAATTCCACGCACCCTCGATTTTCTCCCCCAAAAGCGGAAACTTCAGCATCTTCTCGGCGATGCGGATATCCATCTCGCCCTTGAACTCCATCACCGAATGCGAATCCGGCGACAGCCGCCGGATCATCTCCAACGACAGCGACAGGCCGCTCTCCTGGGGAAAACCGGCCAGTTCCCCGACCTCGTGGCGCATGAAGGCGGCGGGGAAACGCTCGGTGGCGCCGCCCTTCTCCAAGGTCAGCACCACGAACTTGAAGCTGCGATGTACGCCTTCAAAAATCTCCTTGCGGTTCTCGAAGCAGAAAAGGCCGGTGACCTTGTTCTCATTAAACAGCAAGTCTCGCAAACCCTTGGTGCCGAGATCGGTGTAGATGCCGGAAGGGATGACTATGCCGCACTCGCCACCCTCGCGCAGGAGGTTGACGCACTGCTCGGTGAACAGCTTGTAGAGGTTGATGTCGCTGCCGGTCTTCTTGCCGCTAACAATCGCAGACTGATGCCTGAACTGCGGCGCGGCCCGAAACCAGGCCGAGACATGCGGGAAACGGGACAGGTACTCCAACCAGGCAACGCTGATTTCCGGGTTTTGCAAGAGCTTGCTCTGTTCCTTTTCGAAATCCTTGATGGTCATCGTGTTCTTGCTGACCAGTTCGGAGTGTTCCAGAAAAAACTCCTTGGCGTTGGGCTTAAGGATTTCCCAGGGCGGATTGGTGATGATCGCGTCGAAGCCACCACGCTTGTTCAATATCTCGTCGAACTCGAAGCCCCAGTGGAAGGGTTGCAGGGCCTCAATGTCGGCCATGTCTACCTGACGTTTTTTAGGCTTGCCCTCCTTCCCTTTCGTTGCATCCCAGGCGGCTTCCTCAAATTTGATCTTCTGTTCGCCGAACTCCGCGAGCAAGATGACGTTTAAGGTGGCGGACGCCTCCCGCTTGTTTTGTTCAATGGTTTCCTTGAGCGCCGACAGGTCGTCGGCATAGGTGGCAGCATGGCGGTAGGTGTCGATGAGCCGGTTTTTCTCTTCCAGAATCTGCCGGTAGTCCTTGCGGAACAGGCTCAATTGCCGGTCTTGTCTGGAGTCAAATTCGTGGTCATCCACCCGCAGGAGGCCAATCAACGAATTGCCGGCCACGATGTTGAAATCGATATTGGGCAATGGCTCCAGTTGGTCGACGCTCTGGGCTGAGGCCACCAGGGCGAGAAAGAGCCGGAGCTTGGCAATCTCGGTGGCCTCCTCCATGATGTCCACGCCAAAGAGGTTGTCGGTGATGATGGTGCGCTTGATAAAATAGGCCAGGCTCTTGTGCTCGGCCTCCCATTGCTTGAGTTGCTGGAGGAGTCCTTTATCGTTTAGAAACTTGATGCGGCCAATGACCGCCGAATAGATGTTGACCAGCGCCTTCATCGCCGCCACCAGGAAGGCGCCGGAGCCGCAGGCCGGATCGAGCAGTTTGAGGTTGGGCAGGATGTCGTTTAACAGTTCGCGACAAAGGCTGGCGTCAAGGTGAAGCAACAGGTCGGGCAGAGTGGAGAAGTGCCGGGCCGGAAGGCCAAGTTCCGGCACTGCCTCCTGGTTGGCCTTGGCCAGGATCAGGCGATGGATGGTCCTTTCACAGAGATAGTCGGTAATTTCAGGCCTGGTGTAGTAAGCGCCAAAGGCCTTCTGGTTGATATACTTCTCGAAGATATAGCCTAGGACATCCGGGTTGATCTCGTCGTCCTTGCCGCCGGGGGTGTCGTTCAGGTTCCACGAAAAGCGGCCAAAGAGGCCGAAGAGGTTGGTAAAGGCCTCGTCCGCAATGCGGATGGCCTCACCATGGCGCTGTTCCAATTTGTGCGGGAGGAATAGACCGCCGTTTAGGTAGCGGATATCGCCCACCAGCTTTTTTGCCTCGGGCGAACGCTGCTCAGTCGGCTTGGCAAAACCCTCGAAGAACAGGGCTTGCAGGAATTCCCGATAGAAGCGATCCTTGCCGCGAGACTGACTCTCCTTGAGCTTATCGCTTAGGTAGGCATCGTTACCCCCGTCGAGGAAATGCTTGCGCTGGAGGAACCAGACAAACATCAGTCGGTTCATGAGGATAGAGGCGTACCAGCGGCGTTCCTTTTCGTCTGGGATGCCCTCAATCAATTCGACGAAGCGGAGCCGCTGTTCATCGTACTCACGGAAGAATTTCTTGGTAACCCGCTCCACATCCAGGGCGGCGCGCATCCGTTCGGTGAGCTGCGCCAGGGGAAACTGGCCATTTTCATCCAGCTCGTTGATATCGACCATGATGCCGGCGATCTTGGAGATAAACAGGTCACCAGGTTGGCCCTTGACATAGAGGTGCTCGCGAGGAAAACGTTTACTGCCCTCGCGCTTGACCCAGAGCCAGAGGCTTTGGGTCGGATGTTCGGCGCTATCCAAGAAAATCGTAATGTTCTCGTGGAAGAGTTCGGAGATGCGCTTATGGATCATCAGCCGGGCAGGCTTGTCCGGCATCCCGTCTACCACAAAGGCCACGACCCCGGTCATCTCGGCAACGGACGAAACCTGCCAAGTCCTGTCAGCGGCCATGATTGCGATGGGTTTCGTCGCTTTCGGCTGTGACCAGCCCAGCTCATCAATGAAAAGACCTCTCAGGTCGAAATCCTTGAGCCGGTCGCGGATACGCTCTGTTTGCAGTTTGTCCATGTTCAGGCAAGTCCCAGGCTACAGATCAGGCGCGGTTCGCGGTCGTCCTGACCATCGTCGATGGCGCAGAGCCTGGCGTCTTCGCGCAAGGCAAGGACCAGCTCGGCAAAGTGGTGATCTGACACCCCGGCCTTGAACTGGCGATTAAGGGTGTCGGTGGCCGACTGGTAGAGGGGATAGCGGTATATCTCCTCCTGCGCCCGCTCAATGCGGCGGACAAACTCGTCGGTGATGAACAGGTCACGTTTGTTGCCAAGGCTTTCTCTATAGCGTTTGAGCCGCTCGTAGGCCTTGAAGCGGGCACCGGAAGGACGGCCCAAGGCACCGCCGAAAGTTTTTTCTTCTTCGATAATGTGGGCCAGTCCCTTCTGGGTGAGGGGGTGATGGTGTTCCATTCTCGGCAAGGCCGGCGTATCGGTGGAGCAGGCCGCCGCCTTCAGAATGGTGAGTTGCGATTGGGTCACCGGCCTGCCCGCCTCGTCCATCCAGGCCAGTGCATCGTTACCCTGGGCGGTACGCATGTAAACCAGTACGCCACTGGGTGCTGTCGGCGATGGTTCATGGGCTTTTGTGGCATAGACCACGTTGGGCATCGCTTCGATCTTGGCGACTAGAGAAGGATCGGCATCGGTGGCGTTCTTCCATATCTGGTAGGCGTAGGAGGCCAGGTCAACCTCGGTGTCGTCATCATCAAGGATGCCATTTTTCTCGGTGTAGAGGTCGCGGATGTGTTGGTCGCTCCCGTCATCGTCGAAGAAAATTTCGTCAGAGCCAACCACCTCGGCATTTTCAGTCAACCGCTGGCGGACACGGGCGCGGAGCCGGATCAGGCGCTCGACCCCATCTGCTGGCACAAAGGAGTAGCAAAGAATCTTGTCGGACTTTTGGCCGATACGATCCACACGACCGGCCCGCTGGATGAGGCGGATGATGGCCCAAGGCAGGTCATAATTGATGATGATGGCGCAGTCCTGGAGGTTCTGGCCTTCGGAAAGGACATCGGTGGCAACAAGTACCCGCAACTCGTCATTTGCCCTCACCCCCGACCCCTCTCCCCCAGGGAGAGGGGAGATAAGGTGGCGCTTGCCGTTGGACTCGGGCGAAAAGCGCCAGGCAAGCTCCGTGGGGTCAGCGCTGCCACCGGTGGCAGCCTCCACCTGCGTGATGCCATGCGCCAGTAGCTGGCGTCTCAGATAACGGGCAGTGTCGGCAAACTGGGTAAAGATCAAAAGCTTTTCCTTGTCGTGACGTGTGGTTACAAGCTCGATCAGTTTGATGAGCTTGGCATCCTGCTCCGGATTCCATTCGCCGCATTGCGCCAGAACGTCAAGCAGTGCCAGGGCATCGGTTTGCAAATCCTTACCCAGATCTTCGATGAACAGGCTGCTGGGCAGCCACTTGAAACGATTCTTGAAAGAACTGCTATACGCGGCATAGGCCTTGGCCGCACGAGCGCGGAAGTCCGCCTCGGTGCGTAAGCTGCTGATTACACTGCTGCTGACCTCCGGGTCGTCGATTACTTCCTCGTTGTCACCTTTAGCCACGTCGGCGAACAATGTCCCTTCCAGATCCTCGTCGTAATAGCGGGTGTCAAGCAACTCTGCGCCTTGCGTCCCCAGGGGGATGTCAAGGCCACTTTCGATGGCATGCAACACGATAAAGTTGCGCAGAATATGGCGTTCGATGGAGAGCAGAAAGACAGGGCCAGCGCTTTCCAAACGCTTGAAAAGATTGGTGCGGCAAAACCCCATCAGCCGTGTACCCGCACGGGAAAGCCCATCAATGATATTGACCTGATGTGGCGGGGGCGGCGATTTTGGGGTGGGGGCGATGTAGTTGCCGAGTCCGTAGCGCGGCAGGAGCAGATCATTGATGGAGTTGACCACCTTGTCTGAATAAAAACGGGCGTAGTGATCGGCAGGGTCGGAATCGTCAATCTTAAAACTGAGATTTTGGGGCAGTCGCTTTGGGAAGTAGGATTTCCGGCCATCGGGGAAGAGCAGGTATTTGCCGCCCTCGTCTTCATGGGTGTAATGCTGCATGATAAAGCCACGGGTACGGCGTACCATGTAGAGTCGCATCAGGTCACGCCAGTCGTCCGGATCTTCGCTCTTGTCAAAGGCCGCCAGCGACTTTACCGGGCATTGATGGCGGCGGATAAACTCATGCTCGCCACCGAGTTGGGCAATAAGCTTCTCTGGACGGATACCGATGTCAGTTTCTTCGCGCAGAAAGAGCGCAAGCTGGGCGGAGAGATCACGATATGTCTTGTTGTATGGGGTGGCGGACAACAGGATACAGAGACTGTCATTGCGCTCGATGTAGTCCCGGATGACCTTCCAGCGCTTACCTTCCCTGTTGCGCAGATTGTGGGATTCGTCAATCAGTACGACCCGGTAGCGGCGTGTCTTCTCTGGCAACTCGTTTATCACCCTGGAAAGTGGCAATATTTTGTAGCGGAGCTGGTAGCGGTGAGCGTAATCCTCCCACATGGATACAAGATTTTTGGGGCAGATGATCAAGGTTTCCGTGTGGTAATCGTCAGCGTCCTCGAACACTTTTGCTAAGGCGGTAGCCATCATCGACTTGCCCAAACCCACAACGTCGCCAATCAACACGCCCTTGCGCTTGTGCAGGTGGTGGGCCGCAATCTTGACCGCCGCTACCTGGAAATCGAAAAGGGAGTCGCCGAACACGGCGGGAATGCGGAATTCAGATAGGCCAGCCCGCGCTTCTTGGGCCAGATGATAGGCCATCTTCAGATAAACATGGTAGGGCGAAACCAGTCGATCCCCGGCCCAACTTTCGTCGATGATGTCCGCGAGTTCTTTAGAAATATCGAGGCACCAACGGTCGCTCCAGCGATCCTCGAACCAGTCGGCGAGTTTGTTGCAGGCATCGTGTTCCAGTACATCGACATTGAGTTCCCCCTGTTTGGCAAGTCCGGCGAGGGTGAGGTTGCTGCTGCCAATAAAACCGGTAATTGGGTTATTGATGTCGTGTCGATAAAGCAGATAGAGTTTGGCATGCAGCGGATGGCGCAAGAAAACCTTGACGATCAGTTTCTTGGCATGAATCTGTTGGGCAAGTTGGCGGAGTGCTGTTTCGTCTTCGTTGGTGGGTGCCCCGAAGGTAAGTTGTTGACGGAAATCTTCGGCGATATGCCGTTTTTCTCGGATAGCCGTCTGGTTATCGATGGTGTCTTCTCCACCGTGAATGCGCAGAATGCGGCGCAATTCATCGGAAGGGGAAACGTGCATGCCAACGAGAAGGCGGCAACACTGACTTTCGCCGCCAGCCCAGCGGTCAACCTGAGGCGATAGATGCCGCCAACCGCGCAGGTTGAAATACCCGACGCAAAAATCGGCACGTTCCGCAACCTGCATGGTTTCTTGCAAGGCTGGCAAGAGCGATGTTTCAATGTTATCGAATATCCGTGGCATACAATATCCCGTTGAGGCTTATTCACGATTCTTTTTCCGAAAAAACGATAGCCGGGCTCGATATGTAAGTCAATCCCTTTCCAATAGGAGGCCTCCTCAAAATACAAAGGCCAGCAAAACGATGCTGGCCTTTGTATTTTGATATGTCTTATTGTCTTGTCAATGTTCGAGCTTCAGGCCCCAGCCTTCAAACATGAATAGGATCGAAAACCCGAACCACAAGGTATAAAAAACATACCCCACCAGGGAAAGGACGACAGTAACCCACTTGTCCTTGATTGGCACCGCTTCAATACCGTAGTAGTTGTAAGCGGGCTCAATGGCCTTGGTCTGGGCATTGTTGAATATTTTTCCTTCCTTGAACTTGTTGTTCTTGTTCATCTCCTTCTCGGCTGACTTAAAGGCCTCCTCCCACTCATAGAGGACCGCCCGTTCCTCACTGCCGTACTTGGCCGCAATGGCCTTGCCGTCATTTTCAAACATGACTTCGCAATCAGCCAAGGCAGCCCCCACTATGGCGCTCAAGTCGCCTGCAATCTTCAACTTTTCCCCATCGGCTGTGACCGTGGCCCCAGCCCCTTTAAACATCTTGGTCAGGAGGGCAATCTGCTCCGGCTTTTTGGCCTTGACGGAGAAAGATACCTGCTGGCCCTTATAGTCCGTGAGCTTCTTTGAGACGGTCGGGATGTAATAGGAGGATTTCTTGGAGATCATATTGTAGAGGTTATCCATATAGTCCAAGAGATTCTTGCCGGCAAAGACCGGTGACATCAGGATAATAAATAAGACCCAAAAGCCCGCGAACAGGCCAAGCCCCAAACCAAATTCCTTTTTATTGGCAATCATGAGTGTGCCTCCTTGTGACCTTCGCCCTTCAACGTGCTGATATTAGAAAAGAATGTCCAAAAAACCCAAATTGAAAACGTCGAGATAACAATAAAGAAGGCATAGATCCCGATATTTTCGAGTATTTTGCCGGTTTCGGGGGCAAGGCTAATGAATCCCATCTTGCTCAGTTTAATCGGCAGGGCAAAAAACCGGTTGATAAAACCGGCCATAACGGCGGTGGCATAAAAACCACAGATGGTCTGACCCGGCACGACCTTGGTCACCAGGGAGCCGACCTGAATACCTACCAAAGAGCCCAGCAACATGCCCATGGCCAGGGTGTAGAAGATGAAGCCGTAGATGGCGTACTGGCCAAGTCCAGCGTAACCAGCAGTAAAGATGATCTGGAAGATATCGGTACCGACCGTGGTGGCGGAGGAGACGCCCAAGGCATAAACAAAGATGGGGAAGGTCAGGAAGCCGCCGCCCACACCCATGATGGCTGCTGCCAGGCCGACAAAGGCGCCGGCCAGGACCAGGAACCAAGCCGAGATCTTACGTCCGCCAGGCACGACAGTCTGATCGAAATGGATCATGGGCGGGATATTCATCGCTTGCAGTTTCTGGGCAAGACCGGTCATAGTGCCAGCCTTGAATTTTTTCTGTTCTTCCTCTGATTTCTTGGCCAGATCGGAAGCCGCCTTGCGGGCCTTGAAGAAGTCCATCAAGGAATAGAACGACAGGAAGCCCAGCATAAAGACGTAGATAGTGGTGATGAAGGCATCGCTCAACACTGGATTTGCATCATAGAGAGTACGGTTGATATAGCCGCCGACGGTGGCGCCGCCAATGGAACCAAGGATGAACCAGAGGGCCAAGCCGACTGATATGTTACCCAGTTTGCGGTGCAGGACGCTGCCCATGATCGCCTTGGCGAAGATGTGGAAGAGGTCGGTGCCGACAGCAAGGATACCCTTGACGCCGGCGCTCATTAGAGCAGGCGCTATGATGAAGCCGCCGCCGGCGCCGATGCAACCGGTGATCAGGCCGGCGCAGATGCCGACGCCGATAGAGGCGAAGAAGATGGTCGGGGTATAGAAGGCTGGGGTGTAGGCTGTTTTACCGCCGATAACCTGGGGCAGGACGCCGGCGATATCCTCGGCGTAGGCAATGCCGAGAAACAAAATCGGCAGGCAGAGCAGCCCTAAAATGGCGAGCCGCTTGGGATCGTGGATGATGCGCTTCGAGGTGTCAATCTCCCATTGAGCATGGGCCCTCGCTCCCATCATCATGAATTGACCTAGCTGTTTGATGAAGTTCATTTTTTTCCTCTTCTCCTTTGTTTGGGGTTGATGTTTGCTAACCTTTGCCAATTTGTGTTGCTTAAACTCTATGCTAAGCCGCCTTACGTCGGCTGGCGTTTTGCAGCGATTCAAGTAAGGACTCAAATTCCACCGGCTTCATCAAGTAATCATTGGCCCCGTCGTCAAATCCTTCGACGCCATCCTTGGTGGAGATATGGCCGGTAAGGATAACCACCTGCGTTTCGGGCTTGAGCTTTTTCACTTCTCTTAAGACCGCATTGCCGTCAAGGTCTGGCAGTTTCATGTCGAGGAGCACCACGTCAAAATCCCTGTCTTGCACAGCCGCTATGGCTTCGGCGCCAGTGAAAACCCCTTCGCAGGCAAGGCCCCTCTTGCTGAGACGCTTGATAAGGGTTGCCACAAACTCCTGTTCATCGTCAACTATCAACACCCGAAAATTTCCACTCAACTCGTCAGTTGCGGCTGAAATCATAAGTGGTCCAATCCCTTATTGTTAGGAGTGCATGGCTTGGCTCAGGGGCAGGCTTACCGTAAAAAGGCACCCTCCCTGCTTGCCGTTTTCGGCCTGGATATCGCCGCTCAACCGCTGCATGATGTTTTTGGAGATGGAAAGGCCAAGCCCTGTACCCTTGTCAGCTTTTTTGGTGGTAAAAAACGGATCAAATATCTTCTGTAAATGCTCCGCAGGCAGGCCCGGCCCTGAGTCGGCGAATTCGACGAGCAGGCGCTCACCATCGGCCCTGGTCTGGATAGTGATAGCCCCATCATTACCAATCGCATCAATGGCGTTATTAACGATATTAAGAAAGACCTGTTGCAGTTGGGACGGATCGGTCATGGCCTTGGGCAGGTTCTCCTGCAGGTTAAGCCGCAGGCTGATTCGATGATGCTTGGCCTCATTCTCAAGAAAAGAGACCGTATCCGTGAGCAAGTTATTGATGTCCTGGGCGACTCGTTTAAACTCCCTGGACCTCGAAAATCCGAGCAGGCGATGGGTGATGGTGCTTGCCCGACTGACATGCTGCCTGATCTTTTGGACCGAACCTTTGTACTCATCATAATTTTTTAGGCACTGTTGATCTTCCTCTTCCAGCAATTCGGTAATCCAGCCGGCCTGGTCGCCGATGATCTGCAAGGGGTTGTTGACCTCATGGGCAACGCTGGCCGCCAGCCTGCCGATCAGGGCCATCTTGTCCACCTCGCGGACCCGATTGTTCAAGATCATGCGCTGTTTGTCGGCCAACTCAATGCGGTCCATCATGGAGCGGACCAAAAGCGTCGTCACTACCAGGATAAAGACCGAAGCAACGACAATGCTGAGCAGCCCGAGATTCCAGGCCCGATAAAACGGGGCTAGCGAAGACTTGATGTTCGTCTTCAGGATGAGCAGCCAGCCCTTGTCGTTGACCCAGGTGGCGACATACAAGAAATTCTTATGCTCATGCACCGTGGTCACAGCCTCGGCAGCGAGATCGGCCAGTTCATCCGGCGCTAATATTGCCGATTTCGCCGTCCCCCCTGCCTGGGAGGCGTGCGCAACGTCCCGGCTCACCGTCTGCAACTCGCCTTTCTGATTGATGATATAGGCATCGCCGTCCGGACCAACCTCAACACCTGCCAGCAGGGCGTTAAACAAGGCCGAATTTATGGTGGCCCGCAGGACCCAGGTCCGGCCTGCATCAGTTACCGCCACCACAAAATGAGGTTCATCGCGATAGCCGGTGAAGACATCGCTGACATACCTGCCACTGCGCATGGTCTCCAGGAACCAGGCGGCGTCACGATAATTTTTGCCGGCCAGTTGCCTGCGGTACGGCCCCACATAGGTGAGGTGATTCCCTTGGGCATCAATGACGCCCAGATCTCCCAGGACCCCACTGCGGTTCACCGCCGGGAAGACCTTCTCCAACGTTTCCTGTTTTGAAAGACCATCAAGACCGTAAAGATCAATCAGGCTGGTCAGAATGTCTTCCTGATTGCTTAAGAAACGGTCGATAATTTCTTTTCTGCTCTCGGCCGAGCAAGCGGGCGCATGGCGCGTTGTGAGTCAATCTCCGTTTCCAGTTGTTGCTGCTCATGGCGGCGCTGGGCGGCGAATTTCCGCTGTCGCTGGGCCGCTCGTGCCGCATCCGCACTCGTCTGGCCCTGGCG
>JANNQL010000224.1:0-3300 GCA_031400755.1 Pseudomonadota bacterium | reverse complement strand
GGACCTCGTCCTAACGAAGGCGCTGCTTGCCAAAGAGGTGACAGGCCTTGCCTATGAGACCCTGGAACTGGACGGAGGGCTGCCGCTGCTCGCGCCGATGAGTGAAGTCGCCGGCCGCATGGCGCCGCTCATGGCGGCCTTCTTCCTGCAAAAATTCAAGGGCGGCGCCGGTGTCTTACCCACGGGCGTAAGCGGCGTCAAGCCGGGCAAGCTCCTCGTTCTCGGCGGCGGCGTCGTAGGCACCAACGCCGCCCATGTCGGACTAGGACTCGGCATGGAGACCGTGGTCCTGACCAGAAGCGCCGCCAGCCTGCAACGGGTCAATGAACTGTTCAGTGGAAGGGCGCAGGCCCTGCCGATTTCGGCCAATGCCGTGCACGAGGAGATCAGTGATGCCGATATTGTCATCGGCGCCGTCCTGGTGCCCGGCGGCAAGACACCGATTCTGATCAGCCGCGACATGCTTGCCATAATGAAACGCGGCTCGGTTATCGTCGACGTCGCCGTGGACCAGGGCGGCTGCGTGGAGACCTCGCACCCCACCACTCACGATGACCCGACATACGTCGTTGACGGCATCGTCCACTACTGCGTGGCGAACATGCCCGGGGCCTACCCCAGGACCTCGACCATTGCCCTGACCAACGCCACCCTGCCCTATGTCAAACTCCTGGCGAATCGGGGGGTGGAAAATGCCATTGCCTCGGACCCGGTTATCAGGTCGGCGCTCAATACCTGCCGGGGTGAGATCACCAACAGCACACTGGCGGAGTCTCTCGGATTCAGCCGCCTATGATACCCGGACGCCGAATAACTCCTTGATTCAACCTCGGTATGTGTTTACAATGGCTGAACCGACCATAGTGCTGGAGAGGCGCCGCTTACGGGGCCATGCCTTTGGAAAGAGGTCCGTTGCCATCCAGTCTAGACATCAACTTTATCGCTCAAAGGAGTCACCCATGAAAAAGATGATCATTCCCGCCACCGCCCTGCTGCTCTCCTCTCTCCTCATTCTCTCCTTGCCGGCTTGGGCCGGCCATGATATGGGAAGCATGGACACCGGCAGCGACAAGACCATCATGCTGAAAAACGCCCACCAGGACGGAGTGATGGCCATGGTGCACCTATACGACATCAGTGAGTCCATGGCCAAACAGGGCCTGAAAGAGACCCACCACATGATGGTCATGTTCAGCGACATGAAAGACAGTAAACCCGTAACCGAGGGGACCGTGGCGGTCAAGGTCGTCGATCCGGCAGGCGTCAAGAGCGAACCAATCAAAACTATGCTGATGGGCGACGGTTTCGGCGCCAACATCGCCTTGCCCACTCCCGGCAAATACACCTTTGAGGTCGGCACCAAGCTGGCCGATGCTAAAAAACGGGTCTTCACCTTTACCTATGAAAAATAAGCTCTAAGTTATGGACACACGTATTTTACTCGTCGATGATTTTGACACCATGCTCAGAATCATCAAGAATCTCTTAAATGACATTGGTTATACCAATATCGTTACCGCACGTAATGGCGAACAAGCTTGCCTCATCCTCGAAAAGGGAAAAATCGACTTTATCATTTCTGACTGGAACATGCCGCGGATGACTGGGCTTGAGCTGCTGAAAAAAGTGCGGGGCACCCCAAACTGGGCACATATTCCTTTTCTGATGGTGACGGCAGAAGCCGAGAAAGAACATATTACCGAGGCGGTTAAATGTGGGGTAAACCAGTACATCATCAAACCCTTTAAGCAGGAAGCGCTGGCCCAAAAAATCTGCTCTGCCCTGGCGAAAAAAGGCCGCTGAAGGCCATGCAACAAAAGCCTTCCGTCATCAACATCATATGGATGTCCATGGTCCTCGTCGCCACCGTCACCGCCGCCTACACCGGCAGCATGGCGGAGGTGACCAAGGCCTCGTTTGAATCGGCCAAGGCCGCCGTCACCCTGGCCATCGGCCTCATCGGCCCCATGGCCCTGTGGCTGGGCCTGATGAAGATCGCCGAGGCCGGCGGGCTCATGCAGTCCGTGGCCCGCGCCCTGCGCCCGGTGATGGTGCGGCTCTTCCCTGATGTTCCCCCCGAGCACCCGGCCATGGCGGCGATGATCATGAACATGGCGGCCAATATGCTGGGCTTAGGCAATGCCGCCACCCCCATGGGCATCAAGGCCATGCAGGAGCTCGACCGCCTATCGGCGGAGAAGGGCACGGCCACCAACGCCATGTGCCTGTTTTTGGCCATCAACAACTCAAGCGTCACCATCCTGCCTCTAGGGGTGATCACGGTGCGGGCCGCGGCCGGAGCCAGCGCCCCGGCCGCCATCCTGGTCCCTACCCTCATCGCCACCACCATCTCCACTATCGTCGCCATCATCACCGCCAAACTGCTGGCGACCCCAGACAAGACCTTAATTGACCATACCGCCAGCGCCAGCGCCGAGTCCGCCGCCGAAGAAGCGGCCCAGGACCTCTCGCCTCCGGGTTTGACTGGCCGGCTCTTCGTCCTGCTCCTGGTGCTTTTCTTTGCCGGCGGGGCATTCTACCAAATTTCCAGTCAAAGCGGGCCACTCCCCCTGTCAACCGACGCCTTCAACGCCGTAACCAACTGGCTGATCCCGGTGCTGATCGCAGGCTTTCTGGTCTATGGTTACTTACGGGGAGTGAAAGTCTATGAAGTTCTGACAGATGGGGCCAAGGAGGGGTTCGCCACCACGGTGCGGATCATCCCCTTCATGGTGGCGATTTTTGTGGCGATTGGCATGTTTCGGGCAAGTGGCGCCATGGAGATCATGGTCAAGGTCCTCTCCCCCGCCACCGAACTGATCGGCATGCCGGCCGAGGCCCTGACCATGGCGCTCATGCGGCCGTTGTCCGGCAGCGGCGCCTTCGGCATCATGAGCGAGATCGTCACCAAGGCCCCGGACAGTTTCCTGTCGGCGCTGGTCTCGACCATGCAGGGCTCAACCGAGACCACCTTCTATGTGCTGGCCGTCTATTTTGGCAGCATCGGCGTCAGGCGCACCCGCCACGCCCTGCCCACCGCCCTTTGCACCGATGCCGCCGGTCTCCTGGGCTCGGTGCTGATCTGCCATCTCTGGTTTGGATAAGAGTTCAGAAATCAGGATTCAGGAGTCAGAATAGTGGCCGCAGTATGATCACACTCTTCCAAGTAACTTCATTTTTATCCGTCATTCCGGCGAAGGCCGGAATCCAGTGTTTCGGTGGCTGGCAACCAATCTGGACCCCGGCTTTCCCCCGTCAAGCGGGGACTGAACAGAGCGCCGGGGTGACGGCGTTTTGCGA
>JANNQL010000223.1:0-8353 GCA_031400755.1 Pseudomonadota bacterium | reverse complement strand
GCAGTTTGATTTTATCGATGAATTGATAGAGGTGGTAGACCTGCTTTAGTTTGCGCCTGCTGTCCTGGTTCAGCTTGCCGTCGCGGGTAAGGATATGCAACTCTTTCAGTAACTCGATTGATTGGCCCGGCCGTATTTCGTGCTTTTCTTGCGTCAATAGTATCTCCTGTCCCCATACTCCTGTGGTTTAAATCCCACCTCCGTGAAACGGGCCGTCAACAGGGCCTCGTTTAAGATATTCCTGACCTTGGTCCGGAACAGCTCCCAGGTTGCCGCTGAAACAACGAACCGGCTGTGCCATTTTTGGGTCAGCCATTCCTCCAACCAGACCTTGTAGGCATCGTTCATCGGGGCATCGGCCTTGAAGAGGCCCGTCCCCGGGTAGCTCTCCGCCAAGAAGTCACTGATATTTTCGCGCACCGTGACCAGATTGCCCACCGCCTCAAGCGCCGCCTTGGGGGCCAGAAAGCAATTGGTGCAGACCCAGCGCGACAAGTCATAGCCATAGGCCGTGTAGTGGTGGCCGGTCGAATCAATCCGGCCGATGATGGCCCGCTGTTCCAGAGACCGCTTGAAAATATCCAGGCTGGCGTAGTCTTTGAGAAAAGATTCGCCAGGTGCCAGGAACATATCGTTGACAAAGAGCACCAGATCGCAGGGCAACTTGAGACGATCGATGGCCTCCACCCCTTTCTGCCAGCCGGAAAATTCCCGGTAGCGATTGTCCCCGCCCATGGTCCGGGTCTGACCGCTTTTGCTGAGTTCTAAGTCTTCGCGTTTGTTGTCGATCCGCACAAAGTTGAAGCGGCAACCGCGCACCGGGGCCAGGTGCTTTTGCAGGGTGGCGAAGACCTGGCCAGGGCCGCCAGCAGCTATCCCACGGTCATACTCCACAAACAGGACAACTATATTGAGCCGCTTGAGGAAAGGAAAAATTGTCTCGATGAGGTTACGCACGTGGGCAGAGCTTAGATGTTGACCTTCATGAAGGGCTTAAGGAGGAAGCCGAAGAGTACGGTCAGGATGAAATAGTAGATGATCGGCGAAAATGTCCAAGAGAAGAGTGGATACTCCGCCGGGGGATAGGCAACCCTGACCGCCTTGATCCGCGAGGCTTGGGGGATGGGGTCTTCGCCACTCGCCAGGAGATCGCCAAAGCCGCGCATCTTTCTCTTTTCCGGTGAAAACCGGCTACTCAGCCTATTGACCGCCAGGTCTTTACGGACTGTATCGGTATTGCCGGGCAGGCTGATGGTGACAAAGTTCGGCGCGCCGGCAGCAATGACCCTGGCCTGCCAAAAGACCTGGCCGGTGGCCGGAATACGCATGGCCGGGCTATCCAAGGCAATCGTGTCGGAGGTGCTGATGTTTATGGCGTCCATAAGGTCAGCGGCCCCATCGGCAGCCACGCCATCAAGCTGGGCCTCAACGATGAAGGACTCTCCCGGCCTCAGGGCTTGGTGGCCAAGCCGGTATTCCAGTTGCAAGCAGATGAGGCCCATAGGGACCATCAGCACCAGAAGCGGGGTGCCGATGGCGCCCAGATACAGCAGGTTATGCTTCAGAACATTGGCCTGGCAGGTAATGGAGCGCCGAAATTGGTCCCGGTAGATGGCGATCTCTAAAAAATTGCCAAAGATCTTATTTTTATGAAGTTTGATCTTCTCCTGATTGGAGACCTTTTTGAAGACAGCAAGCAGGAGGACAGTCGAAACCAGGCCCAACAGCACCAGTTGCGGAACCGGGCCAAGACCATGGAAGGGTGAGGCCAAAAAATCGACCAGGTGGTTCAGGAGAGAGAAAATGGCCATGGTTATGAAATATAGCCCAGCCCCTTGAGACGCTCCTTGACATCCGGGTCGTCCTCAGCCTCTTCGATCAGGGCGACCTCCTTTTCCAGGACATGGATGATGAATTCTTCGACCGATGAGTAACCGACAATGACCGAGCAGTCCTTCAGCCGGTCGTAAAGTTCCGCTTCGATTTTTATCTTTGACATACTCTGCTCCTTCGACCTTGTTGTTTACCCCTTCAACTTTCGCATCACGCAACCGATTTCACAATACAACTTAGGGACTTGGTAAATACTGAATACCGTTTGCCAAGTCACGAAACGCCGTCATTCCCGCAATGATTTTGAGCGGGAATCCAGTTTTTTCGCTGGATACCAGCTAGAACCATGCTGGTATGACGGCAAAGAGAAACGGTACTTTTATAACTTCCAAGTCCCTTGGGCATTATGCCAAGGCACTCTTTCACGCCCGGTATAAAGAGCCGCCAGTCATGGAGCTAGGGATGGGAATACCATATTCCGACAAAATGGTGGCGGTGATATCGACTATCGTTGGCATGGGCTTGGTGATCTTCCGGTTGCTGAACAGGATGGCCGGAACGAGCGCCGGATCAATGCAGTGGTCGCCGCTCCAGCGGTCATCATTGTCCGTGATCGTCTCCCGGGCAAAACTGCCCAGGATGCTGGTCCATGAGGTCCGGTAGCCCAGGTTCCAACCGACAATCAGGTCCGGGGCATGGGGGTTGGCCTGTTTTTCAGCCTCCGGCACCAGCAAGACATTGGTCACCACCTTGTGCCCATTCTTGGGGTCGCGCAGGGCAAGCAACCCTTGGCTGACCTTGGCCAGCACCGAGTTGGCTTGGCCGCTGCTCAGACTGCCGAAGCGTTCCCGCCCCGCCAGGTTCAGATAGATGGCGTTGATGCCCAGAGCGTAGGCTGCGGTCTTGTCCCAATTGACATTGGCGAAATATTCGCCTTCTTCAATGTCCCCCCCGCTGTCGTTAAGCGCCATAAAGCCCTGCTCGTACAGCCAGGAGTTGAGATTGACCTGGCGGCGGAAGGGCCCGAAACCATGGTCGGACATGACCAGCATGTGAAGATTCGGATCGTGGATATCGAAGGTATTCATGGCCCGCCCCAGGCATTTGTCCATTTCGATATAGAGGTCCTTCAAGGTATGGCCGTACTGGCGGTCCAGCTCTTCGGTATAGAGCGGGCTCTCCGGATCGATGGTCCGCCAGAACATATGGCTGTCCTGGTCTAGGCTGGAAAAATAGTAGAACAGCAGGCCCTCGTCCAGACGGGCCAGCTTAGAGATCTCGTATTCCATCCCCAGGCGGCTTTCGTCAATGACTTGGTAGGCCTGGTCCAGATATTCACCATTATCGAGGATGTCATAGGACAGGGCCTTGGTGTCCTCCGGCAGGCCCTTGGTGTGAAAGGGACCCAAGTGACGCGCTAAGTCCTTGCCATAGGCCGGGGAGGAAAAAATAGGCAGCACCGGGGCGGCCGGATCGATTTCGATCGGCGTGACATACAGGCTGAACTCGGGATGAACGCTCTTGACATAGAGCTTGCAGATGCCCTTGACCTCGGAGAGATGGTTCAGCATGGTAAAAGAGAGATGCAGCCAGCCGGTCCAATTTCCTTGGTTCAAGACAAACTCCTGGCCCTGGATGAGGAGGCGGACCACCGGATTGGTCCGGTCGCGCCAGATACTGATCGGGATGGTGGCGGCCGGGTGTCCCACCCGCAAGGTGTTGTCCGGACCGGGAAGCAGGGCCTCGGCATAATCGTCTTGAAATTCTATGGGCACCACCGTACCGCCGGTAATCTTGTCGGCGTTGGCCGGGGAGGAGGTAGTAAACAGGGTGAAACTGCCATAGCCGCCGCGCAGGTCCGGGGTGCCCATGCCGGAGATCATATCAACCTTGTCATGCAGACAGGGAAAGTTGCCGGGCATCTTGTGGATGGTGGTCGGAATATCGTAATCAGCCAGGTAATCCCAGAAGGGTCGGCCCTTGCGCAAATTGCTCACCTTGCCAGCCGACAGGGGGATCTCAAAGCCGCCGATGGTGAAGATTTTTTCGGGGGCCGTGACCTGGGAGGTGGAGAGATAGGGGGCCATGGTGGCCGGGTCGCGGTGGATGAAATCATAGATGCCATGCACGGCAGGCCAGGCCCCAACACTAAACGACGACCAGACCACCGGACTTTGGGGCGGAAAGCTGGTTCCAACCGTGGTCAGACTGCCGGTCTGGGCGAGTTTACTGAAATTGGGCAAGAGTCCCAAACGCATGAAGGAGGTGGCCAGCTTGATGTCCATGCCGTCGATGCCAAGGACCAGGGTCTTCTGCCTTCTTTTAACTGTAGCGGCCAAGATGTCCGCCGTCGGCCCCAAACTGGCGCCTATACCAAGGATAGCGGATTTGGCGATGAATTCTCTTCTGTTCATGCTTTTTTCGATAGAACTTGTTACGGTAACTGCTCAGATCGATAGACTGAAGGCTATTAGGCTGTAGGGCAGGCGGTACTTTTACAATATAAAAGAGATTACTGCCCTTGCCTTTCTCTGTTCTCTTTTGCTAACAGTCTTCAGCCTTCAGCCTAAACAACCTGAGCCGTTACTTGTTATGAATTGTGGCGGTCGCCTGACGGTCGGCTCATGGCCAGCACCCTGCCATCCTGAAATTTCGGTTTCGGAAGGCCGAAGACGTCCAGAATGGTCGGTGCCAGGTCCATCAGGGCTGGGGCCGCATCGTCAATCAGCCAGTTGGAGAAGATAACGCCAGGCACAAGCGTTGGATCAAGGCAATGATCGCCGCTCCAGCGCTTGCGGTTTGGTTCAATGACCTGGTCTGAAATCTTGCCGATGGCGCTGTTCCAGCTTACCCGGTAGCCCTCGCTATAGCCAGCAAAAATATCCGGCGCCTCTTTGACATAGGGGCCGGACAGCGCCTGGCTGGCCAGGATCGCCCGGTTGATGGGCCTGACGTTTCTGGCCGGATCAATCAGGCCTGCAAGCCGCCCTTGCAGTTCCAGGAGCAGGGCCTGTTTTTCAGGGCCGGGCTTGACCACGCCTAACCGTTCCCGGCCGTGGGTGTTGATGAAGATGCCGGCCAGGCCAAAGGCATAGGCCCTGGTTTGGGCCCAATCGACATCGGCCAGCCATTCCGCCCCAGGCTGCGCCCCATCCTTTAGCACCAGATAGCCTTCCTGCCAAAGCCAGGTGTTGAGATTCACCCCCCACTTGAAGGCCTTAAAGCCGTGATCAGAGATGATCAGCAACAGGTCCTGGTCGGCAATCGACTCCAAAATCCGGCCGACCAGCCGATCAGAGCGCTCGTAGACCTCGACAATGGCGTTTTGCTGGAGGCCCTCCCTGCCTTCGTTGGCCGGGTGCCCTTCGTCAAGATAGCGGAAAAACATATGCTGGATACGATCTGTAGTATCGAAGACATTGACCAGCAGGCCCTCCCTGGTCTTGCCCAAGCTGTCAAGAAAGGCGGTTTCCCGTTCCTGACAGATATCGTAGGCTTGGGTCAAAAAGGCCCCTTCATCGATAATATCTTCGTTTAAGGCCCAGGTGTCCTCAGCCAGTCCCAGGGTGGCAAAGGGACCGTGCAGCTTGGCAAGACAGATGGAATAATAAAAGGGATGGCTGATGGGTAGTGAAGGGTGTTCCGGGTCGATATTGATCGGCGTCACATAGATCGAGAGGCAGTGCGTGATTTCAGTCACCAGAAAACGGGCGATACCGTGGACCGTCTTGCGGCCAGCCTTAAAAAGCAGCGGCGTCCATGGCGAATAGCTGCCCTTGGACAAGGTCAGGGTCTCGTCGCCGATGACTAGGGTGACAACCCCGTCCGCCTGATTGATACGGCCCAAGACCTGGACGGTCACGGCCTGGACTTTGCCGTCTAGGGCCAAGTCCGGTCCGGGGATGTCCACCGTGAAAGAGTTGTCGCTGACCGTAAAATGGATGACCGTGCCCTTGCCGGGGCCGTGCCCTTTGGGAGCGGCAGTAAGCAGGGTAAAGCTGCCCTGGGTGCCGCGCAGGTCCGGGGCGCACATGGCCGACAGGCAGGCCCCGTAAAATTTCTCAGGCGGAAAGGTGATCGGCACCCGCAGCACGGTGCTGAAGATCTTGCTCCCCCCCAGAATTTTCCAGAACGAGGTACTCTTGCGCAGCAGGCTGACGGTGGCCTTCTGTGACGTGAAGGTAAAGGGGCCGAGGCCCTTCTTCTTTTTGGCAGAGGAGATCAGTGCCGAAGACAGCACCGGCTGATAGTTCTTGGGGTTACGGGTGAAAAAATCAAAGATACTGTGCTTGCCAGGATTGACGCCAGTGGCAAAGGTTGACCAAGCCACCGGTGAGATAGAAGGGGTGGTGGTGGAAAGCGGCATAAAGCTGCCGGCATTGGCCAAACGCGCCAGGTTCGGCAGCTTGCCTTCGGCCATGAACTGACGGCAGAGCACGGGGTCCAGGCCATCGAAACCAACGACAATGACCCGCTTGGCCTTCATATTTTTTAAGATTTTACGACGCCGAAAAAAAAGATAGGTGGCACGAATCGGCAGGGTCAGGATGCTGAATGCGGCCAACAGGGCGGCAATGATCAGGACAAAAAATGAAGAAACCAGAGCGAAGCCGGCGCCAGGCCCAATATAGGCCTGAACCGCCACAGGCGCCATGAGCGACGCCGTGACGAATATGCAAAGGAAGATGGACATACTACAAACGGGCATAATTTGCGTTTCCCTTTGACTGTTGTGTGAGTGGATCAGGACTGAGTGCTGAGCGACTTAGGGACTTGGAAAATACTAAAATATCGTTTATTAAATATCGAAGCCTCGTCATTCCGGCATGGTTTTAGCTGGAATCTAGGTTCTTTGCTGGATACCAGCTAAAATCATGCTGGTATGACGGAAAAGCTTAAACGGTACTTTGATAACTTCCAAGTCCCTGATGACTGAGGGACGGCATAATCTTCACTCAGTCCTCAGTCCTTAGACCCTCAGAGTTGACACAGCACAATAATGCCTCATCGGCCAAACACCTTCACCTCACCTAACCGCGACCGAAAAAAACTGTCCGCTTGCGATTGACGTGCGGCCTTGCTGTCAATTTTCACATAGCGGGCAGTTTGCGTTGGAAATGAGGCGATGAAAACCTCGTTAGCCTTTAAGGCTTTGTCCTTGACCGAAATCCGCCGCCAACGCTTTTTATCCGCAGAGACACTAATCTTAATGGCCTCGGGCAAGACAATGCCGCCGCCCCCATTTCCATCATATCCTGGAAATATCTGCACCTGCTGCACTTGAAAGGGCTTACCCAAGTCGATAATCAGATACTCCGGCTGGCTTTGTCTCCTGCCCACCGAATGCCATGCGGTCAACCGTTGGCCATCCGTCACGTTGGCGGCTGGCCAGTCAGGATCAAAGCTTGAGGCCTCCACCTGTTGATGGGAGGCAAGGTTCTCACTGCCGTCCGCCAGGGAGGACTGCGCAGGACCGTCCTCTGCCTGCTTGTCGGAATCGGCTCCCAGCCCCTCAGGCTCTGGTTCCCGGGTGCTAAAGATGACCACCTCACCCGGAAGAAGCGCATCATGAATTGATCGCCCGGCGCCTGTCTGCTCCGGCACAGCTTCCCTACCGGCATGAACAAAAGGCTTGCCCTCCGGGCTATAGACATAGCGATACAAAGGACGAAGCGCCTCACTCGAAAAATCAATCGCCACATCCTTTGTTTCCTTGCTTACATTTACCACTAAAACGCTGAGCCCCCCTCCTGCCTCCTTGACAGCCGCGACCGGCAAATCGGCAGGCCCCTTGGTCTGCAAGACCTTGGCTCCAGCTTGCCCCATGAGCCGGGCCAGCATCCTGAAGGCATGCCACCCAGGCCTGACTGTCTGGCTTTCAGGCAGCCAGGGGAATAGCCCCCAACTGTGCTTGCCATCCTGGAATGAATCGCCGTTGGTGATGTGCTTAATCGGCGTGGGATAGTACTGGTCACCCAGCAGCCAAAGGAGCGAAGATTGGGCGCCCGCATTCAAAAAAGCGGCATTGGCCAGCGCGATGATCGTGCCATACTGACCGCTCTTTCTGAGATCAATATCCTGGACCCCATATTCATCAATCCAGAAGGGCTTGCCGGTCTTCGCCACCTTATCTCTGACATTGACCGCCAGCGCATACCAATCCTGATAGGTAGTCAAATTATAGGTGTGCGTCGCATAGATATCGATAACGCCATCCAGCTCCGCTATGGATTGGTC
The DNA here is from genome assembly GCA_031400755.1 of Pseudomonadota bacterium. Lineage (GTDB taxonomy): Bacteria > Desulfobacterota > Desulfobulbia > Desulfobulbales > VMSU01 > VMSU01. The sequence continues at coordinate 283 of JANNQL010000223.1, read as the reverse complement.
CAGCCACGTCGCGGCACTGGTCTGAGAGGTGTTGGGGCCAATGATCTTCACCAGGTCCCTACGGCCATCATCAAGCAGACGCTTATGGGCGGCTTGCAGCACTTCCTTGTAATAGTCCCAGGTCTTTTTGGCCCGCGGCGTATCGCCAAAGCGGTCTGACGGTTCGGTAAACATAAAGAGATATTTAACATTGGTAAAACCGCGCAACTGGACGATCTGGTGGACCGACTGGCTGACCCAGTCGCAATAGTTATTAAGGTCATCCGGATACACGGCCAGATGC
>JANNQL010000222.1:0-25430 GCA_031400755.1 Pseudomonadota bacterium | reverse complement strand
TGGCCGCAGTGATGGTAGTCTCTGACCTGCTCTGCGATGACGTCTGGCAGCCAGGGTTTAGCTCACCGGCCTTCAAGTCGGCAATTCAGACTGTGGGCCGGGCCTTATTTGATGAACTTGACATGGGTCGATTGTGAACATGAATAAAAAGGTCTTTATTGTCAGTCTCGGATGCCCCAAGAATCTGGTGGACTCTGAAGTGATGCTTGGGGCGCTGGCCCTGGTCGGCTATCAGACCTGCGCCACTCCCGAAGAGGCCCAGTTGCTTTTGGTGAATACCTGCGGATTTATTCAGTCGGCTGCGGAAGAGGCGGTGGAGGAGATCCTGCGGCTGGTCGCCATCAAAGCGGAGCAGCCCCCCGGTACTCTTTTGGTGGTAACCGGTTGTCTGGTGCAGCGCTATGGGGAGGAATTAAAGAAAGAATTGCCGGAGGTAGATCTCTTTCTCGGCACCGAGAGCTTTTTCGATATCGCGGCCCGTCTGGCGGCCTTGAGCCCGAGCGTGTCGCCTGAGATGGCCGACCTTTCCGGCCCGGCCTTTCTGATGACGAGCTCCATGCCACGACTGGTCTCGACCCCGCCCCATCGCGCCTATCTGAAGATCACCGAAGGCTGCTCGAACGCCTGCAGTTATTGCATGATTCCCTCCATCCGTGGCCGCTTGCGGAGCCGCGACCTGGAGGATGTCATTTGTGAGGCCAAGAGGCTTTCGGGGCAGGGCGTGCAGGAGCTGACCCTGATTGGCCAAGACCTGACCGCCTATGGCCTTGATTTGGTTGGGCAGGGTTCCAGGTTGACCGATCTCCTGACGCGCTTACTCGCTGAAACAAAGATCCCCTGGTTGCGGATGTTGTACCTCTATCCCCACCGGATTACCGACTCCCTGCTACAGATGATTGCCGACAATGAGCGCTTGCTGCCCTATTTGGACATCCCGCTCCAGCATGTCAGTCCGGCGATCCTGCGGCTGATGAACAGACCCTTTGGCAAAGGTGCGATTGACAAGTTGTTTGCCAGGATAGATCGAATCATCCCGCAGGCCGCGATCAGGACGACCTTTATCGTTGGCTTCCCCGGAGAGACGGAGGCCGATGTCAGGATGATCGAGGATTTTTTAAGGACCTACCGCCTGGACCATGTCGGTGTCTTTCCCTATTCCAATGAGGAGGGTTCGGCTGCCGCAAAACTGCCGAATCACTGTTCTGAAGAACAAAAAGAGGAGCGCCAGCAGCGCTTGATGGAACTACAGGCCGAGATCTCCTTGGCCAAGAATCAGGCACTGGTCGGCACTATCAATCAGGTCTTGGTGGAAGGGGTGAGTTCCGAGACTGACCTGCTGCTGGAAGGCAGGCTGCGCAGTCAGGCCCCGGATATCGATGGCTGCGTCTACATCAATGCCGGGGAGTGTGAGGTTGGTGCGATCGTTGACCTCAGAATCACTGAGGCCCACACCTATGATGTGGTGGGGGAAATTGTCGAAGAGGACGACACCGGCCGTTAGCAAGGCGCGGAAGTCGCTATTATAGCTATCTAACTGTCTACCCGTTCTTTCAGTTCTTTGCCTACCTTGAAAAAGGGCAGTTTCTTGGGGCGGACCTTAATCTGCTGGCCGGTCTTTGGATTTCTGCCGGTGTAGGGTTCGTATGTCTTGACCACAAAACTGCCAAAGCCACGAATTTCAATGCTGTCACCACGCTCCAAGGACTCCATCATAGTCTCCAGGATTGTGTTCAAAATAGTGCTGGCCTGGCGGTTCGGCATATCCAGTTCTTGCGCTATTGCCTCGATGAGTTCAGATTTGTTCATAGATCCTCCGGTAACATGGGGCGGTGACGAGCCAAAAATTAATATAACATACCGATGTTATAAATCATTTTTACGTTTGTAAAGAGAAATTTAGTGGTTCGCACTTTATTTATGCAATAATCTATCAGGAAAACAGGCGATCCAGGTCTTTTTTTTCCAGAAAACGGTATTTGCCGAGGGGGAGATTGCCTAGTTGCAGATTGCCGTAAGCCAGGCGTTTGAGATGGATGACGGGGTGGCCGATTGCCTCGAACATCCGCCGCACCTGCCTCTTGCGGCCCTCATGGATGACGATATGCAGGGTTGTTATTTTTTCGGCCTTCTTCATGACGTTTATCTTGGCAGGCCAGGTCTGACGGCCATCAAGGTCGATGCCTTGTTCCAAGGCCTGGATCTTTTTTGGGTCAATCGGGCCACGGATGGTGACCTGGTAGGTCTTGTTGATTTCGAATTTCGGGTGGAGGAGCTTCTGGGCGAGTTCCCCGTCATTGGTCATTAGCAGGGCACCCTCGGTATCAAGGTCCAGTCGTCCGACTGGGAAGAGGCGCTGGTCAATGTCCTTGATCAAGGACGAAACAATGGGGCGGCCCTGGGGGTCGCTCATGGTGGTGACGTAGCCTCTTGGCTTGTTGAGGAGGAGGGTGATCTTTTTTTCGGAACTCTGCAGGGGCTTGCCGTTTACGGTGATCCGTTGCCGGGCCGGGTCGGCCTTCATGCCCATCTCGCTGACGATGGCCCCATCCACTTTGACCCGGCCCTGGCGGATCAGTTCTTCTGCGGCCCGGCGCGAGCAGACGCCGGCCTGGGCCAGGATTTTCTGGAGCCGTTCCTCCATGTCAGTTATAGTCGCCGCGTCGGAACTTTTCGGCCTCGATGGCGCTGATGGTCGCCACCCGGTCGATCAGTTGGCTCAAGGGGTCGTGTTTAGGCAATTGATCTTTGATGTCGAGCAGGGTGGTGGTGTCGCCCTCCAGGGCCTCGATCAGAGGTAGCAGGTCGCTCGTCGACAGGTGCAAATTACCGAGGGCCTGGCTGAATGAATCCAGCAGGTCAATGGCGCTTTCGCTTACGGACAGACCGCTCAGGCGCAGCTCGGTCGGGACCAGGTTTTCTGTGGTCAGGGCCTCGGTTGAGGTGATGGCCTCTGTCTCTGCTGAGGGCTGGAGTTGATCAGTCAACAGATCAAAAAAAGAGGTTCCGTGGCTTGACTTGGTCTTGTTGGTGGATTTCGTGTCGGAGACTCGTTGTCCGGTAAGGGGATTGATGATCATGGGTATCTCCATGGCGAGTTGAACGGTGGCAAAAATTGCCTGTGACTTATTGTGTCTTTTGGTCTCTGCAAATTGCTGGCCATATTTTTTAACATGAAAAAATTAGCGCCACTGAAGGGGGATCAGGCGACTGATGCGAGCGTCGACCTTTTGTCTGGTCGCCGGATCGACCTCAAGGATGTGGGGATACCAGGGTTTCATCCGGCAATCAAAGACGATGGGCGGGGTGAGGCCGACGTGGAAGCGCTGCACCGTACTTGTCGCCCCATGGATGTCCGCGGCCGGTTCAAAGCGGGTGAACAGTGCCCAGAGAAAGTCTTTGAGGCTGGCAGTGGCCTTTTTGGCGTCATCAACCAAGACCACCACCGGCCAATCGCTAAGACCAGGGCTGGCCGCCAGGCGTTGCGGGAGATCGCGGTCCTGAGCAAAGGACGTCCCTTGCACCACCAGGGTGCCGGGCAGAAAGACCAGCGGCTGATCCACCCCTGGCGGCAGATCGCCATGAAAGGCCTCGGGCAGGTCGCGCACCGCTTCGCGGCCAAGGCCCATCATCATGGCCTTGGAGCCTTTATTGACCGAGGGGCCGGTGTAGTCCAGGGTGTCCTGGGAGACATTGGCAAAGACGAAGAGATCGGTCTGCCAGTTGATCCGCGAAAGGGTGTGTTGCCAGAGCTTGGGGAAATCGGCCACATCCAGATCGCCATCGGTGACGATCAAAAATTTGGTCAGCGACAATTGCCCTTCCCCCAGGATGCGGAGGCCTGAGGCAAAGGCCTCCCTGGGGTAGCGGTCCATGACCCGGGCGGCGGCCAGGCAGTGAAAGCCGGTGTCGCCGAATGTTTTGAGCTGGCGGACGCCGCTCATTACCAGCGGGAAGAGCGGCGACAGCAGGTCTTGGAGGAAATCGCCGATATAGTAATCTTCCTGGCGGGGCTGACCAACCACCGTGGCTGGGTAGATCGCCTTCTTGCGGCAATAGAGGTGCTTGACCTGGAAGACCGGATAGTCGTGGGTCAGGGAGTTATAGCCGTAATGGTCGCCGAAAGGCCCTTCCGGACGCCTGAGATGCGGGGGCACAAAGCCCTGGGCCGCAAATTCGGCAGTGGCGACCAGCGGGTGATGGCCAGTGGGACTTGGCACTAACGGCAATTTTTGCCCGAGCAGGAGAGAGGCGAGGAGGAGTTCCGGGATATTTTCCGGCAGCGGGGCGATGGCCGCCATCATCAAGGCCGGCGGACCGCCGATGAACAGGGTGAGAGGCAGGGCCTGGTCCCTCTTCTCCGCCTCGTGGTAGTGGTAGCCGCCGCCTTTGTGGATCTGCCAGTGGATGCCGGTGGTCTGGTCATCGTAGCGCTGGATGCGGTACATGCCTAAATTATGGCCGCGCCCGTCTGGATGCTCGGTGTAGACCAAGGGCAGGGTGACAAAGGCGCCGCCATCGGTGTCCCAGGAGGTCAGCAGGGGGAGTTCTGTCAAGCGGGGCGGGCTTTGGCACTGCTCAAGGATGGGGGCCTGCCGGACTTGCTTGGTGCCGATGGCCAGGGCCTGACGCAGCAGACCGCGTTGGGACCAGAGCTTGCCGAGGCTGGGCGGCCCCATGGATTCGGCCAGCTCCACCAGACCGGCGACGAATTTCTGCGGTCGGCGGCCAAAGGCCAGCTCCAGACGCCGGTTGGAACCGAAGAGATTGGTGACCACCGGAAAGCTGCTGCCCTTGACCTTGGTGAAGAGCAGGGCCGGACCCTGGCGTTCAATCACCCGGCGGTGGACCTCGGCGATCTCAAGATATGGGTCCACCTCCTCTTCCACCACATGGAGTTCCGACTCGGCGCGCAGGAGTTCAAGGTAGCTGGGTAAATCTGTCAGTATGTTCGGCACGGTGCTTCTCCGGGAAAAAGAGGCAGGGGTTTTTGTGCATTGTGCACGGAGGCTCTGGGATTATTTCCTGGCATGGGTCGCCAAGTAAATATGTTATACTCTTTTCCAATCGACTTGGCCAGTAACAGGCAACGGTATTTACCTTCCGACAAGGCAAAAAGGGGGAGCCTCACGGCTCCCCCTTTTCCTGGTGGCATGTAAAAAAGGTGGGAGGCCCAGCTATTGCAGTGAGCTATTCCCGCACTTACTTATTTCACAGTTACGACCCCGATAAATGCTTCTCCATCAGCGCTTACGCCATATCCGGGGGTATCAGGGCCTGGAGTAGCGTGGTATTGGCCGGAATTACAATTCGTACAACCGTAACAAAGGGTAGTCGAGAGACCAATTTGGTAGGGGCCTGGCGTGGCTGGGCAGGTCAGGTTAAGCGATGAACTGCCAGACTGGGCGGCTACACCGCTGGCGATGCATCTGGTGTCGCCGCCGACGAAGCCAACGTTGACTTGCTGAATCCACGTAGAAGCTTGAGAACGACTCCAGTTGAAATTCAAGGTCACATTTCCCCCTGGTGTGCAGGTGCCAGTTATGGTGTGGCCATTGAGATTGATGTTGCTAATGCTGGCGCTGCCGTACTGGGCACTATCCGTCACCAAGCTTGCCGGGAAAGACATGGCCTGATCGCCCTGGGGCCCCTGGGGACCCTCAGGGCCTTGAATACCTTGAACACCTCTCACGCCCTGAAGACCTTGAATGCCTTGGTCTCCCTTGTCACCTTTATCACCTTTTGCGCCCTGAAGACCTTGAATGCCTTGGTCTCCTTTGTCTCCTTTGTCGCCTTTATCACCTTTTAGCATCGGCGGGAAAGGCTGCCCAAAAATAAATCAGCCTTTTTTTTCAGAGGCAGGGGCTATGATGCATTGAGCACGGAGGCTCTGGTATTATTTTCTGGCATGAGTCGTCAATATGTTATACTCTTTTTTCAACCGACTCGGCCAGGAACAGACGGTGGTATTCGCTTTCCGACAGATGTTTCTTCATCAACCCGGAGAGATGGTCGATCAAGGCAGTCAGTTCCTGGTCCGTGAGCCGGGGGGTCAGGATGGCAAGCAGGTCGGGGGTGCAGAAGCGGCGCAGAAAGGCCTGGCAGGAACGCTCGTCAGTGGCGCGATTCCAGCCAAAACAGATGACGGAGGCTGAATCTTCAGGGGCATGGTCCATGGTCTTTTTTTAAGTCCGTTGCTAAATTGAGGAATTAATCTACGCTTAGCCGCCAATGGATTTTTCGGCTGCGCGGCCCGTCAAATTCGCAGAAGAAAATCCGTTGCCAGGTTCCTAGCTGCACACGACCATCTTCGATGAAGACCAAGGCCGAACTGCCGACCATGGCGGTCATGGCATGGGCCGGGGAGTTGCCCTCCAGGTGCTTGTAATGGCAGTGGTCCGGCACCATTCGACTGAAGGCGGCGATCAGGTCCTCTTGGACGGCAGGGTCGGCGCCTTCGTTGATGGTTACCGCAGCCGTGGTGTGCGGGTTGTAGAGATAGCAGATCCCCGATTGGCAGCCGCTGCTGCTGATCGCTTTATTGATTTGGCTGGTGATGTCAATGAACTCGATCTTTCGGGAGCTGTTGACAGCGATGGTGCCTTTGTGCATGATGGGGTCGCCTCAACCGTGAAGAACAATGATAAAATGTTATGTTGAATCACTATAATACTCTGGAATTCATGTCAATCATTTTAGGTCAGCGGCCGGGGCTTTGGCCCTGGCCAGGGGTGCATCCCCAATGAAATACTATCCAATCTGCTTACAGATCGAAGGCCGGCGATGCCTGGTGATCGGCGGCGGCAAGGTGGCCGAGCGCAAGGTGCGGGGCCTGCTTGACAGCGGGGCGGCGGTCGTCGTCATCAGCCCCGCGCTGACCGATGGTCTTGTCAGGCTACAGTCTGAAGGGGCGATTGCCTGGGAGCCTCGGGGCTATCAGCCGGGCGATGTGGTTGGTTTTTTTCTGGTAATGGCCGCGACCGACGACCGTGAGGTGCAGGACCAGGTGCAGGCCGACGCCGACCGCCATAATGTCCTCTTGAATGTCGCCGATGTCCCGGATAAGTGCAACTTTATCCTGCCGGCCCTGGTCAAGCGCGGGGCCTTGTCCCTTGCCATATCCACCAGCGGCAAGAGTCCGGCCTTGGCCAAGAAATTGCGCCAGGAGCTAGAGGTGTGGCTTGGCCAGGAGTATGAGCTCCTGGCAGAAGCGCTGGGGCTGATCAGGCCCTATGTTTTGCAGTGGAATTTGCCGCAGGCTGAAAATGAAAAGATTTTTCAGGGGCTGGTGGACGGGGATATCCTGGGGCATGTGAGGCGGCGCGATTGGCCGGGTTTGCAGGCCTACCTTGAGGGCGGCCTCCTGCACGAATTGCCGGCGGAGTTGGCCCGGCAACTGAAAAAGCTTCTTTCTCAGTGAAAGGCCTATTGTCAAGGCCAGGGGATTTTAGTATCGTTTACTGTAACTGCTAAAATGAAAAGCCGGGGCCGTGGCGAATAGGCCTTCTGCCGAGACTCTTTGTGAACCTGCACCTTCCGAGCTTGGGGGTATCTTCGATGAATCTGTTATTTTCTATCACCTTTCTGGCCTATATCTTGGCCACCGTCACCTATGTGCTATGGTTTGCCAAGCAACAAAAAGAGACCAGGCTTGCGGCCCGCTGGATCCTGACGGCAGCCGGAATCCTGCACACCATGACCCTGGTGGCGAGGTATCTGGAAGTAGGCCATACGCCGATCAGCAATATGCATGAGGCGGTGTCCTTTTTTGCCTGGTCGATGACCTGGGGCTTTTTGCTGTTTCGCTGGCGTTATCGGGTCAAGAACTTCGGGACCTTTGTCAGCGTCGGCATTACCATGTTGATGACGGTGGCGGCCATTGCTTCCAAGGAAATAGTCCCGCTACCGCCGGCCCTGCAGAGCCTTTGGTTGCCGGTCCACGCCTCCATCGCCATTATGGCCAATGCCTTTCTGGGCATGGGCTTCTGCGGGGGTATCATGTATTTATTGCAAGAAAGAGAAATAAAATCCAGGCGTTTTGGCATATTCTTCGAGCGTCTGCCGTCGCTTGAGGCCTTGGACAGCCTGAATCAGCATTGTCTGTCCATCGGCTTTCCGCTCCTGACGCTCGGCATCATCACCGGTTCGATCTGGGCCAAGCAGGCCTGGGGGACCTATTGGCAATGGGACCCCAAGGAGACTTGGTCGCTCATTACCTGGTTCATCTATGCGGCACTGCTGCATTTCCGTTTCACCATGGGTTGGCGTCGGCGGCGGGCCGCCATCATGTCGATCATCGGTTTTAGCTCCGCCCTGTTTACCCTGTGGGGGGTAAGTTATCTGCTTGGGGGTGTTCATTCCTATGCTGGCTGATAACTTACTGATCATCGGCGTTAACCATAAGGTGGCGCCGGTCGAGGTCCGTGAAAAGCTGGCCCACACTGCCGACTGCGAGAACCCGGTGGTGGCCATCAAAAATATCCCCGGCTGCCGTGAGTGCTGTTTTTTAGGGACCTGTAACCGGGTCGAAGTGATCTGCTCAAGCACTGCCACCGAATCCACCGCCTACGCCATCCGCCAGCATTTGTTCGCCGGCAGCGGCCTTACCGACGAGGAGGTTGAAAAGTACAGCTATCTCCATGTCGGCCGGGAGGCGGTCAATCACCTCTTCCGGGTGGCGGCCAGTCTTGATTCCATGATTGTCGGGGAGCCGCAGATACTCGGCCAGCTCAAAAAGGCCTATAAGGCTGCCGCCGAGTTGAGCACCGTAGGTCCAGTCTTAAATAAATTCATCAATAAATCATTTTCGGTTGCCAAGCGGGTGCGCACCGAGACCAATATTGGCAGCAGCGCCGTCTCCATCAGCTATGCGGCGGTGCAATTGGCCAAGAAGATCTTGGGCACCTTGGCCGACAAGCGGGTCATGCTGGTCGGGGCCGGCGAGATGGCGGAGCTGGCGGCCGAGCATCTGATTGCCCACGGCATAGCCGGGGTGGTGGTCGCCAACCGTACCCTGGAGCGGGCGATTACCCTGGCCCAGCGCTTCAACGGCACGGCGGTCACTCTGGAAGGCATGGCGGCTGAGCTCGAAAACGTCGACATCCTGATCAGTTCGACCGGGGCCACCGGCCTGGTCCTGATGCGTGACGATGTCAAGCCGATCATGCGGCAACGGATGAATCGTCCCCTGTTCCTGATCGACATTGCCGTGCCCCGCGACCTTGACCCGAAGCTGAACGATCTTGACAACGTCTATCTCTATGATATTGATAATCTGAAGGATGTGGTCGAGGTCAACAAGTCCGAGCGCCAGAAGGAGGCGGACTGCGCCAGCCGTATCGTCGATGAAGAGACCGTCAAGTTTCAGCGCTGGCTGGAGGGTATGGACGTCACCCCAACCATTGTCTCGCTGCGGCAAAAGGCGGATGAACTCCGGCAGGCCGAGCTTGAAAGGACCTTGTCTCAATTAAAGGACCTGTCGCCCAAGCAGATTAAGGCGATTGAGGTTCTGGCCGCCTCGATTACCAATAAGATGCTGCACCACCCCATCGTCTTTCTAAAGGCGAAGGCTGCCCCTGAGGAGCAGACACTGAAGCTGGATTTGATCCGCAAGGTTTTTGCTCTTGATCCCGACCCCACCGATGACGAGGACGACCTGTTATCGCCGTAAGGCTGATCGCCTTTCTGCTGAGGAGGCTTCCCTCCTGGCAATGCGTCGACTCTCATAAAATACCTCTCTCTAAGACTTGCGGATGAGAGCCTATAGTCGCTTGTCGCGAACACTCCGTAAAACTTGTCGTTCCTGAGAATTGAGCTATGCTGATCTCTGTTTGTTTTTACTTGGCATAGCTGCTAAAATATCGGACAATACAGAATAGTTTTTTCAAATAGTTTTTTGTTTGGTCTTTGTTGCGGCTGGTTGGCCAGCAATAACGGGCCTTATGCAGGCCTTTGGCAAACGTAAATAAAATATGTTGACTCTAGTGATAACTATTACTATAAAATAAAAAGGGGCAATTACGCTCCCGAGGCAGGTTAAGGTGGCTCGTATGTTAGAAGATACCGCTCTGAGGATGACAAAGCAACGGCAGGTAATTCTTGAGGAATTACGTTCAGTCACATCGCACCCCACAGCGGACGACATGTATGACATGGTCCGTCGGCGGTTGCCGAATGTCAGCCTTGGCACAGTCTATCGGAACTTGGAGATCCTGGCTGAGAGCGGCATTGTGCAGAAGATTGACATTGGCGGCACCAAGAAGCGTTTTGATGGGAATGTGGCGCTTCATTATCATCTGCGCTGTGAGGGTTGTGGCCGGGTTGATGATATCCACCTGGAGACCGGGGTTGACTTGGAGGCGATGGCTGCCAGCATGACAGACTATACCATCCTTCGCCATCGGTTGGAGTTTATCGGCCTTTGCCCGATCTGCAAGCAGAAGTAATGATAACCCCAAATTTTATGGCGTTATACATTAAAGAGGAGAGGATGCATGTCGAGATTGAAGGGGACTGAAACAGAGAAGAATATCTTGAAGGCCTTTGCCGGGGAGTCGCAGGCCCGGAATCGCTACACCTATTTTGCCAAAGTGGCCAAAAAAGAAGGGTATGTCCAGATGGCGCAGATCTTTGAGGAGACCGCCAACCAGGAAAAGGAACACGCCAAGCGGCTCTTCAAGCTCCTGGAAGGTGGAGAACTGGAGATCACCGCCAGCTTCCCGGCCGGCGTCATCGGCACTACCTTGGAGAATCTCAAGGCCTCTGCCGCTGGTGAGCATTATGAGCAGGCCACCATGTATCCGGAGTTTGCCAAGGTCGCCAAGGCCGAGGGTTTTGCCGATATCGCCTTTATCTTCATGGCCATTGCCGTGGCCGAGAAGCAGCACGAGAAGAGGTATCTGCATCTGGCCGCCAATATCGGATCGAGCCGGATCTTCAAGCGCGACGGCAAGGTTAAGTGGCGTTGTATAAATTGCGGCTATGTCCATGAGGGGACCGAGGCGCCGGAGACCTGTGCGGCCTGTGCCCATCCCCAGGACTACTTTGAGCTGCTGGGTGAAAATTGGTGATTTTGCAGTCGCGTTTTCGCTTGAATGCGAGGGCAGTAAGATTGATGGGCGGGTGGGTTGCACAGTATAGCATCCTGCCTGAAACCTGAAAAATAAAAGGGAGAGAGAAAAATGGCGAAGAAGATGGAAGTCTATCAATGTGAACTGTGCGGCAATGTGGTTGAGGTCCTGCATGCTGGCGGCGGCGAGCTGGTCTGTTGTGGACAGCCCATGAACCTCCTGATTGAAAACAGCACGGACGCAGCCAAGGAAAAGCATGTGCCGGTCATCGTTAAGGCTGCGGGTGGTTTCACGGTGAAAATCGGCTCAGTGCCGCACCCGATGACCGACGCCCATTTTATCGAATGGATCGAATTAATCGCAGGTTCTACCGTCTATCGGCAGGATTTGAAACCAGGGGATGCGCCAGAGGCCTTTTTTGCCACCACGGCCAGCCAGGCTTCGGCCCGGGCCTATTGTAATTTGCATGGATTATGGAGGGCTTAAGGCCATGATCAGTAAAAAAATGCAAAATGCGCTCAATGCCCAGATCAACGCCGAATGGTATTCGGCCTATCTCTATCTGGCGATGACTTCTTATTTTACGTCGATCAATCTGGTTGGCATGGCAACCTGGATGCGGGTCCAGACCCAGGAAGAGATGTTTCATGGCATCAAGATCTATGACTTTGTCAACGAACGGGGCGGACGGGCACTCTTGCAGGCCATTGAGCAGCCGCCGGCTGATTGGGCCTCACCCCTGGCTGTCTTTGAAAACAGTCTGGCCCATGAAAAGAAGGTCACCGCCCTGATCAACAACTTGGTTGATTTGTCCATGGTTGAAAGGGACCACGCCACCACGATTTTTTTGCAGTGGTATGTCACCGAACAGGTCGAGGAAGAGGCCAATGCCAGCGGCATCGTCAGTAAGCTGAAGATGATCGGCAAAGACGCCAGCAGTCTCTTTGCCTTGGACCAGGAGTTGGGGCAGCGGGTCTTTACCATGCCGGCCCCGGCTGCGGCCTAGAAGGAAGAACGGTCTAGGTCAGCCGCTGCTACGAAAGCGAGTCAGATCTGCGGTGCCGGTCCAGCAATGGCCGGCACTTTTTTTGTATTGTGAGCGGGGGAAATTGAGTTTTTAAGCGGCGATGGCTTTAAGCCCATAGCGAAAATAGTATCGAGAGGAGAGGACGTATGGCGATAACTGAAATTAAAGACAAGGTATACTGGGTGGGGGCGGTGGATTGGGATATCCGCGATTTTCACGGCTATTCAACCTACAAGGGGACGACCTATAACGCCTATTTGGTCATGGATGAAAAGATCACCCTCTTTGACACGGTAAAAAGTAATTACTACGAAGAGCTGCTCTATCACATCCGCGAACTGACTGATCCCACCAAGATCGATTACATCGTGGTCAACCATGTCGAGATGGACCACTCCGGCTGTCTGCCCCAGATCATCGATCTGGTCAAGCCCGAGAAGGTCTTCTGCTCGCCCATGGGCGAGAAGGCGCTGATGGACCATTTTCACCGGACTGATTGGCCGCTAGTGGTGGTCAAGTCCGGCGACACCCTGAGCCTCGGCAAAAAGACGGTCACCTTTCTCGAAACCAGGATGTTGCACTGGCCGGACAACATGTTTTCCTACATCGGCGAGGACAAGCTGCTCATTTCGAGCGATGCCTTTGGTCAGCACCTGGCCAGCTCCGAGCGTTATGTCGATGAGGTGCCGATCGGTGAGGTCATGGCCCATGCCGCCAAGTATTACGCCAATATTTTGAACCTGTTCGCCCCCAATATCCAAAAGCTTTTGGTCCAGGTGGCGGAACTGGGCCTGGCGATCGATATGATCGCCCCGGACCATGGCCTGATCTGGCGCGGCAATCCGGAGGTCATCTTGAGTGCCTATGATCGTTGGAGCAAGCGGGAGACCTCGCGTAAGGCCCTGGTGATCTATGATTCAATGTGGCACAGCACCGCCAAGATGGCCAAGGCCATTGGCGGTGCGATCAGCCGGGAAGGGGTGGCGGTCAAGCTGATGAATCTGGCGGTGACCCATCGCAGCGATATTATGACCGAGGTTCTCGACTGCCGGGCACTGGTCCTTGGTTCGCCGACTTTAAACAACGGCATCCTGCCGCGCATGGGGGATTTCCTTACCTACCTTAAGGGCTTGCGGCCCAAGGGCAAGGTTGGGGCGGCCTTTGGTTCCTTTGGCTGGAGCGGCGAGGCGGTCAAGCACATGAACGAGGCCTTGGAGGCCATGGAGATCAAGGTCATCGACCCTGGCGTCAAGGTCAAGAATGTGCCGACGGATGCCGACTTTGACAAGTGCAAGGAGTTGGGGGCCAAGATCGCCGCTGCCGTCAAGGAGATGGGCTGAGGGTGGAGGAGCAGGGGGTCAGGGCGCTGACCCGGCAGGTCAACGAGTGGTTGCAAACGCCTGCGCTTGAAGCGGCGTTGGCGGCAGTTGCCACTATTCCGCCGGAAAAGGTCTTGAAGCCCCTGTTCTCCTGCCTGTGCAGTTGCGATTTGCAGGTCAAGTGGCATGCGGTCTCGGCCATGGGCCGGACAGTGGCCGCCCTTGCCGATCGCGAGATGGAGAACGCCCGGGTGGTCATGCGGCGCTTTATGTGGATGTTGAATGACGAGTCCGGCGGTATTGGCTGGGGGGTGCCGGAGGCCATGGGCGAGGTCCTGGCCTGCCATGGGGCCTTGGCCGGGGAATACACCCATATCCTGGTCTCCTTCATGCGGGAGGATGGCTTTTATCTGGAGCTACCAGCCCTGCAATGCGGTTTGCTGTGGGGGGTGGCCCGGCTGGCCGAGGTCGGCCCCCAGCTCTTGCTGGCCAGGGAAGCCGTGCGCTACCTTCTGCCCTATCTCGAATCCGATGACCCGGTGATCAATGGCCTGGCCTGTTTGGCCTTGGGCCGCCTGGGGGACCGCCAGACTGCGGTTGCCATCGACCCCTTCCGGCACGACCCCCGGATTGTGTCGCTGTATCAAGGTGGGACATTTCTCGAGACCACGGTTGGGGAACTGGCCCGGCAGGCCATGGCCCGGCTTGGCCCGTAGGTGCGCCCAAAGATCAGTTCTGCTTTGGTCATGCGTTTGGGCTCATTTTTAAACGTGGTTTAACACACTGAGTGCTGCCGTCACTTCTTCCTTATGTATGATGGAATGTGAGAAATAGGTAGTTTCTCAATGAGAACATCTGCCGCTTTAAAGAATTCATCAACAGCCTTCGTTTCACCTGCGACTGTCCCAAAATCATCAAATACAACTAACCCACCCCTTACGACTCTTTCATGTAGGTTGTTGAGAATTACGACTGATGGCTTATATACATCAACATCAACATGCAAGAGGGCTATCTTAAGTTCGGGGTGTTCAGAAAGGTACTTCGGGATGGTATCGCTAATATCGCCCTGAACAAGCTCATAGTTTGCAAACGACTTATGCTTGAACACCTCCTTCAATCCTTCAACAGGAATCCCGTAGCCGCCTTCCCCTTCAAATTTTTCTACAAACTTTTGATCGTCGGGGCTATCCTGTTCTGGAAACTTGCCGAATGCATCGAAGCCAATGATTTTACGTGAATATGGGCTTTCGAGAATCTCCCTGAAGGTGCTGAACCTCACGAGGGAAGCACCCTTGTAAACGCCACATTCAACGATGTGACCGGGCAAGTTAACTATCGATTTATAAAGTTCATAATGGGCCAGCATCTTTGCAAGTCTGGAAATATGACTTGTGAGATAGAATCCATTCTCATAATTCCACTGCTGGTCAACGTCGAATCCGAATAATGTCTTCCCCATGCCTATCTCCTTGTCTTGCTGCATAACGACCAGCCTCAACAGCGCCGGCCACTAAACTTGGAACGAAGAACGCTGCTCCCCAACGTCTGGTAAGGGTGCTCGTTATAGATATCATGTCCGGAATTAAAAAAAGACGCAAAAATAGATCTGCCCCTTTTTTTTTATGTATTTTTTCTGCTTTTGGAAGCGGGACGAATGTTTTTTTGAGGATAGGGAAGGAGGGTCTGGAAAAATCACCCAAGCAATATCCATGAGGTTTACAGGCTGGTTACAGCGGGCGTCGGCTCACGATTTCACCCCTGGTGCTGATCACCGCCACCTCGGCCGGAATCTTTGAACCTGCGACCTGCATGGCCTTTTTGACGATGGCGGCCATGCCCTGGCAACAGGGGACTTCCATGATGGCGAGGAGCAGTGACTTGACGCCGCTCTGGGTCAGGAGCTCGGTGAATTTCTGGACATAGGCCTCAGCATTGTCGAATTTGGGACAGCCCATCATCACCGCCCGGCCGGACAGCAAGTCCTGATGAAAGCCGGCATAGGCGATGGGGGCGCAGTCGGCCGCGATCAGTAGGTCGGCGCCCTTGAGAAAGGGGGCGTTAGGCGGCACCAGGCGGACCTGCACTGGCCAATGGCTCAAGGCGGAAGCCCCGGAGTTTTGCAGGTTGGCTGGCCTATTTGCCTGCTGGCATGGGGTCTGGGCTGCAAAGCTCTGCAAGGCGGACGAAGGGCACCCCTGTTTCTTAGGGCTCTCTCCTGCTGCTTTTTGCTGACGGAGTAACTCCTGCACCGCCTCTTCGTCAAAATCAATCGCCTCGCGTTCAATGATCCTGAGCGCCCCGGTAGGGCAGCCTTGCAGGCAGGCCCCTAAACCGTCGCAATATTTGTCTTCGACCAGCCGGGCCTTGCCATCCACAATGCGCAGGGCGCTTTCCGCACAATCGACTATGCACTGGCCACAGCCATTGCACAGCGACTCATCAATCTCGATAATTTTTCGTCTTATCTTCATAGCTTTTTCTCCTTTATGTGTGAACTTGCGCCGCTCTTTCATCACCTCACCCTTTCCCTGAGCGGAGTCGAAGGGCGCGTTTCGTGGCAGCTATATCATCAGCCCATAATCTTTGCTGCCTCGTGCCGAGCGCTGACCGTCACCATGGTGCGGGCTATCTCCTGCGCCTTACTTGTTGATTGCTCTTTCAGCGCTTGGCTGAGTCGGGCGAGCTGGCAGGCATCGTGCAACACCTTGATATTAGCGCTGGCCTCGGAGTCTGGCACCTGGTCCAGATGACTGAGCAGGTCGCATACCTCATTGGTCAGACCGTCATTGGAGTGCAGTTCAGTCAGGACCGCCCGGGCTTGGTCCGTGCTTCGTTGGGCCTGTCCTGCGCTTGGCCCATCGACCTCGGCCAACAGGGCGGCCAGGACTACTGCCGCTTTATTGGCCTCTTCGGTCTTGGCCAGGCTCTCGGCAAAACGAGCGGCGCGGCTGGCCTGGCCGATTTTTTGAAAATCATCAGCGTACCGGAGTTTTATTTCAATCGCCACCCGTTCGATCAAGAGGTCCTGTTTATGGGCCAGCATCTCAGGCGGCAGGCTGCCCAGGCATTGTTCGGCAAACGGGCAGTAAGAAGCGCAGCCAAAATCAATGCGCGGATTAAGGAGTTCGTGGCCGCATTGCCGGCAACGGCGTTTGCTGTCGTCCTTGAAGAACTCGACCACCGTGCCGCATTTGGGGCAATGGCTTTCAAAGATGGCTTCTCCGTCCCAATATCGACTGTCTTGTCCAGGGCATTGCATGCGTGCACCTCCTTTTAGTAACTCAGGTTGATAGGCTGACGCTTCGACTCCACTCAGCAACCGGTCGGTCCCTTGAGCGTAGTGGTCGCTGAGCGGAGTCGAAGCGTCGAGGGGCGGTCTTTTACTGTATGAAGATTCCCGCCGTTGCCACCCTCTGTCATCTTTGCTACAGCCTACAGCCTAAGCAACCTAAACAGCTACTTTTTATCACTCCCCCAGAATCGCTTTCAGGTCTTCGTCCGGGGTAGTTGTCGGTTTGATCTTAAAGGTCTTGACCAGGACGTCCAGGACGTTCGGGGTGATAAAGGCCGGCAGGCTGGGTCCTAAGCGGATATCCTGAATGCCCAGGTGGAACAGGGTCAGGAGGATGGCCACCGCCTTCTGCTCGTACCAGGACAGCACCATGGACAGGGGCAGGTCGTTGACTCCGCAGTTGAAGGCCCCGGCCAGGGCACCGGCAATCTTAATGGCCGAATAGGCGTCGTTGCACTGGCCGATGTCAAGGAGTCTGGGGATGCCGCCGATCTCGCCGAGCTGCTGGTCGAAGAAGCGGAATTTGCCGCAGGCCAAGGTCAGGACCATGCAGTCCTTGGGCACCTTTTCCACGAACTCGGTGTAATAATTACGCCCCGGCTTGGCGCCGTCGCAACCGGCCACCAGGAAGAAGTGACGGATGTCCTTATTTTTGACCGCCGCGATTACCTTGTCGGCCACTGACAGCACCGTATTCCTGGCAAAACCTACCATGACTGAGCCCTTGTCGCTGTCCTCGCTAAAGCCGGGCATGGCCAGCGCCTTGTTGATCGCCGGACTGAAATCCTTGGCCGCGATATGGGTGACGCCAGGCCAGGCCACCAGGCCGGTGGTGAAGAGATTGTCGCTATAGGACTCTTTCGGTTTCTGGATGCAGTTGGTGGTCATGACAATGGCGCCGGGGAAGGCCGCGAACTCCTTGCCCTGGTTCTGCCAGGCGGTGCCGTAATGACCATGGAAATGGCTGTATTTCTTCAACTCCGGGTAGCCGTGGCAGGGCAGCATCTCGCCATGGGTATAGACGTTGACGCCTGTCCCTTCAGTCTGCTTAAGGATGTCTGCCAGGTCTTTTAAGTCATGGCCGGAGACCAGGATGGCCTTGCCTTTTTTAGCGCCCAGCGGCACCGAGGTCGGCACTGGATGGCCGAAGGTGCCGGTATTGCCGGCGTCTAATAATTCCATGGCCCGCAGGTTGATTTCGCCGCACTTAAGCACCAGACCCACCCACTGGTCCAATTGGAGGTCGTGGCGGAGAATGGTCGCCAAGGCCTCATGGATAAAGGCGTAGACCGCATCGTCTTGCTGGCCGAGGATGAGGGCGTGATCGGCATAGGCCGCCACCCCTTTGAGCCCGTACAGCAGGATCTGCTTCAGGGACAAGATGTCCGGGTTTTCAGTGGTGTCCGAGGCCGGGGTGACGCCATCGCCCTGGGCGACCAGACCAGCCAGGTCGGAGGCCGGGATGAAATTGGCCGATGCATCGCTGAAAGAGACCGGCTTGCCTGCGGCCTGGAGCCTGGCCTGTAGAGACTTGCGCAGTTCAACTGCCCGGTTGATGAGGGTGGCGAGCCGCTCAGGGTCGAAATTGACATTGGTCAGGGTCGAGAAGATTGCCTCACAGGTGAAGCGGTTGACCTCAAGGTCAACGATGCCCTGCTGGCGGGCGGCATGGGCGTAGAGGCTCAAGCCTTGGGCTGCGTGGATCAGCAGGTCCTGCAGGTCTGAGACTTCGGCGTTTTTGCCGCAGACGCCTATTTTGACGCAGGCGGTCCCGGGGACGGTTTGTTCACATTGGTTGCAATACATTTGGTGTTCCTCCTTGGTAAAGTATTTGGAATGAAGCATGGGTGTCAACGTCTTCTTGTGCCTGTCATCATAGCACAGCCAGGAGGTCAAAACGTTGACTTAGGTCAAGGAGTGAAAAAAATTGTAAAGATTTATGAGTCAGGAGACAGGAGTCTGTATTCAGGAGGGAAAAGTGAAGGCTGAATTCTGAATTCGCTGGAGAGGCACTGCCTTTTTTGACCTGAGCTGGCGAAATTAATAGGCGATTTTCCCTTCAAACTTCTGCCAGGCGGCAAAGGAGGACAGGGCCTCCTGGCGCATGAGCTGGATCATGGGGATGGTGCGCTCCGCAGGTGCTTTGCCGATCTCCTCGTAGATCAAATCATCGGCAAAGCCAATGGCGGCAGCATCCTTACGGGTGGCGGCGTAGGTGATTTTCTGGATGCCGGCCCAGTAGAGGGCGGCCAGGCACATGGGGCAGGGCTCGCAGTTGACGAAGATCTCGCAGCCCTCGAGTCGAAAGGTCTCGAGCTGTTGACAGGCCTTGCGGATGGCATCGATCTCGGCATGGGCGGTGGGGTCGAGAGTCGAGGTCACCCGGTTGAAGCCCTGGGCGATAACGATGCCGTCCCGGACAATGATCGCTCCGAAGGGGCCGCCATTACCTTCGAGCATCTTGGTGGTGGCCAAATCAATGGCCCTTTGCATGAAATCGCTGGCGGTCGGCATGGTCGGTTGGGTAAGGGGTGGGGAAGCGTTTTATCAGTCGCCAATTTCGCCCGGATGGTTTATTAATCGTAAGCTGTCAGCAACAGCGGCAAAAGCGATTGATAATGAGCCACTCGGGGCAAGTTGCCGGCATTGTCTGCGCGTCGTATTGTGTTGAGGCGCTGAGGCCGGAACGTTTCAGGGCATTTGGCAAAAAACAGACAACATTAACGGGTCTATGGTGAGACATGGGATATCTCTTAGTGATTGCTGGTTATTTGATCGGTTCAATCCCCTTTGGGCTGGTCTTGGGGAAATGTCTGGGCATTGATGTCCGCGCCGCCGGCAGTGGCAATATCGGGGCGACCAACGTCAACCGGCTGTTGGGCAAGAAAATGGGGGCCATCACCCTCCTGGCCGATGCCGGCAAGGCGGTGTTGTCCATGCTGGCGGCGACCAGGTTTCTGGGCAGCGAGCCCAACGCCGAATTGTGGGTGGCGGCCACTGGTGGAGCGGCCTTTCTGGGGCATCTGTACCCCCTTTATCTCAAGTTCAAGGGCGGGAAGGGGGTGGCCACAGCCTTAGGCATCTTTTTTTATGTGCAGCCGTTGGCAGTGTCACTCTGCATCGTGGTCTTTGTGGTGGTGGTCCGCACCTGGGGCTATGTCTCGCTTGGGTCCTTGATCGCCGCCGCCTTGATGCCGGTCCTGGTCTATCTTCTGGAGGGTCCGGGGCACAAAGCCTATTTGGCGGTGCTGGTGGCGCTTTTGATCTGGCTGAAGCATGCCGAGAACATCAAACGCCTGCTGAAACAGCAGGAAAATAGCATCAAGAAGAAGGCCGGGGCAAATAGTAATAGTTCAAGGGAGTGATTACCCCGAAATGGCAGCGGATCTTGGCGGCCAATGGCCTATTCTGTTTGCCTGACCAGGCCATCATGCAGGCGATCAAGGTGGGGCCTCCGATCATTACAGGAGTTTTTCGTTGGTAGTGATTTTTGCCTTTTGGCGCAGGGTCTCAATCCAGGCGCCCACCAGGTCGTTTCTCCGCTCTTCGGTGAGTTTAACCTCTAGTTCAACTTTCTTCCCTTCAAAAAGAGTTTGGTCTGGTTCCTGACTGGAGCTGTAGGCAACGACATAGAAGGTATTGTTGTCGGTGGCTACTTTGTCTGGGGTTGGATTTTTTTCGGAAAGTCCCAAAGAGTCCTGGACAATCGGGGCCGGCAGTTTTGTCTCGCCGCCGGGGTTGGCCCTGGAGATGAAGGCCGTGCTCTGCACTTCAAGAGTCATGGCCTTGGCCTCCTGTGCAAGTGGGGCGCCTTCTTTGATCTTGGTCAGCAGGGCCTCAGCTGCCGCCTTGGCCAGTTTGACAGATTCAGCGGAGACGAAATCGGCCTCAACCTTATCGCGGACAGCGGTCAGTTCCTGTTGGGCCGGCGGAATTTTGTCGTCAACCAGCACGATAGCGTAGCCCAGGCTGTTTTCGACAATGGAACTAAGTTCGCCCTTGTTTATGGTAAAGGCGGCATTGACCAGCTCAGGCAGGGCCTGTAGATCTTTGGGAGGGTCCTGTTGGGTGAACAGTTCGCTGGTGATAATCTGCCGGCCTTTGCTGCCGGCATCGC
Organism: Pseudomonadota bacterium; assembly: GCA_031400755.1. Classification (GTDB taxonomy): domain Bacteria; phylum Desulfobacterota; class Desulfobulbia; order Desulfobulbales; family VMSU01; genus VMSU01. The sequence goes on along the minus strand of JANNQL010000222.1, from coordinate 4,606 downwards.
TCGGCAGGGCCTCGGCGTATTTGGCCAGGCTACCGGCGACAATGATCTGCTCGTAGGCCTCGGTGGCGGCCTGGAAGGCTTTATTCTTGCTGGTCTCGGCGTTGAGTTGGGCGGTAATGGTCGCCTTGACCTCGTCAATGGTCTTGGTCTTGGCCGCCTCAATTTTTTCCAACTTAATCAGGTGCAGGCCGAAGGTGGTCTCGACCACGTCGCTGACCTGCCCTTCTTTCATGGAAAAGGCCGCGTCTTCGAAGGGTTTGATCATTTGGCCGCGACCGAAAAGACCAAGGTCGCCGCCCTGTTTGGCGCTGGAGTCCTCGGAGTTCTTTTTGGCGAGCTCGGCGAAGTCTTTGCCGGCCTGGATACTTGCGGCAATTTCATCGATCTTTTTACGTTTGGCCGCTTTTTGCTCAGCACTGTCGGTGGCCGCAGTCTTGATCAGGATGTGGCGGGCCTGCCGGCGTTCCGGCATGGTGTATTTATCGATATTGCTTTGATAAAATTTGGCGATCTCTTCCTCAGCCGGCTCTGAGGTTTGGCTGAAATCGGCCAGGGGAAATTGCAGGTACTTGGTCTTGACCTGGGGCTCGGTCTGGTATTTTGCCTTGTTTTCATCGAAGAAGGCGGTCAAATTGGCGTCGGTTTTTTCGACCTTGTCCTTGTACGCATCGGCCTTGACGGCGACGTAGTCGAGCTTGATGCCCCGGTATTGATAGTCGAAGATGTCTTTCAAGGCGGACGGCGAGACATGGCCAAAACGGCCAAGGTGGTCAAGGACCTTGGCCGAGAGGAGATCGTAGCGCATGCCTTCTTCAAATTGGGAAACGGTCATTCGGGAGCCGGCCAGGATCTGCTCGTATTGATTGACGTCAAAGATGCCGTTGTTCTTGAAGGCCTCCATGACCTTGATGGCGTTCTGGAGTTCCTGGTCGCTGACATAGATGCCGATCTTGGCGGCGCCCTGACGCAGCAGGGTGGATTGGATAAGCTTGTTGATGACCTGTTGCTTGATATTGAGTTGGTCCAGAAGGCCGCTGGGGATCGATCCGCCCAACTGGTCCCGCATGCTACTCAAGGTTTGATCGTACTGTTTTTGGTAGTCCCTGAAGTTGATGGACTCGCCGTTGACGGTGGCCACGGCATTTTGGCCATTGTTGTTGTCATTTTTGCCAACCCCCCAGAAGATGAAGACCAGGATGATAATGAGGATGGTGACCTGGAGAGTGGGTGATTGCGCCTTTCTACGGAACAGACCAAGCATGGTGGTTTCCTTTGTGGTGGGGTGTTCATGTGCCATGAATATCCCCGGCGGGCCGGGGATATTATCGAAAAAAACGCTGTATCCTACGATGTTTGTTGGTGCCAGTCAATAAAATAATGGTAACTGCTTAGGTCGATAGGCTGAAGGTATTAGGCTGTGAAGGGAGACGGAGTTAATTCACATATTGGCGTAACTATTCAGCAGCGCCGCAGATGCGAGGAATAGGCCTGTGAGCTATAGCAGCGCTATGCGAGCAGGCCTATGACGAAGCAGGTGTGGTGCTGCTGATAGTTACACCTTGGCCAGGTTGTCGCTGACGGTAATATTGACCAGCAGCGGCACGTGCAGGTCAAGCGCCGTCTCCATGGCCTCCTTGACCAGGTGGACGGTTGCCTCAAGTTCCTGCTCGGGCGTCTCGATGACCAGCTCGTCGTGTATTTGCAGCAGGATCTTGGAGCCCAGGCCATTGGTCTTGAGGCATTGATTGACCTTGATGGTGGCGATTTTGACGATATCGGCGGCAGTGCCCTGGATCGGCGTGTTGAGCGCAGTCCGTTCGGCGAACTCGCGCAGGTTTTTGTTTGTGCTGTTGATCTCCGGCAGGTCGCGGCGGCGACCGAGGAGGGTGGTGACAAAACCGTCGGCGTGGGCCTGGGCGATGATGCGCTCCATGAATATTTTGACCCCGCCGAAGTGGTCGAAGTAGCGGTCAATAAAGGTGGCCGCCTCCTTACGGCTGATGTGCAGTTGTTCGGAGAGGCCAAAGGCGCCCATGCCGTAGACGATGCCGAAGTTGATGCTCTTGGCCACCCGGCGCATCTCGCCGGTGACCCGCTGCGGGTCGATGAAAAAGATTTCGGCGGCGGTCTGGCGGTGGATGTCTTCGCCGGCGCAGAAGGCCTGGGTTAGGGCCGGGTCTTTGGAGTAATGGGCCAACACCCGCAGGTCGATCTGGGAGTAGTCGGCGGCCAGGAATTTACACCCTGGGGCGGGAATAAAGGCGGCCCGGATGCGCTGACCTTCCGGGCTGCGGATCGGGATGTTCTGCAGGTTGGGCTCGCTGGAGCTCAAACGGCCGGTGGCGGTGACCGCCTGGTTGAAACTGGTGTGGAGCCGCCCAGTCTGCGGATGGACCATGGTCGGCAGTTTGTCGACATAGGTTGATTTTAGTTTGCTTAAGTTGCGGTGCTCGATGATCATCCTCGGCAGTTCGTGGGTGGCGGCCAGTTTTTCGAGGACAGCGCTGTCGGTGGAGTAGCCGGTCTTGGTCTTGCGCCCGTGCGGCAGCCCCAGTTTTTCAAAGAGGATCTCGGCAAGCTGTTTGGGGGAATTGATATTGAAAGGACCGGCAATGCTGACAATACGCAGCTCAAGGGCTTTGATCTGGCCGTCAAGCTCGAGAGAGAGGGTGTGGAGCTGGGCGCAGTCGATCAGGATGCCATGGCGTTCCATGTCGGCCAGGATCGGGATCAACGGCGTCTCGACATGGTTGAACAGGGGCCAGAGGCCCATCTCGTCAAGTCGCGGTTCGAAGTGCCGCCAGAGTTTGGCGGCCGCGATGACGTCTTCGCAGGAGTAGTCCTTGGCCGCTGCCAGTTCCACAAAGCGGAAGCAGTCCGCTTGCTTGCTGGCGGCCGTGACCTCGGCGAAGCTGGTCAGACGGAGGTCCAAGAGATCATGGCAGAGGGTGTCTAGTTTGTGAGAGCGCCTGGTTTGTTCAACCAGATAGGAGGCGATCATGGTGTCCCAGAGGGGTCCGGCCAGTTCCAGCCCATGGTTTTTGAGGATGGCGTAGTCGAATTTCAGGTTGTGGCCGATCTTCGGCAGCTTAGGGTCGGCAACCAGCGGCCCGATGGCGGCGCTGACCTGGGCCAGGGTGAGTTGGCCGGGCAAAGTCGTGCCGCTGGTGTCCTGATGGGAGATGGGCAGGTACCAGGCGTCATCGCCTGCGCCGCAGAGCGAGATGCCCACCAGCTCGGCGACCAGGGTGTCGAGGCCGGTAGTCTCGGTGTCAATGACCAGGTAGGGCGAATGTTTAAGTGTCTTGGCCATGGCCGTCAGTTCATCGATGGTGTTGACCAGATGAAAGTGGTCGGTGGCCAGGGGCTGACTGGTGTTTTGTTCGGGGAGCAGGCGTGAAAACTCCAGTTCGGTGAATAGTCTGGTCAGTTCGGCGCTGTCAGGGGCCGGCAACCGATAGTCGTCGATGGCGGTCGGGGTTGGGCTGTCTTTTTTTAATTCAACAAGTTTCCGGCTGAGAAAGGCGATCTCCCGATTGACTGCCAGGCTTTCTCGCAGCTTCGGGCGTTTGATGGCGTCAAGATTGGCATAGATCCCATCGAGTGATGAGAATTCATTGATCAACTGTTCGGCGGTCTTGGGACCGATACCGGCGACGCCTGGGATATTGTCGGACGAATCGCCGACCAGGGCAAAGAGGTCGATGAGTTTGTCCGGCGCCACCTTGTATTTCTGCGTCACGGCGGCCACGTCCATCAACCGGTCCAGCATCGGGTCCCAGAGGGTGATGTCATCAGACACCAACTGCAGGAGGTCCTTGTCGCCGGAGACAATGACCACCCGGTGGCCCCGCGCGGCCAGGCGGCAGGCGCTGGCAGCCAGCAGGTCGTCGGCCTCAACGCCTGTCTGCTCCATGGTCAGGATGTTGTAGGCCTTGACAATCGCCTTGATCGAGGGCAGTTGCGCCACCAGGTCGCCAGGCATGGGAGGGCGGTTGCCCTTGTATTCGGCGTAAAGCTCATGGCGGAAGGTCGGGCCCTTGGCGTCAAAGGCAATGGCCAGAAAGGTGGGGGCCTTGTCGCGGATCACCCGCAAGAGGATATTGGTGAATCCGTAAGTGGCATGGGTCGGCAGTCCCTGTTTGTTTGAGAGTGGTGGAATGGCGTGATAGGCCCGGTGGATATAGGCATTGCCGTCGATCAGGTAGACTGGCTCAGTGTTTTTCATGGTAATTTGGGCGGGCAAGGTGGTTTTTAAGAAAATTTGTTGGGTTTGGGTGATGGAGTCAAGTGTTAGGGGACGACGATCTCGCTGCCATTAATCTTACGTGGCTATAAACTATTTTCAGCTAAATTGGTGGATGTCGTTCATGGTCCCGGTTCCCTTCGACCCTTCGACTTCGCTCAGGATGAACTCCGCTCAGGGAACGGTATCGGCAATCGCTCCCTGAGCGGAGTCGAAGGGGCGTTGCCCGATTGGGATGAGATAATGGCTGAGAATTGTTTAGAGCCAACTAATCTTATTAGTCGTCATGATTGTCCAGGTCAAGAACGAAAAAAAGCTATTTCATCTCAGCGTTGTCCGGTTAAGGACTTGCATGGAACT
>JANNQL010000221.1:0-24717 GCA_031400755.1 Pseudomonadota bacterium | reverse complement strand
CGTCAGCCGACCACCGTCGCTAAGTGCATCAACGGCGTTTTTGATGAGATGGACCAGCATCTTTTTGATCTGGGCCGGATCAACATCGACCGTCAACTCGGGCTCGGGGAAGATAAGTTCCACCACGATGTTGCGCTTGGCGGTCTCGGCCTCCATCAGGAGCAGGACTTTGTGAAGCAGAGGATACAAGCGGGTCGGCTCAGGATGGAACTCCGTCTGGCTGACAAATTCAAAGAGGTCTACCAGGGTCGTCTCAAGCCTGCTGGTCTCCCTGGCCACCACCTCGGCATACTGCCCCAGCTGCTCATCGTGCGCCTTCTTGACAATGATTCTGGCGACGCCACCGATGGAAGTGATCGGGTTGCGCAGGGTGTGAAGCATCTGGGCGGCCATATGGCCGAGCGCGGAAAAGCGTTCTGCCTCGACCAGCATGTCCTTGTTTTTGTCCAGCTCATAGTTCAAGGCCTCCAACTTGGCGATGGTCTTCTGCATGTCCATATAGAGATGGGTATGCTCAATCACCAGACTGGCCTGACTGGAAAAAAGCTCAAGGGCGCTGACGTGGCCTTCGCTGATCTCCTGGTGGGTAATAAAATTATCGGCAATGATGACCCCCAGCGGTCGCTGCGGCGAATAGAGGGGGACCACCACGAAATTGTCGGTACCCAAAAACTCGACCATGCCGTTTAAGTCAAAGCCATTGGCGCGGCCGTCAACGACCTTTATGCTCTTCCGGTCCAGAGCGGCGCGGATGAGGACGTGGCTGGTATCGCTCAAGGGGATTTCCAGGCCCTTGATCAGGCGGTTGAGCCCCAAATCTTCGTTGTCGACCCGGCACAATTTGGCCTCGTTGACGATCCCCAAAAAGTCGAGATGTTTCTGCTGCAGCTCGCCCCAGACCTTGTCCGCCTCTTCTCGACAACCTGGACCAATGGCCAGGCGGCCTTGCAGCATATGGGCCTCAGGGTCGACCATGGCCAGGAAGGCCCGATTGAACCTGAGGCCCTCATTGGCGGTAATGCCAACCAGGATGGCCTGCAGGATCTCGTCCAACTCCACCGTGTTCAGGTAGACGGAATTCATCTTCAAGGACAGCTGGTACATGAGTTGAATCTGGAAATTGGCATTTTCCAGGTCATTCTGATACTGGCGGTTCTGGATGATCAACCGCCGCTTCTCAAGGTTCTTCCTGACGGACAGGATGATCTCATCGAGACGCACTGGTTTTGCCAAAAAATCATCGGCCCCTAAGCGGATACAGGCCATGGCAGTTTTTAGGTCAGCATTTCCAGTCAACATGATGACCGCAAGCAAAGGATATTTTTCCCTGATCTGGACGAGGATCTCCTGGCCACTTTGGTCAGGCAAACCAATATCAAGCAGCACCAGCGCTACATGATGGGAGGCCAGGAGGTCCAGGCAAGCCTGACCGCTGTTGGCTTCGATGACCGTCAGTCCGTTCTCTTCAAAAAAGAGACGGATCGGCTCCCGGATCAGCGGGTCGTCATCGACGATCAGGACGACCTCACCGCTGCTCAGCAGTTCGACCTGATTGTCGGCATCGTTATGCTGGAACCCGGAAAACGTTATATCCATGGCAGGGTGAGCAACAAGAAGTTTCCTACTAAGTGTAGGGCCTGGGCCCAAATTAGTTGATGAGTTGACAATCCATTCATCCCCGGTTAGCAGAGGGGTTTCAACGTGCCAGCGGACGTAATGGGTAGTCCGGGGGCAGGAGTGATTGACTTTATGCTGCTGACTGAAGCTGAAGCTTCAGCCCAAGTTAGATAAGGAAGGCATCATCTGTCAAGCATAAAAACAAAGGGCCATACTCACTTCCCCGGCAGGCAGGGCCCGTAGACTTTTTGCGAGATTATCAAAATTGGGTCGCCAAGGTCGAAAGAGGACAAAGCCCCACACTAATGAATAATCATTCATTTACCGCTTGACATCAAATTTAAACGTTGGTAGACAGACAAAATCGGTTTACCTGGCGGTTCGCAAATGTGCAATTTCCAAAGGGCCTTGGGGCTTTTTTTTTGGGCCTTGTCGAGACCGCAAAAAGTGATCACATATCAATTTTTTAGAACTTTTAAAAGGTTTTCGCCACTCTAGGCAAAACCAGGGAATTCAACCAGAGGAGGACATAATGGCAAATGAAATCGGCATCTTTGTGACCAATCCCCATTACATGAAGCACGTCATGGGAGTGACCAAGGCGGCCCAGGCCAAGGGCGTCAAAGTCCGGATTTTTTTCACCTGGACCGGCACCAAGCTCGCAAAAGATCCCCAATTCGCGGAACTCTGCACGCTTGCGAAAGTGGCCATCTGCGCTGACAGCTACAAGAAGATGGGCTACGACCCGGAAAATGACATTCCCCCCGGCCTCACCGCCAAGGAAATGTCCACCCAGGCCAAGCACGGCGGAATGATTGATGAATGTACTCACTACCTGAGCATGTAAAAAAGGGGGAATAACCATGTCAAAAAAAGTATGTATCATGTTACGCAGCAGCGACGAGAAGGATGTCCTGGACGGCCTCCGTTCCACACTCGGGCTTTCCGTGGCCAACCATTTTTCCTATGGGGTGGTGATGAACACCGAACTAGCTCCCATGGACGATTACAACAAAGAAAACGTTGAATGGATCCGCGACATGGAGGGTGATGCTTACTCCACCCTCCCGGCCAACGTTGACAAGAACGGGCTGACCCCGATCACCCTTGAGGAACTGGGCCAGAAGCTGCGGGACATGGAAATCATCATCCCCTTCGGCGTCCAGGACTGATCCACCCTAAAACATTAAAAAGTCGCGGGAGTTATATATCATGAAAATACTGCACGTTTATCGGAATGTTCCAAAAGAGGACACTAAGAAACTTGTTGCCATAGTCTCCGAAGGCCGCGAGGTCGACAGCTTTAATCTCCACGAGGCCACCCCCGACTACGCCAAGATGTTGGACAAGATCCTAGCCGCCGACCAGACCATCTGCTGGTGGTAGGCAAACGTCGCCGTCGGCGACGATGATCACGATCAGCCCGGGGCCGGTGAACCGCCTGCCCGGCCCCGGCGCTTTCTTGCTATTCTGTTGAACCTTACCCCCCATCCGCGTGACGCCGGTGCTCTCTGTCATCATCCCTAACCGCAACGGCGCCAAGACCATTGATCAGTGCCTGACCGCAGTCTTTGCCTCCCGCCATCACGACTTTGAGGTAATCGTGGTGGATGACTGTTCCACCGATGACTCGGTGGTGCGCATCCAGCGTTACCCTTGCCGACTTGTCCGCCTTTCGCAACACGGCGGCGCCTCCCAGGCCAGGAACGCCGGGGCCGGGCACAGCCGGGGCGAGATCCTCTTCTTTATTGACGCCGACTGCCTGCCCACCCCCGACACCTTACAGTTGGTCGAAGAACAGGCCCGGCAGCACGGCCCGGCGGTAATCATCGGCGGCACCTATACCCCGATTCCGGCCGATGCCGTTTTTTTCAGTACCTTTCAGTCGGTCTATATCAACTACTGCGAAACCAAGCATCTTGTTGACCCCGACTATATCGCCAGCCACGCCTTGGTCATCCACGCCGAGACCTTCCGGCAATCCGGAGGCTTTCCCGAAAAATTCATGCCAATACTCGAGGATGTCGAGCTCAGTCACCGTCTCCGGCGTCAGGGGTATAAGCTGTTGATGGCGCCGACGATTCTGGTGCGCCATCTCTTCAACTTCACCCTCCGCCGTTCCCTGGCCAACGCCCGACGCAAGACCCAGTACTGGTTTTGCTATTCGCTGCACAACCATGATCTGTTGGCCGACTCCGGCGCCGCTTCCCTGGAACTGAAGGGCAACGTCGCAGCCTTCGTGGTCAGCGGCGGTCTGCTGCTGATCTGGGCGCTGACCCGCATCCCGGCGTTACTGCACCTGTTGCTCCTGGTCCAGGCCTTAAATGGCTTGGGGCAGCGGCGGCTGCTGGCCGCCTTTCAGCAGGCCGGCGGTCCTTTTTTTGCAGTGGGGGCGGCGCTTTATTACGTGACGTTCTTTCCCGCTGCCATTGTCGTCGGCTGCCTGACCGGTCTCAAGACCTTTCTGCAACAGCGGTGGCCATGAGGCGGTACTCACCTTTCCGCCATTTCGATGCGATCCTCTGGAAACGTCGGCCGATTCAGCTTACCTGTTTCCTTACCCGCCGCTGCAACGCCGCTTGCCCCTACTGTTTCTACCTGGCCGACGAGGCCCGCCGCCGGGCCACGGCCTCGGAACTCAGCCTGGCAGAACTGACCGGGGTGGCCGACTCCCTCGGCTCTCTGCTCTGGCTTGCCTTTTCCGGGGGGGAAATTTTTCTCCGCCGAGATCTGACGGAAATCGCCACGGCCTTTTACGAGCGCAACCGGCCGGCGATCATCCTCCTGCCCACCAACGGTCTGGATACAGAAACTATTGTTCACCGAACCGAGGAGATTATCCAAAACTGTCCGCGCAGCACCATAGTGGTCAAGCTCTCACTCGACGGTCCGGCCTTGATCCACGACCAGATTCGGGGAAGGGCCGGCAGCTTCACCAAAACCATGCAGACCTGCGAGGCCCTGGGCGAACTCCTGGGCCGTTATGACAACTTTGAACTGGGGATCAACTCGGTGTTCTGCGCCGACAACCAGACCCACCTGCCCGCCTTCACAGATGAAATCAACCGGCTGCCCCAGGTGCGAACCCACACCGTTTCCTTGATCCGTGGCCAGACCTGGGACGAACGGCTGGCAGCGGTGGATCTCGATCTTTACCGGGAAGTCGGCAACCGGATGGCGGCAAATCTCCAAAAACGTCAAGCCTCGATATACCGCTTCCGGGGTGGCCGTTTGAAGGCGGCGCAGGACATTCTCCAGCGCCGCCTGATTCTCGACACCGCCCGTGAACAGCGCCGCCTGCTGCCCTGTTATGCCGGACGCTTGAATCTGGTGCTCGCCGAAAATGGCGACCTCTATCCCTGCGAATCATTCGGCGAAGCGATGCGGCTGGGCAATGTCCGGGATTTCAACTTCGATCTGGAGGCGGTCCGGCGCAGTCCGCGGGCCAGGTCGATCATCAAGCGGATCAGTGCCAACACCTGCCATTGCACCCACGAGTGCTACATGATAACCAACATTCTCTTCAATCCCCGCCAGTACCCAGCTCTGCTCAAGACCTATCGGCAACTCGGATGGCGTCGCAGATAAGCGCAGACTTCGAAAAGACCGATCTGCTGCGTTGCGTGGCATTTTTGTTCGTTCGGCATACTGAAGTATGGCCTCACTTACCTGCTTAGCCATCCTGTGACTTTTTGCGAGTGCAACTTATCCACAATGTGCCATCGTGGCGGTGGCCCTGGGGTTGAATCAGCTGTTGGCTGAATCAGCTTGACACCCACGGGGGGATTGGCTATCGTGCCTTTGGTGAAATTGGTGGCTCCGCCCCGCGTGCGCCGGTTATCTGAGGTGTTCAGAAGATGCAGGTGGCGATCTGGAACGCCGCAGCCCAAAAATCGCCGCTGGCGAAAAAAGCCCCTGCCCGCCAGTCCAGCGTCGGGTAATATATGCCGCCTATTTTTGTCGTCACCCGGATCTGGCTTGTCAACCCGATCCGGTGGCGATGGTTTTTTTATCCGCAATTTCCTTTTCCCTTTGCAGGAATTATCACTATGCCGACCGGGGGGCGTCGCACCGCCGTGATTATCGGGGCCGGTCCCGCCGGCCTGACCGCTGCCTTGGAGTTGCTCAGGACCACCGACGTCTTGCCGGTGGTCCTGGAGGCCACCGCCGATTTCGGCGGCATTTCCCGCACTGCGGTTTACAAGGGTAACCGCATCGACATTGGCGGCCACCGGTTTTTTTCTAAGTCCGAGCAGATTTTGGCCTGGTGGCAGGAGATTCTGCCCTTGCAGGGGGCGCCGGCCTCGGACGATCTGGCCCTGGGCCGTGATTTGCGCGGGCTGCTGGCCCCCGGCGGGCCCGATCCCGAACGGGAAGACCGGGTGCTGCTGGTGCGTTCCCGCCTTTCCCGGATATTCCATAAGCGTAAATTCTTTCACTACCCTCTCAGCCTGGGCTGGCGGACTGCCGCCGACCTGGGTCTTGGGCGGCTGCTGCTGATCGTGGCCAGCTATCTGCGGGCCAGGTGCCGACCTATTATTGACGAGCGAAGCCTGGAGGATTTTTTCATCAACCGTTTCGGCCGTCGCCTGCACCGGACTTTTTTTAAAGGGTACACAAAAAAGGTCTGGGGAGTGTCCTGTCGCCGGATTCCGGCGGAGTGGGGGGCGCAGCGGGTCAAGGGGCTGTCGGTGGGGGGCACGGTGGTTCATGCCCTACGGTCCCTGGTGGCAGGCGAGCGGTCTATAATCCAAAAGAAAACGGAAACCAGCCTGATTGAGCGGTTTCTCTATCCCAAATTTGGCCCTGGCCAACTCTGGGAAGAGGTGGCCCGCCAGGTACAGGAAAAAGGCGGCGTCATTCTCCCGGAGCATCAGGTCGTGGGACTGGAGTGTGAGGGGGGGCGAATTTCTCGGGTCATGGCCCGTGACCGCAGTTGTGGCCGGGAACAGACCTTTGCCGCCGATTTCGTTTTTTCCTCCATGCCGGTGCGTGATTTGATTGCCGCCATGAACGAGGTGCCGGACGAGGTACGGGAAGTCGCTGCCGGCCTAGTCTATCGTGATTTTATCACGGTCGGCCTGCTGGTAAAGGAAATGCTGGTGGCCCCACCCACCGACCGGCGGACCCCCGGTGGGGTGGTCCCCGACAACTGGATCTATATCCAGGAAGAGGATGTCCGGCTGGGGCGGCTACAGGTATTCAACAATTGGAGTCCCTACCTGGTGCGGGACCGGAATACGGTCTGGCTCGGACTGGAGTATTTCTGCAATGAGGGCGATGATCTCTGGAACCTGGAAGATGGGGCCTTGCAGCGGCTGGGCATTGAGGAACTGGCCCGGCTCGGCTTTATCGATCCGGCCGCAGCGCTGGACGGGGTGGTGGTCCGGCAGCCCAAGGCTTATCCCGCCTATTTCGGGGCCTATGATCGTTTTGATCAGGTCCGCCGTTACATTGACGTCTTGGATAATCTTTTTTTGATCGGCCGCAATGGCATGCATCGTTACAACAACATGGACCATTCCATGCTCACCGCCATGGCGGCGGTGGCGGCGGTGCGGGCCGGCAGCCGGGACAAGAGCGCGATTTGGGCGGTCAACAGCGAGGAGACGCACCACGAAAGCGGGTGATGATGGTACACCATCACGGGTGGTCGGCGATCCGGGCCTTCATCCCGAAACCGTTGACCTTGGTGAGCAGCGCCTCCGGGTTGATTTCGTCCGGGTCATAGATGATGACCACGGTGCCGTCGGCGTAACTGACTGTTGCCTCGAGGATGCCGTCGGTATCGCGCAGTACGGTTTCCATGTCCGCGCCGCAGCCGCTACAGACAATGCCTTCTACTTGCAGAGTTATTTGGGCTTCCTGGGCAGTCATGCCGACCTCATTGGGGGTGGGGGCGAAAAGAAGTTTGGTGAAAACCGTACCGGAGTCTGTTTGGGCCTATACTATTATGCGGTTCGATCGTGAGCAAGAAGAAATGCACCTGGGGTTGTTGTTCCTGACCCTGCTGATCCCGTTGATGCTATATTTGGCCAGGGGGCTTGACGACAACCGGCTGACCAGTTGGTCCTGGGTGTTTGACGCAGTTGACCCCGGACGGCTGTTGCTGGTCATGGTGGTGATTGCGCCGCTTCTCTGGGGGCTGGCCCGCTCCTCACTACCTCCGGTGCGGCAGCCGCTGGTCCCGGCCTTGGCGGCCTTTGGCCTGAGCTTACTTTTCTTTGATGTGCCGGAAGTGATCGTCGATGCCTCCCGTTACTTTGTCCAGGCCAAGTTTTTCATGGAAAAGGGGGCTCTCTGGTTTTTCCGGGAATGGGGTCGGGAGATTTTTGCCTGGACCGATCTGCCCCTGATGCCCTGGCTCTACGGCCTGCTTTTCACGCTGTTCGGCGAGGTCCGCCTGGCGGCGCAGCTCGGCAATGCGGCACTCTTTGCCTTATGTGTCTATCTTACCTGTCTCCTGGGCCGCGACCTGTGGGACGAGGAGACCGGGGTGCTGGCCGGCTTTCTCCTCCTGGGTTTTCCTTTCCTCTACACCCAGGTGCCGTTGCTGCTGGTGGATGTGGCGACCATGACCCTGCTGCTGCTGGCGATGGTGACCTGGCACCGGGCCTTGACCAGGGGGGGCGGCCTTCGTCTATTATTGGCTGGTGCCGCCATGGCGGCGGCGTTTCTGGTCAAGTATTCGGCCTGGATGCTGTTGAGCGGCCTGGGGCCGCTGTTTATTTTGGCGATGGTTGCCGACCCGCGTCGGGCAGTGCGTCGGGGGCTGTTGGCGGCGCTGCCGGCCTTGGTCCTGATCGGCTTGGTGTTGGCGGCCCAGTGGGAGGTGATGGCGGCCCAGCTTGAGCTGCTCGCCAATTATCAAAAACCAGGCCTCAAACGCTGGGGCGAAAGCCTGGTCTCCACCTTTTTTTTCCAGACGCATCCCTTGCTCACCGCCGGGGCGCTATATGCGGCGTTTCGGGCCTGGTCGCGGCGGGACGGCCGCTTTCTGGTGATCGCCTTCCTGCCGGTGCTGGTCCTGGTCTTTCTTGAAGTGCGGCGGATTCGCTACACCCTGCCGCTTTTCCCTCTGGTCGCTCTGCTCGCCGCCTACGGCTTCCAGGGGGTGGCGGATCGGCAGGTGCGCCGCCATCTGCTACTGGCCGTGGTTGTCCCCTCCCTGATTTTGGCCTGGGGAGTCTTCCGGCCATTTTTGCAGGGCATGGGAGAGCGTAATCTCCAGGAGGCCGGGGCCTATCTGGATCGCCTGGCGATCAGACGGGCCACGGTCCTGGTCATCGCCGCCCCCGAGCCAGTGCTTGATCCGCGCGTCTCCGTCCCCCTGCTGGATATCTTCACCGCCAAGCCGCTTGACTATTATCTGTTGCCTGCAACCGAGGAGCAGAGGTCGGACCAGGTGGCCACCTCTCCCCTGCGTTTTACTTGGGAATTCCCCTTACCGGCCTTTTATTTCCAGGGAGCCGGGGGGGCGCCAGAGGCGGTGGTGGTGATCAGCGGCACCCCGCAGCAGGAATTACCGCCGTCGGTGGCGCCCTTGCTTGTCGATCTGCCGGAAAAGAGGGAATTTACGCGCAACAGAGAGGTCTTCCAGCACCAGACGTTTGCGACAATTTATCACCGGCCTAGCGGGCGGCCATGATTTTTTTAGTATCCGAGGTAACACCGTTTTGGTGGCCTGGAGATTTCGGTTTGGCAGGTTTCACCCACGACAAAAAAGGGGAGGCGCAAATCACGCCCGTCTGGAACATAGTGGCATGGTATAATTTAATTAACTTCTTGATTTTTCATTACAATCCAATTGTAAAATATCTAACAAAAAGAACGGTTACATCCGCACATTTTTTCTTGACAATTCGAAGTCGGCAAATTATACACCAAAATCAGTAATAAAATGAATATGGATTCATTAAGGACTCGGCCAGAATACTCTGTTTGAGTTTATTCAAACTTTTGTATGGAAATTATTCCTTCAACGAGGCAGCTTAACGATGCTGGAATAATTTTAAAACGGGCCGGTTGTTTTCAACATTAATTTTATAAGGGGAGGTGAACAGAGCATGGACATGGAGGAAAAAAGAAATACCATTTGGGCGTATATCGTTATTGGCGCCCTCGTTCTGGTCAGCTTGGCCTATGCGTCAGCAGACGTGTATTACATGTACGTGAACGTCTACATCTGGTTCGGCTTTGCCTACGGCATGATGCTCCAGTACGGCAGATTCTGCTTTGCGTCTGCATCACGCGATCTCTTTGCAGCCGGTGTTCCACGTATGGCAGTGGGCATTCTAGTGGCGCTCATCTTTTTCAGCATCGTTCAGGCAACTCTCGAAACTGTTAATATGAGCACCTTCCATGCCGCACCCTTCGGTATCCATATGCTGATCGCCGGGGTTATCTTCGGGGTCGGCATGGTGTTCTCGGGTGGTTGTGCCTCCGGTTCACTCTATAAGGTGGGAGAGGGCAACATGACCTCTCTCCTAGCCGTGCTTGTCGGTTTGTGCATCGGACAGGCAATATTTGTAGATGTGGGCGGCGTCTTTCTTAACCTCATGCCGCAAGCTTGGGTGACCAAAGCCCATGAGACTCAGGCCGGCATGGTGGCCAACGGGATCAATTTACCTCTTACTTCTTGGTTTGACTATTACCTGTCCGGCTATGTCTGGCATAAACCGAGCTATACAGTAGCCAAATGGATATCAGGCGGTCATCCGGCCGGTATTCACTTCTTTATCGGCAACGCCCTGATCAATTCAATTCTTCCTGCCCTTCTACTCATGGTTGTGATCTACTATTTCTACTCGCGGAATGCCTTCATGAAAAAGCTAAAAAAAGGGCGTAAGAAAGAGGGGAAAAGCGAAGAGACATCCTTTGGCGATGAAATCGCCGGGTTGTGGAACATGATCACGGCTTCAAAACGCACCAGCCTCATGGGCGTTCTGGTCGGCATTACCGCTGGTCTCCATATTCTGGCCATGAAGGGTATGCAAAATAAGTTCGGCATAAGCAACTTTGGTACACTTCTGAAAAGAATGGGCCATCCGGAAGATCTCTCGCTTACAGGCACAGTCTTTGACCCTGGCTATTGGTACATCACCAGCCAGGAAGGTCAGGTCGGCGCTTGGATCCTTGAAAAATTCGGCTGGAACATGCGCGACAACATCTTCTTTGGTTACAACAACGGTCTCCCTGAGCCGTGGCGGAACCCGGCCCTCTGGATGTCTTTGGGCATCATCTTCGGCGCCATGGTTATGGCCCGCCTTAACGGCGAATTCAAATTTAAGTTGCCTTCCTTTGAACTTATCTGTTGGGCTTTTACCGGTGGCATCTTGATGGGTTTTGGCTCACGGCCATCGCTTGGTTGCAATATTGGCGCCTTTTTTATCCGGGCTGCAGGCGGCGATCCGAACGGCTGGTTGTATGGCACCGGCATGGTCATGGGTGCGTTCGTCGGTGTTGCCTGCTTGAATTGGTGGACCAACCGGAAGATGGCCAATGAAATGGCGGATTTTTGATCATTTTATAAAGAAATATTACAAAATATTACAACTACAAAAAAAGGAGAAAAGTCATGGCTATGCAATTTGATAAGGTTAGCGAAGGACAATATACTTTAAACGTTTGTGGATATGTGTGCCCCCATCCACAGATGTATACCAAGAAATCTCTCGAAAAGATGGCATCCGGTGACGTTTTGACGCTTGTCTTTGACAATCCTTCCTCTAAGGAGACGATTATTCAGATGTGCGAGCAGGCCGGCAACGAGATAATTGAAGACACCAAAGTTGATGGCAAACTGCACTTGAAAATCGAAAAAGGGTGAGAGCCTGCTTGATATATAATTTAGTAATGCGCAAATTCTGCGGACGAAAATTCCAAACGGATCTGCACACCTAGGACACATGGACTAAGGAGGAACAAATAACAATGAAGACTAATTTCTGCATCATCTTAATGATACTTATCGGTATTCTAGGATATATAATTGGCTACAGTATGGCCCCCAGGGATGCTGCTACCTTACAGCATGGAAGCGCCCCGGCAGCAGCCGCTGCACCCAAAAGTGGCGGTGGACATGGCGGCGGTTCAGCGCCAGCTGGTGGTGGCTACGGTGGTGGAGCAGCCCCGGCAGCTCCTGCTGGCGGTGGCTATGGCGGTGGAGCAGCCCCGGCACAATCCGGCGGCTACGGCGGTAAATAAAAAACCATTAGCTATTCCCCCATGGGACTTTTCACCTTTCTCAACAAGGTATTGAGGATAATAAGGCATGAAAAAGATTCTGATAGCAGTTGACGATACCAAAAGTGCGATGGAGATTTTCAGCAAGGCCCTTATTTTTTTAAAAGGCCTGAAGCCTGACCTCATCGTGCTGGTATATGTTGAGCAGTTTGAAGGAAGATCTCTTGTTGCTGAAATGCTCGGCGATGCAGAACTGGGAACGTTGAAGGAAGTTCTTGAGGGCAGCGAACTCAAGGAGACTCTCGACAAGAAAGCATCCGGCATTCTCAGCCGATATGAAAAAATGTTGCAAGAAAACCTTTCCTCTCCGTCCATCAAGACTGTTGTGAAAGGTGGTCATGCAGCCGAAGAGATCCTGAGAACAGCAAAAGCGGAAAATATCGATCTCATTATTATGGGATCACGCGGCAAACGGGCCTCCTCTTTGTTCATGGGAAGCGTAAGCCGTGAGGTTACTAACCATGCTGAAATTCCGGTTTTGATCGTCAAGTAACCTTTTCATATTACGCATTGCGCCTTGGTATTTTAAGCCCTGGCGTAGACTCTTTCCAGAGTTTACAGCACCAGAAGAGCCCAACCATGGGGTCTTCTGGTGTTTTTTATTCTCAATATTGTTTATGGGTAGAGTCAGCCGGGAAGTGGCCATACTGCTGGCCTACACCGTGCTGATTGTCAAGTGATGGAGAGGTTTCCCCTAAGCTGCCAAAGTTTGTCAGCCGGACCTCAAATAGAGTTTTGTAAATACCAGATGAACCTCTACCCCCAGATGGTTCCTCTGGTATTTTTTTGACTGTTGAGAGAGTGCCATGAAGTGCGCCATGATCATTCCGGCCTGGGTGCCGGAGGAGATTTTTTCAAGTAAAACCGCAGGGTCGCAGATCAATTACTGGCAACCTCTAGGGACCTTGTATGTCGCCGCCGCCATCCGGTCGGTCGGCCACGAGGTGCGTTTTTTTAACGGCGCCTTCATGGGCCGGGAGGAGATCCTGGCTGCGGTCAGGGAGTTTCAGCCCGACTTCGCTGGGCTTTATTCCACCACTTTCGGCTGGCGCAAGGCGCAACAGGCGGCGGCGGAGTTAAGAAGCATTTTGCCGGGTGTCTTCCTGGCGGTGGGGGGGCCGTACCCGGTGGCCATGCAGGACAAGTGCCTGGCCGAGTGCCTGGAACTGGACGCAGTGGTCACCGGCGAAGGGGAGTACACCGTGGTGGAGATGCTGGAACGCCTGACGGCCAGCCGCGCTAATCCAGACGTTCCAGTGTCCCTGTCCGGGATACTGGGGGTGGCCTGGCGGGACGGCGGATGTATCGTGCTCAACCCGCCTCGGCCATTGACCGAGGACCTGGACGCCCTGCCTTTCCCGGCCCGCGACCTCTTGGGCGAGGCCGGCGAGGCCGACCGTTATATTCCGCCGCCCGCCACCTATAAAAGGCGACCGGTGGCGGTGATCATGACCGCCAGGGGCTGCAACCGGCACTGTATATACTGCTTTCAGATCGACAAGCATCGGAGCCGTGGTGTCCGTTCCCGCAGCGTGGAGAATGTCCTGGCGGAAATCGAATTATGCCTGGCCCAGGGCTACCGGGAAATCAAGTTTATTGACGATACCCTGGCAGTCGATTACAAGCGGGCCATGACCATCGCCCAGGAGATCAAACGGCGCGGCCTGGATTTCACCTGGTTCGCCTCGGCCTGCGTCAATCAGGTGGACCGGCCGCTGTTGCAGGCCTTCAAGGAGGCGGGCTGCTGGGCCATCCTCTTCGGGGCGGAAAGCGGGGTGCAGAAGGATCTTAACACCATCCGCAAGGGTATCACCTTGGCGCAGATCAGGAAGGCGGTGCGGGCGGCCAAGGAGGTCGGGATCACGGTTTACACCCCGTTTCTCTTCGGCATCCCTGGCCAGACCTTTGCTGATGGCCTTAAAAGCATCGAATTCGCCTGCGAGCTTGATCCGGATATCGCCAACTTCCACGCCGTTACCCCCTTTCCTGGCACTGAGTTGTACGATAATATCGATAAGTACGGCACCATGTCGGACGATCTCAACGACTATTCCTACCAGGGCGCCGCCTTTGTCCCCTATTCCCTGACTAGGGAAGAGATAGCCCAACTTCGGCAGATCGCCTTTCGGCGTTTTTACACTAGGCCCCGCTTTCTGTTGCGCCGTCTGTTTGCCCTGCGCACCAGCCACGACCTTAAGGCCGCCCTGGCCGGGGCGCGCAGTCTCTTTTGGCTGCTCTGCCAAAAAAACCTCTTTAAGCGCGGCTGAACTTTTATTTGTAAAGGAGACAACTCATGAGCACAATAATTGCCCCAGGCGATGTTAAAGCAAATCTGACCATCGACGCCAAAGGTTTAAGCTGCCCCATGCCACTGCTCCGCGCCAAGAAGGAAATTGGCAAATTAAAGGCAGGAGAGATTCTGGAAGTTCTGGGTACTGATCCGCTCACCAGAAATGACTTGCCGATATGGTGCGAAAAGAGCGGTCATACCTGGCTTGGCGAACGCGAAGGCGATGGCTGTATCCACTTTTTCATCAAGAAGGGTTAGAGTTTTTCTGCCTTACCTGCAAGCGGCGGCAATCGATTTTGGGTGCTGGGCCGGGCGATGGTTACGATTTTGCCTTCAACCGATAGCCCACCCCGGTCTCCGTCAAAATATAGTGCGGACGAGAGGCGTCGCTTTCTAGCTTATGACGAAGGTTACTGATGTTGACCCGCAGCACATGGGGCTGCTCCAGGTAGCCCACTCCCCATATCTGTTTGAGAATCTGGCGGTGGGTCAGCACCTTGCCGGCGTGGACCACCAACAGCCGCAGCAACTCATATTCGGTGGGGGTCAAAGACACCTCTTCGCCCCGCACCAGCACCCGCCGTCGGGCCAGGTCCACTTCTAGTTCATCAATGCGATAGACAGGCTCCGGGGCCTGCTGCAAGGAACGCCGTAAGGCCACCCGGATCCGGGCCAGCAGTTCACCGACGCCGAAGGGCTTGGTCAGATAGTCATCGGCCCCGGCGTCCAAGGCCTTGACCTTGTCGCCTTCCCGGTCGCGCACTGAAAGGACGACAATCGGCACCTGCGACCACTGTCGTATCCGGCGGATCACCTCCACCCCGTCCATGTCCGGCAGCCCCAGATCAAGCAGGATGACGTCCGGCTTCGTGGTCACGGTCGCCGCAAGCGCGGCATGGCCGTTTTCGGCCTGATGCAGAGAGAATTCGCAGCTGTCGAGCGCCGTGCGCAGGAAACGTTGAATCGCTGGCTCATCATCGACAATAAGTATGCGCGGCAGATTATTTCCCATTCTAGCAGTCCTCGTCCTACCCTCGTCGTAATGGCAAACGGAGCGCGATCCGCAGTCCGCCGTCAGGTCGGTTTTCAGCCCAGATGGTGCCGCCATGGGCCGCGACAATCCCCCGGCAGATGGAGAGGCCCAAGCCGGTCCCCCCGCCTTTCCCCTCCGGTACCGGTATGCGGTAGAACTTATCGAACACCCGTTGCAGGTCGTGCTCGGGAATGCCGGGGCCACGATCAAGGACCTCGACGGTCAGCCAAGTTTCATCGGTCCACGCCAAAACCTCCATGGAACTCTCAATTGGGGAATATTTCAAGGCGTTATCAAGCAAATTGACCATGACCTGGCTCATCAGCACCATATCCATGGGGACCAACGGCAGATCAGGGGCAAGTTTCACCGTCACACCCCGGCCATTCAGCCGCTGGTCGAGGGCGGCCAGCGAACAGCCCACTAAATCCTGTACATCGCAGAGTTCTGCCTGCACTTTTAACTCACCGGCCTCTAGCCTCGTCATGTCAAGCAGGTTGCCGACAAAGCGATTCAGGCGTTCTGCTTCGTCCCAGGCGCCACTTAAAAGCTCCCGTCGAACCTTGTCACTCACCAGCAGGTTCTCGTCGCGGAGGCTGCTCAAGGCGCCGATGATGGACACCAGTGGCGTCCGTAGGTCGTGGGAGATAGAGTTCAAGAGCGCCCGTTCGAGACTCTCCCTGGCTTGCAGGATCTGGGCCTGCTCTGCTTGCAGCGAGAGATGGACCCGTTCCATAGCCAGAGAGATTTGGGTGACAAAGGCATCGAGCAGGCGGCGGTTCTGTGGCGAGCGGTAGTCGCCCGTCTGCCCCAGTTTGACCCCCAACACGCCGAGGAAACAGGCGGTCGTATGCAGCGGCAAATAGAGAAGTGCCGCCGAGCTGAGCGTCTCGGTGCCCAGTCCGGCGGGCTGCCGGTTCCGGAAGGCCCAGTCGGCCACCGCCAACTCCTTCATGTCGAGGAAGAGGTCTTGGCTGATGGCCGTGACCTTCATCTTTTCCCCTTCCGGCACCAGAATGGCAAGCTTGGCGTTTAAGGCCTCGCTGACATTTTTGAGCGCGGCGTCCATGATGGACTCCATATCGGCGGCAGCGGCCAGATCGCGGCTCAGAGAGTAGAGGCTTTCGGTCTGCACCTCGCGCTCCCGCACGGCCTCCGCCCGTTCATTGGACTTCGTCATCAGGGTGCTGATGACCACTCCGACCGTGAACAGCCCAATAAAGGTGAAAATGTACTCCGAGTCGGCAACCGAAAAGGCGAAGCGGGGAGTGACAAAGAAAAAATCAAAGGCCAGGACGCCCAAGGTCGAGGTGAGGATCGCAGGTTTGAGGCCAAGGCGGACCGCAGCCAGCACGACTGCTAATAGGTAGATCATGGACATGTTGGTTGGCGACAATAGTGGTCTGAGCAGGGTGCCGAGCACAGTTACCGCGCTCACCAGCACCAGGCTCGCCAAGTAGCCGAACCAAGGGATGGGCCGCTTTGCCCTGGAGATCTGGCCGTCAGGTTTTATGGCAGTCGGCTCGATGCTGACTACATGCACCTGGATGGCCCCGCTCAGACGGATAATCTGATCGACGATGGGTGGGCGCAGGAACTCGCGCCAGCGCGACTTGGTCGGCTTGCCGACCACGATGCGGGTGACGTTGTGGCGCAGGGCGTAGTCGATGATTGCTTGGGCGACCGAGGCGCCGGTAATGGTCGCCACCTGAGCGCCAAGGCGTTCGGCCAGGCGCAGGTCGCGCCAGATCCGTTCCCGGTTTTCCTGCTGCTGGGCGCCCAGGCTCGGGGTCTCGATATAGACCGTAAACCACTCCGCCTTCAGCTCATCGGCCAGACGGCGGGTGGTGCGGATCAATTTCTCGCTGAACGGACTGCCGCTGGCGCAGACCAGAAGCCGCTCGGAGACCGGCCAGGGGCCGGGAATGGACTGCGTCTCCATGTAGGCCCGCATCTCTTCGTCCACCCGCGCGGCGGCGCGGCGTAGGGACAACTCCCGCAGGGCGATGAGGTTGCCGGGCCTGAAGAACTTTTCCGTGGCGAGGGCGGCCTGTTCCGGGATGTAGACCTTGCCTTCGCGCAGGCGCTGCAGGAGGTCCTCCGGCGGGATGTCCACCAGGCGGATTTCCGCCGCCAGGTCGAGCAGACGGTCGGGCACGGTCTCGCGGACAACGACGCCGGTAACCTGGGCCACCACGTCATTTAAGCTCTCGAAGTGCTGGACGTTGACCGTGGTGTAGACATCAATGCCGGCGGCCAAGAGCTCCTCAATGTCCTGCCAGCGCTTTTCGTGCCGGGAACCGGGGACATTGGTATGGGCCAGCTCGTCCACCAGGGCGATCTGCGGGTGTCTAGCCAGTACCGCATCGATATCGAGTTCCGGCAGTCGCACCCCCTGATATTCAATGGCGGCCTTGGCCATGACCTCCAAGCCAACGAGAAGGGCATCGGTCTCGCTGCGGCCATGGGACTCAACATAGGCCGCCACTACGTCGCGACCGTCCCGCAGCCGCAGGTGGGCCGCCTCCAGCATGGTGTAAGTCTTGCCGACGCCGGGGGCGTATCCCAGGAACAGTTTCAGTCTGCCTTGCCCATTGGCCGCCGCTTCGGCGTTGGCCAGTTTCAGCATGGCCTCGGGAGATGGACGGCTGTCGTTCTGTTCGTTGCTCATGGGGTTATTGTATCCAACTCCAGGTTTACGGCAAGTACATTAATCCGTGGCGCGCCCATAAATCCGAATTGGCGGCCTTGCAGGTGGTCGGCGATGACGCGGGCGATCCTCTCCTCGCTCAGGCCACGGGCCAGGGCGATGCGATGGACTTGGACGCTGGCTGCCTGCGGCGAGATATGGGGGTCGAGGCCGCTGGCCGAGGCCTGTACCAGGTCGGCGGTAACCGGCCCTTTCACCCCGGCGGCGAGCAACCCTTGCAGGCGCTCGCCAACCGTCTTCAGATAGGCGGGATTGGTGGGGCCGGCATTGGAGCCGCCAGAGGCCAGCGGGTTGTAGGCGAAATCACTGGTGGCAGAGGGCCGCGGCCACAGGTACTTCGGGTCGAAAAAGGGCTGGCCGATTAGGGCGGAGCCGATCACCTTACCCGCAGGGTCGGTGACCAAGCTGCCCTTGGCCTGGCTCGGGAAGAGGACTAAGGCCAGGCCGGTGACCGCGGCGGGGTAGATGCCGCCGCAGATTATGGTGAACAAGATGAGCATAAGTATGGCCGGTCTTATATCTTTCATAGTCGAAATCCTTCGTTGTTGGTTTTAATCAGAGTAACAGGCCTAGCCCCAAGTCGATGGCCTTGATGCCGATAAAGGGGGCGATGATGCCGCCGACCCCGTAGACCAGCAGGTTGTAGGTCAACATCTTCTCGGCCGGCATGGGGCGGAATTTGGTGCCCTTCAGCGCCAATGGCACCAGTATCGGAATAACGATGGCGTTGAAAATGACCGCCGACAGGATGGCGCTGTAAGGGCTGGCCAAGTGCATGACGTTCAGCGCCGAAAGTTGCGGGTAGATGGAAAGCAGCGCTGCCGGGATGATGGCGAAGTACTTGGCGATATCGTTCGAGATGCTGAAGGTGGTCAGGTTACCACGGGTCATGAGGATCTGTTTGCCGATCATGACGATGTCGAGCAGCTTGGTCGGGTTGCTGTCAAGATCAATGATGTTGGCCGCCTCGCGGGCCGGCTGGGTGCCGGTGTTCATGGCCACCGCCACGTCGGCCTGGGCCAAGGCCGGTGCGTCATTGGTGCCGTCGCCGGTCATGGCCACCATGAAGCCTGCCTCCTGGTAATCCTTGATCATGGCTAGCTTGTCCTCCGGCTTGGCCTGGGCCAGGAAGTCGTCGACCTGGGCCTCGGCGGCGATGGCGGCGGCGGTAAGCGGATTGTCGCCGGTGATCATCACCGTCTTGATCCCCATGCTCCTGAGTTGTTGAAAGCGCTCCTGCAGGCCGCTCTTGATAATGTCCTTAAGGTTGATGACTCCCAAGACCTCGGCCCCGCAGCAGACGGCAAGCGGCGTCGCGCCGGCGTGGGCAATGGCATTGACCCGCCCTTCCAAGTCATTGGGCACAATGCCGCCCTGCTTGCCAACAAAGGTGACGATGGAGTCGGCCGCCCCTTTACGGTACATCACTTCATTGATATCGACCCCGGAGAGACGGGTGTCGGCGCTGAAGGGAATCGCCGTAGCGCTTACGGGCAGCGCTTCCGGCAGTAAACCATGCTTCTGCTTGGCGAGAGCCACCACACTCCGCCCCTCCGGCGTCTCGTCGCATAGCGAGGCCATCAACGCCGCCTTTGCCAGTTCCAGTTCCGAATGCCCGCCCACCGGCACAAAGGCGACCGCCTCCCGGTTGCCGAGGGTAATGGTGCCGGTCTTGTCGAGGAGCAGCACATTGACGTCGCCGGCCGCCTCAATGGCCCGCCCGGAGAGGGCGATGACGTTCTTCTGAAAGAGGCGGTCCATGCCGGCGATGCCGATGGCGGGAAGCAGCGCGGCGATGGTGGTGGGGGCCAGGCAGACGAAGAGCGCTACCAGGATAGTCAAGGACACCGGGCTGCCTTGTCCGGTGGCGGCCACGCTGTAGATGGAAAGCGGGCTGATATTGGCGCAAACCAAGAGAAAGACCAGCGTTAAGGCGATCAGCAAGACCTCAAGCGCAACTTCGTTTGGGGTCTTGCGGCGCTTGGCCCCTTCGATGAGCGAAATCATGCGGTCAAGGAAGGTCTCGCCGGGGTTGGCGGTGATCCTGACGATGATGGAGTTGGCGATGACCGTGGTGCCACCGGTGACCGCACTCCTATCCCCGCCCGATTCGCGCACCACCGGGGCCGACTCGCCGGTCACCGCTGCCTCGTTGACCAGGGCCGCTCCGGCCACCACATCGCCGTCGCCAGCGATCACGTCGTTTGCCTCTACCAGGATGCAGTCGCCCATGCGGAGTTTGTCGGCGGCGACCGAGGTGTGGCGGCTTGCGAAATCAGGCGTTTTGAGCAGCTTGGCGAAGACATCGGTGCGCGACTTGCGCAATGAGGCGGCCCGGGCCTTGCCGCGGCCCTCGGCCAAGGCCTCGGCAAAGGTGGAAAAAAGTACCGTCAGCCAGAGCCAGATCGAGACGGCGCCGGTGAACCAGGCCGGTTCGAGGTTAGCGCCGGTGAGCGAGAGGATGAAGGTCACCAGGGTGATGCAGCTTGAGATCTCCACCGCGAACATGACCGGGTTGCGCCACAAGGTGCGCGGGTCGAGTTTTTTTAGGGCGTCGATTAGAGCGCCCGTCATCAAGTCCCTATCAAAGGCCGATTTGGGTTGTGGGGTGTGTTTCGACATGGCTTTAGTTTCCTCCAAGCATGGTCAGGTGTTCGACGATCGGCCCCAGGGCGAGGGCCGGGAAAAAAGTCAGGGCGCCGACGATGAGGATGACCAAAGTCAACCAGAGGGCAAACGGCGCCTTGTCGGTGGGCAGGGTGCCGAGGCTGGGCGGCACGTACTTCTTGCCGGCTAGCGACCCGGCCATGGCCAGTATTGCCACCGCCGGCACGTAGCGTCCGATCAGCATGGCCAGGGCGCCGAACAGGTTATAGAAGTTGACGTTGGCGTTCAAGCCCGCAAAGGCGCTGCCGTTGTTGTTGGCCATTGAGGCTATGGCGTAGAGCGCCTCGGAAAGACCGTGGGCGCCGGGATTGGCCATGGAGGACACGGCAGACGGGGTGATCATGGCGACGCCAGAGAGGACCAGCACCACGACGCCGGCGCTGAGGATGGTGATGATCGACATCCACATTTCACGCACCTCGATCTTCTTGCCCAGGTACTCAGGAGTCCGACCAATCATGAGCCCGGAGACGAAGACGGCGATGATGGCAAAGGCCAACATAGTGTAGAGACCGGAGCCTACCCCGCCGAAGACGATCTCGCCCAAGAGCATCAGAGAGAGGGGCACCAGGCCGCCGATGGGGGTGAGCGAGTCGTGCTGGGCGGCGACCGCACCGCAGGAGGTGGCGGTGGTGGCCACGGTAAAGAGGCTGGTGCCGGCCAGGCCGAAGCGGACCTCCTTGCCTTCCATATTGCCGCCCTCGACCCCGAGCCGGGTCAGCTGCGGGGTGCCGCTGGTCTCGGCCCATTGCAGGACGCCAAAGGCGACTACCAGGAGCAGGAGCATTACTGCAAACAGTGCCCAGCCTTGGCGGGTATTGCCTACCATGATGCCGAAGGTGTAGGTGAGGCTGGCCGGGATCAAGAGGATGAACAGGATCTCCAAAAGATGGGAGAGCGGGGTGGGGTTCTCGTAAGGGTGGGCCGAGTTGGCGTTGAAGAAGCCGCCGCCATTGGTGCCCAGCACCTTGATCGCCTCCTGGGAGGCGACCGGCCCCATGGGGATGCTGACCTCGTTGACGACCACCCTGTCGGTCATTGGCTTGCCCGTGACGTCGGTTTGCGCCTTGTCGTAGCTGGTGGCCTGCACCAAGGGTACGGTGCGGTAGGGGGCAAAATTTTGGATCACGCCCTGGGAGACCAGGGAGAGGGCGGCAACCAGCGCCAGCGGCAGCAGGATGTACAGGGTGCCGCGGCTTAGGTCGACCCAAAAGTTGCCGACAAGCGAGGTCCGGCGCCTAGCGAAGCCGCGGACCAGGGCGATAACGACGGCCATGCCGGTGGCGGCGGAGACGAAGTTGTGCACCGTGAACCCCGCCATCTGGGTGAGGTAGCTGGCCGCTGTCTCGCCGCTGTAGGCCTGCCAGTTGGTGTTGGTGGTGAAGCTGATTGCGGTGTTGAGCGCAAGTCTCCAGGGGAAGGCCGGCAGTCCCTGCGGGTTCAGGGGTAACTGGTGCTGCAAGAGCAGCAGAATGATGAGCGCCACGAAGCCCACCAGGTTGAATAGGAGCATGGCAAGGGCGTAGCGCTGCCAGCCCATCTCCTCGTCCTTGTTTACCCCGCAGATCCGGTAGAGCAGGTCCTCGCAGGGGGCAAAGAGCGGCGAGAGCAAGGTCCGCTCGCCCTGATAGACTTTGGCCATGAAGGCGCCGACCGGTTTTATCAGGAGGAGCAGCGCTGCTAAAAAGAAGAGTGTTTGCTGCCAATCGTAGGTGTTCATGGGGGGGGCTCCGATACATGGTTTCATGATGCCCCGCATGTTACGGGGCCTTCCCTTTCGCCCCCATATCTAACACCTTTGACATAAAGATGGGGTCAAAACGTAAGGGAAAGGTATCAAGAAAGTATCAAGATGCCAGCGAGTGAACGGACAATTGGGTGGTTGCGTGATCGTTGTGCTACTTGTTCATCAGCAGGTGAGCGGGACGGTAAAGCGTTTGGCGGCCTCAGGCTATGGTCCCCTGTTCGGCCACCAGCCGATCCATGAAGGACAGCAGAAAATCGCGCTGGCTGGGGGTGGCGTAGCTGGTGCATGAGCAGTGGAGGTTAGACTCGCTCCTGACCAGGAGTTCGAAGGAGACGAAGTCATCGCCGGTCTCTACCGCCAAGGCAAACGGTCCGCAGTCTTCATGCCCGGCCTGGGCCGCGCCCAGAAGCTCCTCGGGGATTAGCAGCCAGTACAGACCATCCACGGCCCCAAGTCGGCTGTTGGCATCCAAAAACGCCTTGATCTTTTGCGTCTCGTCCTTGTTTAATTCATTTATCAATAACTGCCGCATTCTTTTTCGTCCTTTTTTACGTTAATAACGCTTTAAACAGCAAATCCAGCCGCACTCACTTTTTTTACTCCAATCCAGCTTCATCCGCCACCATTACCTCAACTGCCCGCGCCTGATTTTCTTTGCGCTCGTTGCCGTCTTACGTTACATTCAAGCCATTGCCATGCCCATTGTCCGTAACCACCCCGAACCGTCAAGGAGAGCCATCATGAGCGACAATTGCCTGTTTTGTAAAATTATCAAGGGCCAGGTCCCGGCGGCTAAACTATACGAGGATGAAGATATCCTGGCCTTTGCCGACATCAGCCCCCAGGCCCCCACCCATTTTTTGGTCATCCCCAAAAAACACCTGAGCGGCCCCGGGGCTGCCACCAAGGATGATGAGGCCCTGGTCGGCAAGATCATGCGAATTGGCGCCGACCTTGCCAAGGGGCGCGGGGTGGAACAATTTCGTTTTGTGGTCAATAATGGTGCCGAGGCCGGCCAGACTGTCTTCCATTTTCATCTGCACGTCCTCGGCGGTCGCCCCATGACTTGGCCGCCGGGCTGAGGGGAGAGGCCATGCCCCCCGTTGTCTCCCTGGTCGGCAAGGCCAACAGCGGCAAGACCACCCTCTTGGAAAAATTGATTCCGGTACTTGCCGCCCGGGGGCTGCGGGTCGGCACTATCAAGCACCATGTCCATGCCTTCGATATGGACCGGCCTGGCAAGGACACCTGGCGCCATAAGCAGGCCGGGGCCCAGGTGGTGGCGCTTTCTTCGCCCACGGGCTTAGGCATTGTCCGCGATACGGACCGTGACCTGCCGCTTGAGGAGGTGGTGCGCCGCTATTTCGATGAAGTTGATCTGGTCATCACCGAAGGCTATAAAAGCGGCCCGGCCCCCAAGATTGAGATCTTTCGGGCCGCCGTCCATAGCGAGCCCCTGTCGAGTCGGGACGAGACCTGGCTGGCCATGGTCAGCGATGCCCCCCTGGCCTGCGGCCTGCCGGTCTTTGGCCTTGACGATGCGGCGGGCTTGGCCGATTTCCTGATTGCCGCCCTCCTCAGCTGAGCGTTTTTGTTGGGATGCCGAAAAGGGAGGCGGCCCCGCAATCACCCTTGAAATCAAGCTTGGTTTTGGGTTAAATGGGGCCGTGCTTGCCGGGATGCTTTTTAGTTCCCCGTATCCCCCTGCCCTTTTTTGATGTGTTCCTTTTTTTTACCTAACAGACTACAGTCTAATAGTCTAAACAACCTTAAGCAGTTATTGACCAACGCCATCGCTACCAATTCTTAGACCAAGGACCTCTATGCTAGAATTACGATTTATCCGGGAAAACGCTGACCTGGTGAAGGCAAAAATGCTGCACCGGGGCATGGACGGCGCCAAGATCGACCGTTTCGTGGCGATCGATCTTGAACGCCGCCAACTGCTGACCGAGGTTGAAGGCCTGCGCAACACCAGAAAGACGGTGTCTCAGGAGATTGCCGTCCTGAAGGCCAAACAGCAGGACGCCGAAGGCCTGGTGCTTGAGATGCGTAAGGTCGGCGACCGGATCAAGGACCTGGAGTTGCGACTGTCCACCATTGAAAGCGACTTGAACGCCATCGTCATGGAGATCCCGAACCTCTGTCAGGACTCGGTGCCCTTTGGCAAGAATGAGCACGACAATGTCGAGGTCAAGCGGGTGGGCGAGCCCAAGGTCTTCCCCTTCACCGCCAAGGCCCATTGGCAGCTTGGCGAAGAGCTGGGCGTCATGGATTTTGAGCGGGCCGCCAAATTGTCCGGGGCCCGCTTTGCTGTGCTCAAGGGCATGGCCTCCCGCCTGGAGCGGGCCTTGATCAATTTCATGCTCGATCTGCACACCCAGCGTCACGGCTACCAGGAGGTCCTG
>JANNQL010000220.1:0-1817 GCA_031400755.1 Pseudomonadota bacterium | reverse complement strand
CTGCTGGGGGTGGCTGGCGGTGCCCAGGGTGTCCAAAAACCAATCATACAGTGGCCGATGGTCCTCAAACTCCAGGGTGCAGAGGGAGTGGGTGATTTTTTCGGCGGCGTCGGACAGGCAGTGGGCAAAGTCGTACATCGGGTAGATGCGCCAGGCATCGCCGGTGCGATGATGACTGGTCTTCCTGATCCGGTAAATGGCCGGATCGCGCATATTTAGGTTGGGTGAGGCCATATCTATCTTGGCCCGCAGGATATGACTGCCATCGGCGAACTCGCCGGCCCGCATCCGGCCAAAGAGGTCGAGGTTTTCCTGAACGCTGCGCTCACGATAGGGGCTGTCCTTGCCCGGTTCGGTCAAGGTGCCCCGATAGGCCCGGATTTCCTCGGCTGGCAGGCTACAGACGTAGGCCTTGCCCATCTTGATCAACTGCACGGCGGCCTGGTAAAAGTGCTCAAAGTAGTCGGATGCGTAAAACAGCTTGTCGCCCCAGTCGAAACCCAGCCAGCGCACGTCGCGCATGATGGATTCGGCGTATTCCACCTCCTCCTTGGCGGGGTTGGTGTCGTCAAAGCGCATGTGGCAGACACCGCCGGGGAACTCGTTCGCCACCCCGAAATTCAGGCAGATCGACTTGGCGTGGCCGATATGGAGGTAGCCGTTGGGCTCCGGCGGAAAGCGGGTCACCACCCGGCCGTCGTTCTTGGCGGACTGCACGTCTTCTGCGATCTTGGTACGGATAAAATCTGTTGCGGTAGTCATGATTGTTTGAGTCCTAAAATTTTCATTCGCGAAGGAGGTGTGCCCTCCCTGCTCTAAATATCAGCCGGTAAAGCGGGCAAACAGCTCCCCCACCTGCCGCAGGCGGGCTGTCACCCGCTCCCGACCGATGGTGACCAGGACCTCGAACATGCTGGGTCCGGCCAGCCGGCCGGTGACCACAGCCCTAGCGCCATTGATCAGCACCCCAGGCTTGACCCCGAGTTCGTCTGCCATCGTGCGCAAGAGCCCTTCCACCGCCTCCAGGCTGAAGTCAGGCAAGGCATCAAAGCGGTCGGCGAGCGTTGGCATCCAGTCCTTAAGCTCTGGGAACTTAAGGACGTTCTTCCTGACCGCCGCCTCTTCGAATTCAAAGTCGTCGGCAAAATAGGCACGGCCTAAGATGCCGAAATCATTTATAGTATGAAACCGATCACGAACCAGGGCCAGGGTCGCCAGAAACCACTCTTTGCGAGTCGTGGCATAGGCGTCATCCCACAGACCCTGGCGCTTAAAATCCGCCTCCACTAGGGCTGCAATCTCCGAAATCGGCATGGTCCGCAGATAGTGCTCGTTGATGCTGATCGCCTTGGGGTCGGTGAAGAATTTGGGGTCATCCTTACGGTAGTTGAAGATGGAATTGGACTTATTGATCCGCTCTAGGGTGAAGGCGTCAATCAATTCTTCCCGCGTAAAAAACTCGCGATCATCACCGCCGGACCAGCCGAGCAGGAGCAAAAAATTGGCCAGGGCCCAGGGAATAAACCCTCGCTGCTTATAAAACTGCACCGCCACAATCTCGCCGTGGCTGCGTTTGGAGATCTTGGCCTTGTTCAGATCAAGGGTCAACGGCATGTGGGCGAACTCCGGCACCTGGGCGCCTAGGGCCCGGTAGATCAGGATCTGCTTCGAGGTGTTGCCGAGATGGTCCTGGCCGCGGATGACGTGGCTGATCCGGTCGCGGATGTCGTCCACCACATTACAGAGGAGGTATAAAGGCTTGCCGTTGGAACGGACAATGACAAAATCCTCGATGTCATTGACGGAACGGGCCACCC
>JANNQL010000219.1:0-4486 GCA_031400755.1 Pseudomonadota bacterium | reverse complement strand
GCCAATGCTGGTGGGGCCTGGAGCCCAATTGGCGATGTGACCACAACTATGCTCTGGATCGGCGGACAAATCACCACCGCTAAGATCATGCAGGGCCTTTTCATTGCCTCCCTGGTCAATATGGTGGTGCCGCTTGCCCTGGCCTCCTTCACCCTCAAAGGCAATGTCGTGCCGCCGGCCAAGGTCGAAAAAGGTGACGTCAGCACCACTCAATTCGAAAAGTCCCTGATGTTTTTTATGGGCATGGGTTCTTTGATCTTCGTGCCGGTCTTCAAGGCCATTACCCACCTGCCCCCATACCTCGGGATACTACTGGCCTTAGGCGTCCTGTGGCTGGTCGGCGAGATCCTGCATCGCCACAAGTCTGAAGCCGATAAGGAGCACCTCACCCTGGCCAAGGCCCTCAAACGGATCGACATGGCCTCCGTGCTGTTCTTTATCGGCATTCTGCTGGCAGTGGCGACCCTTTCCGCCAACGGCATGCTCCCCGCCCTGGCCCTTTGGCTCGATGCCAAGATCGGTAACCAGGCAGTGATTGTCACGGTCATTGGCCTGGTTTCCGCCATCGTCGATAACATCCCACTTGTGGCCGCCGCCATGGGCATGTACTCGCTGGCCCAGTACCCTGCCGACTCTTTTCTCTGGGAGTTCATGGCCTACTGCGCCGGCACTGGCGGGTCGGTCCTGATCATTGGATCGGCGGCCGGGGTGGCGGCCATGGGACTAGAGAAAATTCAGTTCTTCTGGTATGCCCGCCGCATTGCGCCGCTCGCTTTGCTTGGTTATTTTTGTGGGGTGGCGGCCTACATAATCCAATATAAGCTGCTGCACTGAGGTTTTTCAAGTCCATGGGCCAGTTCATTGACCAGTTGCGCCACTGCCGCTGCTGTCCACGTCAATGCGGCATAGACCGGCTGACCGGACAACTCGGTTTTTGCCGAATCGGCGACCAGGCACTCGTCTCCCACGTTGGCCTGCATCACGGCGAGGAGCCCCCCATCTCGGGCAGCCGGGGCTCAGGGACTATTTTTTTTGCCGGCTGCAACCTGCGTTGCGTATTCTGCCAGAATCACCAGATCAGCCAGGAGTTTCATGCCGCATCCGTCACCCCCATGTCTACCGACGACTTGGCGGCCGCCATGCTGCGCCTGCAGGCCGCCGGCGCCCATAATATCAATTTCGTCTCCCCTTCCCACATGGCCTGGCCCATGGCTGAGGCCATCTTGGCCGCCAAGGGCCAAGGCCTCCGCTTACCGATAGTCTATAATTCCAATGGCTATGATTCAGTGGAGACCCTGCGTCAGCTCCGCGGCTTAATCGATATCTACCTCCCCGACTTGAAATACCTGGACAACGTCATGGCCCGTGAGTACTCGAAGGTGGATAATTATGCAGAGGTAATCGGTGCTGTGTTGAACGAAATGCTGGAGCAGGTAGGCCACCTGGAGCTGGATAAGGATGGGGTCGCGCGACGAGGGCTTCTGGTGCGACACCTGGTGCTGCCGGGAGGGCTCAAAAACAGTCGGCAGTGTCTGCGTTTACTGGCAGAAATCGGCCCCACGGTCACGATCAGTCTCATGGCCCAATACTCGCCGCAGTATAAGGCCCTGGCCTATCCTGCCATCAACCGCCCGCTGTCGGCCTCCGAGTATGACGAGATCACTGACTACGCCCTCGACCTCGGCCTGGTCAATGTCTTTGCCCAGGAATTATCGAGTCAGGAACATTACCTGCCTGATTTTGACCAAGAACAGCCCTTCAGTTCTTGACCGCCGGGGTCGCCTGCCCTGTGACCAGACCCTCTACCAGACAGAGATAATCAGTTTCCCCGTTCATCCATCGGCACGAACGGTCGCGTCACCGGTCCGACATAAATCTGTCGTGGCCGCCCAATCCGCCAGTTGTCATCGTCCCACATCTCTTTCCAGTGGGCGATCCAGCCTGGCAAACGGCCGAGTGCGAACATAACGGTGAACATGTCCTTGGGGATGCCGATGGCCTTGTAGATGATGCCACTGTAGAAGTCCACATTGGGATAGAGCCGGCGTTCGATAAAATAGGGGTCGGTCAGGGCGACTTCTTCAATTTCCTTGGCCAGATCCAGCAGGGGGTCGTCGATGTTCAGGGCCTGCAGGACGTCATCGCAGGCCCTCTTGATGATCAGCGCCCGGGGGTCATGGTTCTTATAGACCCGGTGGCCAAAGCCGACCAGGCGGAATGGGTCATTGGCGTCCTTGGCCTTTTCGATATACTTCCGGTAATTGCCCCCTTCCAGGTGTATCCGTTCCAGCATCTCGATGACTGCCTGGTTGGCGCCGCCATGCAGCGGCCCCCACAGGGCGCTGATCCCAGCCGAGATTGAGGCATAGAGGTTGACATGGGCGCTGCCCACCAAGCGCACCGTAGAAGTAGAGCAGTTCTGTTCATGATCGCCGTGCAGAATCAAGAGCTTGTTCAAGGCATCGACTATGATCGGATTGACCTCGTAAGGGTTCACCGACGAATGAAACATCATGTTGAGGAAATTGGCGCAATAAGAATAGTCATGGCGCGGGTAGACCAGCGGTTGGCCCATCGCCTTTTTGTAGGAAAAAGCGGCAATCGTCCGCAACTTGGAGACCAAACGGGCGCTCATCATGTCAATTTTACCCATCGGGTTGTTGATCATGTCCGGATAAAACACCGACAGGGCATTGACCATGGAGGACAGAATCGACATCGGCGGCGAGCCGGGCGGGAAGCGGTCGAAAAAATGGACCATGTCCTCATGGATCAGGGCGTATTTATTGAGCATCCCGGAAAAATTCTTGAGCTCGGTCACCGTCGGCAGAGAGCCATGGACCAGGAGATAGGCGACCTCGACAAAGGTACATTTTTCAGCCAGGTCCTCGATGGGATAGCCGCGATAGTTTAGGATGCCCTTGTCGCCGTCCAAATAGGTAATGGCGCTGGCGCAGGAACCGGTATTCATATACCCATAGTCCAGGGTGATATAGCCAGTCCGGCTGCGGAGCTTACTGATATCAATGGCCCTCTCGCCCTCCTCGCCAACCATGATCGGCAGCTCATAGACCTTGCCATCAAGCTTGATTTCAGCCTTTTCCTGAATGTAATATTTTTCTAACTTCATGATGCTCCTCCATAAACATCGGGGCAGACCGCCTATCAACAGGCATGCCCTCTTGCGCAGCCGCAGCCAATAAGGTACAAGAGGGCGGCAAGTATTAAAGTATTAGGCACTGAACATTTTTTATATAACAAAATCCAAGCCGTTCTTCAATGCCATTAACCAGCAGACTCCAGGACCGTTTAGCCATCTTTAGGGAGCAGGTCACCCTCTACCCGGTCTCTTGCGAGCGTCTGGCCAATGGCCGTTCGGACACTGAATGGCTGACCGCAGTCCTGGCAGCCGGGGCGCGAATTGTCCAACTGCGGGACAAGGAATCGAGCGACCGCGCCCTGTTCGAGAAGGCCCTGATCTTTCGCCAAAAGACGGCCGCCGCCGGGGCACTATTGATCATCAACAACCGTTTGGACATCGCCTTGGCTGTTGATGCCGATGGCCTCCACTTAGGCAACAGCGATCTGCCGACCGAGGTGGCCCGCCGCCTCGGCCCGGACCTGATTATCGGGGTCTCGGCCAACACCAGCGAGCAAGCCGCTCAAGCTGCGACACGCGGCGCATCCTATTACAATATCGGTCCGTTGTTCCCTACCGCTACCAAGGAGGGGTTGTCCACCTTCCTGGGCACTGGGGCGATCAAGACCTTTGCCGCCGGCTCTAACTTGCCGTTTACGGTGATGGGCGGCATCAAATTTGACCACATCAAGGAACTTACCGCCCTTGGCGCCAAAAGGATCGCCGTGGTCACCGCCCTCACCCAGGCCGCAGACATTGAGGCCGAAACCAGAAAATGGCTGGCGGCAATCCAATAAAGACAGCCAACCACACCATCCTTCTTTTAATAAAAAACCTACCACCATGACCCTGACCGATCAAAAAAACGCCATCCTGCTGCTGATGGATTTCGCAGTGAACGAAGAAGACCAGGCCCCGGCCCGCGAACTCCTGGAAAAGTACGTAACCGACGCCATCGCCCTCCACCTCTTTCACGAATTCTACAGCTATTTACCAGATGCTGAAAACGACGCCGTGCGTATACTCCGGCGGCTTGACAAGAAGGGCGGCAATTTCCTGATCGCCGCGACCACCACCCGCGACATCTATCTGTATCTTGTAAATAGCGAGGGGGCAGAGTTTTTGGGGGACCACAGGGACGGCATCTGGGACGAAGAGGTCCTGGCCTATTTCGGTTACAGTCGGGACGAGGCCTTGGCCAAATTCGCTGACCTGAGTGGCTTTCCGGTCTATGTGCCGGTCGGTCTGGACAAGAGCCTATGCCTGGTGTGTGCGGTGGACCATGGGGAATTGCACCGCTTGGGCTGCCCGGTGGAGGTCTGCCCGTGGTGCGAAGGACAACTAACC
>JANNQL010000218.1:0-8681 GCA_031400755.1 Pseudomonadota bacterium | reverse complement strand
ATCCAGATGGAATGCTGGTCGGCGCTGAGCACATACAACAGGTAAGTCGCCGAGTACGTGCGCGACCGGCCGGGGAGGTAGTCTTCGACGAACAGCCGCACGTTCAGCGGCTGCGGTTCGATCTCCAGCCAATTGTCGGCGTACTGGCCTCGCCCACCGGACTGTTTTTTGTGCTTGTAATGGACCCTGGCGCTTCCCTTGATAGTCTCCCGGTAGGGGACCTTGGGGGGCTGTAGATCCATGTCCACCCCGTATTTTCGCTTGATCTTTTCGCCGAGGATTTTCAGGTGGATCTGGCCGACTCCGGAAAGGAGGATCTCGTTGGTTTGTATCTCTCTGGACAGGCGCAGGGTTGGGTCTTCTTCAAGCATCTTGGTGATGGAGGAAAAGACTTTGTCCTCGTCGTCTCTTTTGCTGGTGGTCACCGCGTAAGAGACCACCGGGCTGATCGGGGCCCTGGCCGTAAAGACGATGGGCTTGGCCGCATCGCAGAGGGTGTGGCCGGTAGTGGTTTCCTTGAGTTTGGCTACGGCCACGATCATACCAGGGCAGGCAGAGTCAATTGGTTGGGTGTTTTTACCTTCCATCAGGAGGAGTTGACCGAATTTTTCATTAACATCCTTAGTGGTGTTGAGGAAGGAATCGCCGGACAGGGTCCCGGACATGACCCGGAGGATGGAGAGTCTGCCGGCATAGGGATCGGCCATGGTCTTGAAAACCAGGGCCGAGAAAGGTTCCGTGGGCGATGATTTCCTTTCACGGACTTCTTTGGTCTTCGGATCGGCGCCGACAGCGGCCGGTCTGTCCAAGGGTGAGGGCAGCAGGTCGCAAATGACATTGAGCAGGGGCTCGGTGCCGAGATTGTTTGTGGCAGAACCGGCCAGTACCGGGTAGAGCTTGGCGGCCTTGATGGCGCGGCCCAAGCCTTGGCGGAGTTCATCGTCGGACAGTGCGCCTTCTTCCAAAAATTTTTCGATGAGGGCGTCATCGGTTTCCGCTACCAGCTCCATGAGTCGTTCGCGGTAGGTGGCGACGTCAGCCTGCATGTCCGTCGGAACCAGTCCTTTTTTTACCTTGCCGGTGTGGCCTTCAAAGAGATAAGCCTCCTGGCTCAGCAGGTCAACCACGCCCTTGAAGCTGGCCTCGGCGCCAATCGGTAGCTGCAGCACGGCGGCCTTGATCGGCAGACTGGCATTGATTTCGTCGATAGTTTTTTTGAAATCGGCCCGCTCCCGGTCCATCTTGTTGATAAATATCAGGCCTGGAAGGTGATTCTCTTCTAATAAATTGACAAACTTTTCGGTTTGGTGTTTGACTCCCAACACTGCGCCGACAATGAAAATTGCGGCATCAACCACTTGGGCGGCGGCGCAGCTGTCATTTAAGAAATTATCGTCTCCCGGGGTGTCGGTCAGGAAGACGGTGTGCTTACCCCAGTTGAAGTTGTTGAAGGCGGCGCTGATTGTCAGATGGTGCTGGATTTCTTCCGGCTCAAAATCCAGGCAGGACGAACCCTCGTCAACCTTGCCGAGACGATTGATTTTGCCAGCGGTAAATAATAAGGCCTCGGCCAGGGAGGTCTTGCCACATTTGCTGTGCCCGAACAAACCGATATTCCGTATCATCTGAATCTCTTTCATGGAAATCTCCGTGGTTAAGAAAAATTGATGGAATCGAATGCTGTTGATGGCGCCTGCGGTCTTAATTGCCGGAAATTAATGGCTAATATAAAGGGCTATGGATGTCAACTGATTATTGTTTTTTTGTATGGAAATACTTGAATGCGAGTCCTTAAAGACCTATTTGACCAGAACAGGAATTGGGCCAGGAAGATAAAAATATCTGACCCTGATTTTTTTGCCAAGCTGTCCGAGCAACAAAATCCCGAGTATCTGTGGATTGGCTGCGCCGACAGCCGGGTGCCGGCCAACGAGATATTGGACATGCTGCCGGGGAGGATTTTTGTGCACCGCAACATCGCCAATCTCGTCGTCCATACCGACCTGAACTGCCTGTCCGTCATTCAATTTGCGGTCGATGTCCTGAAGATCAAGCACATCATCGTCTGTGGCCATTACGGCTGTAGTGGGGTCAAGGCCGCCATGGACAATCAGGAGCATGGATTGATCGATAATTGGCTGCGCAACATCAAGGATGTCTATCGCTATCATCAGGACGAGATTAACGCCCTGGCCAGTGAAACTGACCGCTTTAATTTGCTTTGTGAACTCAATGTGGTTGAGCAGGTGGCCAATGTCTGCCACACCACCATTGTCCAAAACGCCTGGAAGGCGAAACAGGAGTTGACTGTACACGGCTGGATATACAGCATTGAGGACGGCATACTGAAAGATTTGGATGTCTGCGTCACCTGTCTGGATGAAATATCGCAGATCCACCGGATGCTATAATGAAGCAGGCATCGAGCAACACAGGAAAGATTGCCCGGTCGGCGGGCCTGGTCAGCGTGGCGGTCATGTGCAGCCGGGTCTTGGGCCTGGTCCGTGAGCAGGTCATGGCCGCCATGTTTGGCG
Organism: Pseudomonadota bacterium; assembly: GCA_031400755.1. Classification (GTDB taxonomy): domain Bacteria; phylum Desulfobacterota; class Desulfobulbia; order Desulfobulbales; family VMSU01; genus VMSU01. The sequence goes on along the minus strand of JANNQL010000218.1, from coordinate 6,147 downwards.
CTGGCATGGCCTATGACGCCTTTGTCGTCGCCTTCCGTATCCCGAATCTGCTCAGGGACCTCTTTGCCGAAGGGGCGCTGTCATCGGCCTTTGTGACCGTCTTTGCCGACTACGACAGCACTCGCGGCGAGCAAGAGACCTGGCGGCTGGCCAATAATGTCCTGGCTGGGATTGGCGTCATTTTGAGCGTTATCACCCTGGCCGGCATGTTTCTGGCCGGGCCGCTGGTGGGCCTTATCGCCCCTGATTTTTCCCTGGTGGCCGATAAGGCGGAATTGACCCGGCTGCTCACCGTTGTCATGTTTCCTTTTTTGATCTTCGTGTCGATGGCGGCGGTGGTCATGGGCATATTAAACAGCAAGGGCCGCTTCTTCATCCCCTCCCTGGCCTCAAGTTTTTTCAACCTTGGCTCCATCGTCGGCGGGGTGGGCATGGCGCTTCTTTTGCCGAAATTTGGTCAGCCCGCCATTGTCGGCATGGCCATCGGCACCCTGGTGGGCGGCTTTCTGCAACTGGCCTGCCAAGTACCGGCCCTGCGGCGGACCGGGTTTAGGCTGCGACCGGTGCTGGACTGGTCCGATCCGGGCCTGCGGCGGGTCTTTGCCTTGATGGTGCCGGCCATTATCGGCATGGGCGCCACCCAGATCAATATCTTCGTCAATACCAACTACGCCGCCTCCTGCGCCGAGGGCAGCGTCTCCTGGCTCAATTACGCCTTCCGTCTGGTGCAGTTTCCGATCGGCATGTTCGGGGTGGCGGTGTCGATCGCCACTATGCCGGTGATTGCCCGCTGCGCGGCGCTCAAGGATTTGCAGGGGGTGCGTGAGACCTATGTCTCCGCCCTGACCATGGCCTTTTGCCTGACGATTCCGGCCACGGTTGGATTGTTTTGTCTGGCCGAGCCCTTGATCCGGGTGATCTTTGAGCACGGGCGGTTCAGCGCCCAAGATACCGTCAGAACGGCCGAGGCCCTGTCTTATTATGTCATCGGACTCTTTGCCTATTCTTCGGTGAAGATCACGGTGCCGGTCTTCTATGCCCTTAACGACACCCGCTATCCGGTGCTGGGCAGTTTTCTGGCCGTGGCCGCCAATATCCTGATCATCACCTTGAGCATTAACGCCTTGCAACATAAGGCCATAGCGCTCTCCACCTCCTGCGCCATGATCGGTAATTTCCTGTTTTTAAGCGCCATCCTCTATCGGCGGCTTGGCGGCTATTCAATACGCTACTTGGGCCGTGGACTGCTGAAGGTCTGCGCTGCCTCAGGCGTCATGTGGCTCTGGCTGATAATGGCCCGGGACTGGCTTACAGTCCTCGCTGTTTCTGATCTGGTGGGGCTTTCACTCTTGCTCCTGTCCGGGGTCGTTGTCTATGGCGCGGTGCTGTATGCCATGCGGCTGCAAGAATTGACGGTGTTGGTGGGCAAGGTGGTGGCAAGGATACGGTGATTCGGTTTTTATTAGCCGTCTGATCGGGCTTGTATTTGCTGCAGGAAATCAATCTGGGCGATGATGGCAGGCACGGCGGTGTCTACCCGCAGGATGCGGGGGCCGAGAGAAAATGGCTGGAAGCCGGCCTCGGTGAATTTTGTGATCTCGTAATCGACCCAGCCCCCTTCCGGGCCGATGGCCAGGAGTATGCTGCCAGGCGTTTTGGCGGACGCGGCAAAGGTGGCCAGGCCTTTCGCACCTTCTGGATGGGCAATCAGTTTGCGGCCGACGGCAAGGCCGGGGACCACATCTTCTACAAAGGGCTTGAAGCGCTGGTGAACCGATACCGTCGGCGCTATGGTATCGATTGCCTGCTCCAGGCCGTTTTGCAGGTAGGGCGAGAAGTCGCCATCCTTGATCGGGCTGGCCTCAAAAAAACTTTTTTCCACCCGGCTGGCATTGATCAGGAAGAGATGGTTGACCCCAAGTGCCGCCGCCTGGGCCAGTACCCGTTTCAGCATGATGGGACGGGGCAGGGCCAGGATCAGGGAAAGGCCAAGTTTGGTTGGGGGTGGGCTCTCGACTCTGACCTGGAGCAGGACCTCGTTTCGGGAGATCGCGTCAATGGTGCCGGTCCCCATCAGGCCGCCGATGATGCCGACTCGTACCGTATCACCCGGTTGCACCTTCAGGATTTTGCGGAGGTGTTCGGCGCGGCGGCCGGTCAACCGGACCTGACCGGACTGCGCTTCCTTGGGCTCAATGAGAATAAGGTTCATGGTGGGAAAGAAGTAAAGGTGAAAGACACAGGCTGTCCTGATTTTTATGCTCATCATCTATAACATACTTCAACTGTTGGCGCTCCTGGTTCTCGGGCCTTTTCTGCTGCTGTGGGTCTCGCTCTCGGCCAAGTATCGGAGCCGTATCCCCAGACGTTTGGGCTTTGGTCTGGTTGGTCTGGTACGCGGCCTGCGGGCAGGCCCTAGAGTCTGGATACATGCCCTGTCGGTGGGCGAAGTGGCATCGGCGCGGCCGTTGCTGCAGATGTTGCGGCATGAGATGCCGGAGACGGTTGTCATCTTTTCATCCACGACCAGAGGGGGGGAAGAGTATGGTCGGCGACTGGCCGGACTGGTTGATTGCCTGGTGCCCTTCCCGCTGGATCTTTATTGGGTGGTGGCCCGGTTCGTCCGGGTGCTGCGGCCCGATCTTTTTATTCTGGTGGAGACCGATTTCTGGCCTAACCTGCTTACTCGATTGGCAGTGGAACGGGTGCCTTGTCTGCTGGCCAATGGCAGGATCACCAAGGATTCCATGGCGCACTATCAACGGCTGCGCTTTCTTTTTGCCCCCCTGTTTAACACTTTTACGAAGATTTCCATGCAGATGGCCGATGATGCCTGGCGTTTGACCCAGTTAGGAGTGGCCCCTGAAAAGATCGTCATCTGCGGCAATCTCAAATACGACATGACCGACTCGGCGGACAGGGCGAGGACTGCCCTTGATCTTGCCGGCTGTGGGCTGGGCGGCCATCCCTTGTTGGTGGCTGGCAGTACCCACGAGGGCGAGGAGACGGTACTCCTTGATGTCTTTGCGGCCCTCAATAAAATTTATCCGGACCTGGCCATGGTTATTGCCCCCCGTTCTATTGAACGGGCCCCTGAGATTGTGGCCTTAGGATTGCGGCGTGGGCTGCTCTGCGCCCTGCGGACTACCCAAGGCACCAAGACCTGCCAGGTCTTGGTGCTTGACACCTTGGGCGAGCTGGCTCAGGTTTACCGACAGGCTGATCTTGCCTTTGTCGGCGGCAGTCTGGTGCAACAGGGCGGCCATAATCCCCTGGAACCCGCCTTCTTTGGCAGGCCGGTGCTCTTTGGCGCTGATATGAGCGATTTTAGTGAAATCAGCCATGATTTGCTTGAGGCTGGAGCGGCCGAGAAGGTGACTGCCGCTACTATTTATAGCGTCATGGCGGACCTGCTGGCCAATGGAGAAAAACGTCAGCAGATGGGGCGCTTGGCTGGGGAACTGGTCTTGGCCCATCAGGGTGCTGCCCGCCGTTATCTTGAACTGATCAGGGAGATTGTCGGGCATGCTCAATAACCGTCTCCTCGGCATTCTTTTTTTGTTCGGCAGGATTTTTTCGCCCCTGTACAGTCTGGTTATGAGGATACGCGCCGCCCTCTATGCCCGTGGTCTTCTGGCCTCAACCAGGCTCTCGCTGCCGGTTATCAGCGTTGGTAATCTGAGCATGGGCGGCACCGGCAAGACCCCCATGGTGATTTATCTGGCCCGACTTTTGTCTGGACAGCGGCGGCCTGGCATTGTCAGTCGAGGCTACCGTGGTCGCAGTCGACAGCCGGTCAACCTGGTGTCTGATGGTAAGAATACACTCATGTCACCGATTGATGCCGGAGATGAGCCGGTGCTGCTGGCCCAATCGTTGCCAGGGGTGCCGGTGGTGACTGCCCGGCAGCGGGTCCTTGGTGGCGATTTTCTCCTCCGGCAGGGCTTGGCCGATATCCTGATTTTAGATGATGGCTTTCAGCATCTGGCCTTGCAACGGGATCTTGATCTGGTCTTGTTCTCGGCACAGACTCGCATGCAATCGGCATGGGTCTTCCCTGGAGGCATGTTGCGTGAACCTCCCTCAGCCCTGGCCCGGGCCGACTGTTTTGTCCTGACCGGGGCCGGGCCAGGCGACAGGGCCGAGGCCGATACTCTGCGGGGCTGGTTGCAGGGAGAATATCCAAGAACGCCAGTTTTTGAAGGGAGCTACCAGCCGGTTGGTCTCTATGGTCAGGAGGGGCGGGGCAGGGTAGGGCTCAGCGCCCTGCATAGTGTGCCTTTATTTGCTTTTTGCGGCATTGCTCATCCCCAGTCTTTTAGAAAAACCCTGCCGTTAAATTTTTTGATCAAGGGCTGGCAGACCTTTGCCGATCATCATCCATTTACCGAGGATGACCTGGCGGCCCTTGTCGATCAGGCAGTTACTTTGGGGGCTGCGGCATTAATCACCACTGAAAAGGACTTCGTCAAGATCAAGGACATACGTCTCGGTCTGCCCATTTGGGTCTTGGCGGTAGAGTTGCAGATGGAGCATGGTTTTGACCGCTTTGTCGTGACGCGGGTGAGTGGGCAGGGGCAATCATGAGGCGGGCGTTGTTTTTATGCTCGTCAATATGGGTTGGCAGATGATCTAGTGTGTTGTTTTTGCCACAGGTGAATGGCTAGGCTGGCTGAGCAGGTTGTTCTAAGCATTTTCTCGGCATGTGTAACCAGCTTAAAATATGGCATTTTTTTTTAGTTGTCGAAATATATACTTAATATTTAATTGTTGGCTTTAATTTTGCTTATTGCTGGAGTTGTTGGCCTGCCGGGGTACGGTGAGTTGACGAGGGCAGAAATAACTATAAATGCAGAATAACAATAAATATAGAGCGGCGCGGACCAGTCTGTCGCCAATGGCGAGATAATGGAAAATTTTCAGCACACCATCAGCAGGCCGGTTACCTTTAATGACGTTGGCCTCCATTCCGGCCAGTCGGTCAAGGTGACCGTGTCCCCGGCTGGGGCCAACCATGGCATTCGTTTTAAACGGCAGGGTAGTGATGACTCTATGCCAGCCTTTATGGACCGGGTGGTCGACACCAGCTTGGCCACCACTATTGCCGATCGGGGTATGGTGGTTTCAACCACCGAGCATTTGCTGGCGGCCCTGATGGGTCTGGAAATTGACAACGCCCTGATTGAGCTTGATGGTTCCGAGCTGCCGATCATGGACGGCAGCGCCGCCCCCTTTGTTGAAAATTTGATCAAGGCCAGCCGCACCCGGCAGAGGTCATGCCGTCGTCTGTTAAAGATCACCAAGCCGATCCGCTGCCAGGATGGCGATAAGCTGATCAGCATCACGCCTTTCAACGGCCTGAAACTTACCTGTCATATTGAGTTTGATCATGCAAAGGTCCAGAGCCAGTCATACAGTGTTGTGTTGACACCGAAGAAATTCGGCGATGAGATAGCTGCGGCCCGCACCTTTGGTTTTATCGAACAGGTAGAGGAGCTACAGGCCAATGGTTACGCTTTGGGCGGGTCACTGAAAAACGCTGTAGTGATTGGTCCGCAAGGGGTGATCAATGAAGAAGGCCTGCGCTTTACCGATGAGTTTGCCCGGCACAAGGTCCTTGACTTGCTCGGTGACTTGGCCCTCTTGGGGTGCCGGGTGCTGGGTCATGTCGAGGCCACCAAGTCCGGCCACGGACAGCATTTGGCCCTGATGCAGGCCATTGCCGCCCATCCCGAGTGCTGGCACTTTGTCGAGCCCGATCAATGTGCTGAGGGCGGTATTCTGGAGAACATGGCCGCCAGCACTATGAACGCTGGCGCTACCATTATGCCTTTCCTCACTCCAGCGGCGGTCCGTCTCGGTCAGCCTTGCCCGGTTCCCGCCTGATTAGTTTTCTCCTCCTCGCCTCTTCCCTCACATGCCACCTTGAATGGTTAAACCCATGAGGGTGGCATCCACCGCTTCCTTTGTTTCCAGTCTTTGCCGGTAGAGTTGAACAGCCCCCTCTAATTTCCTTAAGGTAAACCCCCGGCTTTGCCGGGGGACAACAAAAGTTTGACAGTTCCAGAATAATGAATGAAGCCTCCTTTAACGTGGACCGCTCAAAGTCACGAAAAAGGAGGCTTCATGAACGACATACAATGTTTA
>JANNQL010000217.1:0-2524 GCA_031400755.1 Pseudomonadota bacterium | reverse complement strand
CCTTCGCCCCGGCCCTTCTCCTCGGCTCTGGGTTGGGGGCGTTGTTACCTTGTGGGTTTCCTATGGGCCGACGGAGTTAACGCACAAAAAAATCTGCTCGGCATCAACACACTCCACAACTTAACAAAACATTTATAGCCCATGACCGCAGCCACTCCCGCCAATTTCGTCCATCTCCACGTCCATAGCCAGTACAGCATGCTGGACGGTGCTATCCGCTTCAAGGACCTCTTTGCCAAGTGCAAGGAGTTCGGGATGGACACGGTCACCATCACTGATCATGGCTCCATGTACGGGGCCTTGGAATTTTATGTGGCAGCGCGCAAGGCCGGGCTCAAACCGATCATCGGCTGTGAGTTTTACGTCGCCCCCACCAGTCGCTTCACTAAAGAGACCAAGGCCAGCGGCCTGCTGCCCTATTACCACCTTGTACTCCTGGCCATGAATAAAAATGGCTACCAGAACCTCATGAAACTAGCCAGTATCGCCCACATGGAGGGCTTTTACTACAAACCGAGGATCGACAAGGAGGTCTTGCGCCAGTACAGCGGTGATCTCATCGCCCTCACCGCCTGTCTGCACGGCGAAGTACCTTATAAGGTCGGCCATGACAAGGACATGAAGGCCGCAGCCAACGCCGCCCGCGAACTACACGGCATCTTCCCGGACCGCCTCTATCTTGAGATCCAGGAAAACGGTCTGGAGGACCAGGCGGAGGTCAACCAGGGCCTGATCGAACTCTCCAAGGAACTGCACCTGCCGCTGGTCGCCACCAATGATTGCCATTACCTGAACCGCGAAGATACATATGCCCACGAGGTGCTGCTCTGCATCCAGACCGGCAAGACCATCAACGACAGCGACCGCTTCCGTTTTTCAACCGATCAGCTTTATTTCAAGTCGCCTCAGGAGATGCACCAGGCCTTTGCCGCAACGCCCGAGGCCATTGCCAATACCGTGGCCATCGCCGCCCAGTGCAACCTTCATCTCGAATTCAAGGACCATCATTTCCCTATCTACCAGACCCATGACGGCCTGACCCTTGACCAGGAATTCGAGCAAAAGTCCAGAGACGGCCTCGAATTCAGGCTCGAACAGATGCGGCAGATGGGCACTTTGACCCCGGAACTGGAAAAGACCTACCGGCAACGCTTGGACATGGAGATCGGCGTCATCGAAAAAATGGGGTTTCCGGGCTATTTTCTGATCGTCGCCGACTTCATCAACTGGTCAAAAGACAACCATATCCCGGTGGGGCCAGGCCGTGGCTCCGGGGCTGGCAGCCTGGCCGCCTACTGCATGAAGATCACCGATATCGACCCGATTACCTATGGTCTGATCTTCGAGCGTTTCTTGAATATCGAGCGCAAAGGCCTACCGGATTTCGACGTTGATTTCTGCCAGGATCGACGCAGCGAGGTCATCCAGTACGTCCAGGAAAAATATGGCGGAGAGAGCCATGTGGCCCAGATCATCACCTACGGTTCGATGAACGCCAGGGGCGTTTTGCGCGATGTTGGCCGGGCACTGGCCATTCCGCTCGCCGAGGTCGACAAGATCGCCAAACTGGTGCCGGAGAGATTGAAGATCACCCTGCCCGAGGCCCTGGCCGAGGAGCCCCGTCTCCAAGACCTCCAGAAACGGGACCCGCAGGTCAAGGAGCTACTCTCCATCGCCATGCGCCTGGAGGGGCTGCCCCGGCATATTTCGACCCATGCCGCCGGCGTCGTCATCTCACCAAAACCGATGGTGGAATACCTGCCGATCTGCCGGGGCCCCAAGGGCGAGGTCCTGACCCAGTACGCCATGAAATACACCGAGATGACGGGCCTGGTCAAATTCGACTTTCTCGGCTTGAAGACGCTCACCGTTATCGAGCGGGCCCTCCGCCTGATCGAAAAGGTCCTCGCTAAGCGGCTCGACATGGGCTTACTGCCGGTGGATGACGAGAAGACCTACAAACTCCTGCGCAAGGGCGACGCACTCGGGGTGTTTCAGCTGGAAAGCTCCGGCATGCGGGCGCTGTTAATCAGCATGCAGCCGGAGTTGTTCACCGATCTTATCGCCCTAGTTGCCCTCTACCGGCCAGGCCCCTTGGAAAGCGGCATGGTCAGTGATTTCGTCAACACCAAGCACGGCAAGATGGTGGCCAAATATCCCCTGCCCCAACTGGAGCCCATCCTCAAAGAGACCTACGGCGTCATCGTCTACCAGGAACAGGTCATGAAGATCGCCAACGTCCTGGCCAATTATAGCTTGGGCGACGCCGACAACCTACGGCGGGCCATGGGCAAGAAGATCCCGGAGGAGATGGCCAACGAAAAGGGTAAATTCATGGCCGGGGCCAAGGCCAACCATATCCCGGAAGACAAGGCCGAATACATCTTCGACCTGATGGCCAAATTCGCCGGCTACGGCTTCAACAAGTCGCACAGCGCGGCGTACGCGCTGATCGCCTACCACACCGCCTGGCTCAAGACCCACTACCCCGTCGAGTACATGGCGGCGCTGCTCACGAGCGAGG
>JANNQL010000216.1:0-32920 GCA_031400755.1 Pseudomonadota bacterium | reverse complement strand
TGCCGACCCCCATCAGGTAGATAGGGTAGTCCTTGGGCATGAGGGCGCAGGTCAGCTCGGTCAGCTCCAGCATCAACTCCTTGGGCTCACCCACACTCAAGCCGCCCATGGCGTAACCGTCAAAACCGATCTCCAGCAGTTCATCCATTGCCTGCGCCCGGAGTTCCGGGTACATGCCGCCCTGGATAATCCCGAACAGGAGTTGGCCGCTCTGCCGGTCCTGGGCCTGTCGGCAGCGCCTGGCCCAGCGGCCGGTCAGGTCGGTGGCCGCCTTGGCCTCCTCCCGGCTGGCCGGGTAGGGAATGCAGGTGTCGAGGCACATCATGATGTCGGTACCCAGGGCCTCTTGCACAGCCACCGCATCCTCCGGACTCAGGAAGAGATTGGCGCCATCGAGATGGGACTTGAAGGCGGCGCCCTCTTCGCTGATCTTGGTCAAGTCTTTCAAAGAGAAAATCTGAAAGCCGCCGCTGTCGGTCAGGATCGGCCGGTCCCAGGCCATGAAGCGGTGCAGGCCGCCAAGCTCGCGCACCAACTGATGGCCCGGCCGCAGAAAGAGGTGATAGGTGTTGGCCAGGATGATCTCGGCGCCCAAGGCCTTGAGATCGGCAGGCGTCGCACCCTTGACCGTGGCCTGGGTGCCCACCGGCATGAAGACCGGGGTCTGAAAGTTACCATGGACGGTGTTGACCTGGCCGCGCCGGGCCGGACACTGGCTGGATTGTTTGATCAGGGTGAAGGGTGAAGACATAATCAAATCAGGCCTCTTTTCTTGAGGTGTATCTGCAAGACCGAGATGGCCGCTGGCGTAATCCCTGAAATGCGCGAGGCCTGGCCAAGCGAGCGGGGCCGGATCGTGGTCATCTTCTCGACTACCTCGTTGGAGAGGCCATCAAAACTGGCGTAGTCCAGATCATCTGGCAGCAGGACGTCCTCAAATTTCTTGAAACGAGCGATCTGCTCGTGCTGACGCTGGATATAGCCCTCGTACTTGACCTGCAACTGGACCTCCTGGGCCACCTCGGACGCCATCTCCCGCATCTCGCCAGTCACCGCCTGCACGTCGGCCATGGTCAGTTCCGGTCGCCTGAGGAGTTCGACCATGGCGGCCGGCTGGCGCATCGGGGCAGTGCCGAGTACGGCCAACTGATCATTGATGCTGTCTGCCGGCTTGACCACGGTGCGGGCCAGCCAGGCCATGGCCTGGTCAATCGCCTGCCGTTTGCGGCCAAAGGCGGCGTAGGTCTCATCACTCACCAGGCCCAGGTCCCGGCCAATGTCCGTGAGTCGCAAGTCGGCGTTGTCCTCCCGCAGCAGCAACCGGTACTCGGCCCTGGAGGTGAACAGCCGGTAGGGCTCCTTGGTGCCCAAGGTGACCAGGTCGTCGATCAGCACCCCGGTATAGGCCTGGGACCGATCCAACACCAGCGGCTGCTCCTCCCGGACGTACTTGACGGCGTTGATACCCGCCATCAGGCCCTGGGCCGCCGCCTCCTCATAGCCCGAGGTGCCGTTGATCTGCCCGGCCAGGAAGAGCCCGGCCAGCCGCTTGGTCTCTAGCGACGGGGCCAACTCCCGGGGATCGACAAAGTCATACTCGATGGCGTAGCCCGGCCGGATGATGCGGGCCTTCTCCAGGCCCTTGATGCTCTGGATCATCGCCGTCTGCACGTCGAGCGGCAGACTGGTGGGCACGCCATTGGGATAGACCTCCACCGTCTCCAGGCCCTCCGGCTCCAAAAAGACCTGATGCCGCTCCTTGTCCGGGAAGCGCGAGATCTTGTCTTCGATGGAGGGACAGTAGCGCGCCCCGATGCCCTTGATGATGCCGGCGTACATGGGTGAACGATCAAGCCCGCTGCGAATGATGTCGTGGGTCTGCTGGTTAGTGTAGGTGATATGGCACGGCAACTGCGGCAGCGGGGCAGGGCCACGACTTGCAAACGAAAACAGGCAGGGCGGATCGTCGCTGTGCTGGGCCTCCAGATCGGTATAGTCGATGGTGGTGCCGTCCAGCCGCGGGGTGGTGCCGGTCTTCATGCGGCCCATGGCAAAGCCTAAAGCGCGCAGATGCTCCGGCAGGGAGCGCGACGGCGCATCCCCCATGCGGCCGGACGGGAAGTTTTTCAAACCGATATGAATTAGGCCGTTCAGGAAGGTGCCGGTGGCGATCACCACCGCCCGGGCCCGGATCTCCTCGCCGAGTGAGGTGATCACCCCAGCAACCCGGCCGTCCTCCACCAGCAGACGGTCGATGACGGTCTGCCGGATCTCGAGGCCTGCTTGATGCTCCAGCACCGACTTCATGCGCAGCCGGTAGAGAAGTCGGTCGGCCTGAGCCCGGGAGGACCAGACCGCCGGACCCTTGCTGGTGTTTAAGCGCCGGAACTGGATGGCGGTGGCGTCGATATTTTTGGCCATCTCGCCGCCCATGGCGTCGATCTCTTTGACCAGATGGCCCTTGGCCAGGCCGCCGATGGCCGGGTTGCAGGACATGGCGCCGATGCCGTCGGCGTTAATGATCGTCACCAAGGTCCGACAGCCCATGCGTGCCGCGGCCAACGCCGCCTCGCAGCCGGCGTGACCGGCGCCGACCACCAGCACATCGTAAGTATAGGTGTTGTTTGTCATTGTCTTTTTAGTCAATAGCCTGCCAGTCGTCCTGGGTCTTGCCCTGCCAGGTGCGCCGACGGCGGCTCTCACGCCACAGGCTGTTCCAATCGATCTGTTTCACTTAATCGCCGATCTTACTCTTCAAGTCCGGCATGGTCTCAGGCCTGCTGGCGTCCCAGATCCGGCTCTCCTTGCCGGTGGCGGTGACGTTCTCGTAGATGCCGTTGTCCCGGCGGACTAGTTTGGTAAACCCCATATTTTTTAAGTCACTGTTGGTCTTCGGGGTGTTGATGCCGACCAGGGAGACCTGCTTCCGCACCGGCAGACCGCACTCCGGACAACGTGTGAACGGGGCGCTGTACATGGTTTGGGTCAACTCGAAACGCTTGCCTAGAGCGCAGCCCTCGTCTTGATGCTCATACTCGTAAACCGGCATGGGTGTCCTCCATCATTCCTTGCGCCGCAGGCAATTCAGCATCACGGTGCTGGTCTCGTCACCGGCGACAAGCTCAATCTTTTTCGCATGAATCGTATAATCGTTCTGGGCCATGTCCAGAAAGGCATAGAGGGTCTTACGCCGCAGGTCATTAGTCAAATAGATGACGCCCCCGGGCTTCAATAGCTTGTCGAAGAGCTTCAGCAGGGGCGAAAGCACATCCTCCCGATAGAGGATCTCGGCCCCGATAATGGTATCAAAGGGCTCCATGGTTGGCGGCTTGGTCCAATCGATAAAACGGAAATCGACCTTGAGACCACTGGCGGCGGCACTGACCCGCTGAAAATCAAGTGTCCGCTGCTCATAATCACTCAAGGTCACCTGAAAGCCCTTGGCCGCAGCCACCAACCCAGGCGCCCCCAGCCCAGCGCCAAGCTCCAGCAACCGCGGCCCAGCGGTGGACGGCAGGGTGGCTGCCACATCCGCCAGGACCATGGCCGACTCCCAAAGCTTGATCCAGAAGGGAAACTCCGAGACATTTTTGAAGGGGTTACGGCCCTTCAAGACGCACTCCAAATCCTGTACTCTCAGGAGCTGGATCTCAACATCCCTGGTCCGGAAGGGTTCAAAGGCAACCTTATAATCCTTGCGGATATTCCGCAGAAGTTTCGCCGCCTGCTCCGGCAAATCCTTAGCGATCGACATAACGCTCCTTACGCTCCTTTTTATAAAATATAATTAAAGCCGGTTAACGGATGATGGTCCAGACCACGACAGCAGCCAACGCCAGCCGGTAATAGGCGAAAATCGCAAAGGACCGGGTCTGTAGATAGCGCATCAAAAAGGCGATGAACAGGTAGCCGGAAATGGCCGAGGCCAAAAATCCGCTCAAAAAAAAGCCCTCCTGCCCCGGCAAAAGGCCATGTTTGATGACCTTGACCAGGTTAAGCAAACCTGCCCCGGCAATGATCGGCGCCGACATCAGAAACGAAAAGCGGGCAGATGCCGCCCGATCCAGATCCAGGAACAGGCCAGCGGTCATGGTGCTGCCGCTCCGGGACACCCCTGGCACCAAGGCGCAGGCCTGGGCCAGACCAATGATGATGGCGTCCGTGAAACCGAGCTCATGAAAGCCGCGATGCCGACAGCCAATCCGCTCGGCCCACAGCAAAATGAAAGCGCCCCCGGCCAGCGTGGCGGCCACCACCGCTGGTTGGCGCAGATTTTCTTCAATCTGATCGCCAAACAACTTGCCGACCACCGCAGCGGGAATGGTGGCCACAATCATAAGCAGGGCCAGACGCTGATTGGTACGCACCGCCTGGTCCTTGCTGCCGGGATGAAAAAGCGCTCCGATGATGGCCAAAAAATCCTGCCTGAAATAGGCCAGAATAGCCAAAAAGGTCCCCATATGCAAGGCCACGTCAAAGGTCATGCCAGCCTCTTGGATATGAAAGAAAGCCTCTGCCAGCACCAAGTGCCCTGAACTCGACACCGGTAAAAACTCAGTCGCACCCTGTAGCAGGCCCAGCAAAATCGGTTTGACAAATTCCATAAAATTTCCTCTTAACGTCTCTCCCGCCAGCAGAGGGTAAGAGACAAATCAACTAGCCAAATCAGGGGTCGGTCAATATCGAAGACAATACCTTTGATAAAAATAAAAAGAGCCATCCAACCTCACGATTGAACAGCTCTTTTGGGATTTCAGTTAAAACTGAAAACAAACCGGGCGATTAGCAGCCCTCAGGCGCTTTTTTATCTTTTTTGGGACTTACCGTGACCGGCTTACCTACTTCAATCTTACTCTTTTCAATTTCTTTACATTCCAGCGTTACAGTGGTCCCTGAAATAGTCTTTACATCGCAGGACAAGGAATATGCAATACCAACCGTTGCTGCGGTGAATGCCATTGCCATTGCCAAAACTATCATCTTCTTCATTGTTACCCTCTCCTTTGTAAAATTAATGTTTGTTGCATCACCTAATAATCAACACCAACCGGAAATTATTTCCAACAAGCGCGACTATCCAACACGAATAAAATTACGTTACCGACTTTAACCAAAAAAAACGCCATGTCAATCAAAATGTTAACAATTCACCAGACAAACATTAGTCCCTTTCTGGTTTGCTTGCGACAATTTATGATCAAAAAGATGGAGGAAACCATTGGCGGGAAGGAACTACAGCCAACAGGGACTTATCCCCCTCGAGGGGGGACTGAAAATAGTCCAGCTTATCTGGGCCAGGAAGATTATTGCAGTATCTGCTTGATGCCTTCAACAAAAACATCATGGCTTGTCCAGCCGTTAAAACGCTGCCGCACTGTGCCCGACTGGTCAATCAAAAACGAGGCAGGGATGCCAAAGACCCCGCCAAAATCCCGGCCGATCTTGGCGTCGCCCATCACCACCGGATAATTGATACCGGTCTTTTCAATGATCTTCTGCACCGGCCCCTCGCCATTTTGGTCCATGGAAACGCCAATCACCGCCAATCCCTGTGGCCCAAACTCATTCTGCAGACTGATCAGGGAAGGAATTTCCTTAACACATGGTCCGCACCATGTTGCCCAAAAGTTGATAAGCACTGCTTTGCCACGGAATTGATTAATATCGACTATCTTTTTATCCTGAATCGCCGGCAGGGCGAAATCGGGCACCTTAGCCGCAGCCTGTGCCAAAGAAACGCCAAGGCAAACCAAGCCTGCCAGCAGAAACACCCCTGTCAGTTTTTCCCATATGAATTTCATTGTCTCACCCATTATCCGTTGAGTTTTTTACCGAAAGTCTGTTAAAGGTTAGGGGACGATGGCTTAAGCTGGATAGTTACCAAAAGTCGATGATTGATTCCCCTCGCCAGCACACAGCAGAAGCCACTATAAGCACTGGTGATTGTCTTGACAATTAGTCTTAATCCTTTTACCTGTCAACAAAAAGGCGCCTCCAGACCAGGCCCACGACAAACTATCATGACCGCCACTCCCCCCATCCGCAAGGCCCCGTTTATCACCATCGTGCTTTTTCTGATCATGGCCATGATCGGCATCAGCCTGAACGAACCGAGCCGGGTCCTGGAACAGGCCTGGCAGGTCTGCCTCAGTTGCATAGGAATCGGCTGATGGATACCATCCGCAAATGGGTCCAGGCCCTGTTTTTCCTGCTCAGCAACGGCTCATGGAGCTTCCCGGTCAGCCGCACAATCTACCAGGGGCCGCTCAAGGTCGTCTGCGCGCCAGGACTCAACTGCTACTCCTGCCCGGCGGCAACCACCTATTGTTCCATGGGGGCCTTGCAACAAATTCTGGGCGGCGTCCGTATGGCCTTAGACAATGGCCAGTACTTTTTCGGGCTCTATGTGGTCGGCACCCTTGGCGTCATCGGCGGTTTCATCGGCCGCATGGTCTGCGGCTGGATGTGCCCCTTCGGCCTCTTTCAAGAACTGCTGCACAAGATCCCATCTCCCAAGATTGGCGTCCCCCGCCTCTTGCGCTTTGCCAAATTCGCCATCCTCCTACTGATGGTGATTATTTTACCGCTGACCGTTGTTGATGAACTGGGGCTCGGCAGCCCGTGGTTCTGCAAATACCTCTGCCCGGCCGGCACCCTGGAGGCCGGCCTGCCCATGCTTTTCCTGCAACCCAGCCTGCAGGAAACAATCGGCCTGCTCTTTTATGGCAAGGTTTTTTTTCTGCTCATCTACTCCGGCTGGAGCGTGGTGGCCAGCCGACCTTTCTGCCGGACCACCTGCCCCTTAGGCGCCTTTTACGCCCTGTTCAGCAAGGTCAAACTGGTCAGGCTACAGCTCAACCGGGAGCGCTGCACTCACTGCAAGGCCTGCCACCCGGTCTGCCCGATGGGGGTCCACTTCAACGAGTCGCCGGACGACACCGAATGCATCTCGTGTCTGGCCTGTAGCAAGGCCTGTCCCTTCCAGGCCATTCACCTTGAGATTGGCGGGTTCCCGCTTGGCCCCATGCCCAAGGCCAAACCGGGCATTGTTCCGCCTCAGCCCCTGGGGTGATACTTCTTGTGGGCCGCCTTCAAACGACTGCCATCGACATGGGTGTATATCTGGGTGGTGGCGATATCGGCGTGGCCCAGCATCATCTGCACTGAACGCAGATCAGCGCCGTTCTCCACCAGATGAGTGGCAAAGGAGTGGCGCAGGGAATGGGGGCTGATCGACTTGGTGATCCCCTGTCGCAGACACACCTCCTGGATAATCTGCCAAAACCTGAGCCTGGTCATCGCCGTGCCCCGATTGGTCACGAACAAAAAAGGGCTGGTCCGTCCCTTCATGAGGAGCGGCCGGCTGCTGGCCAGATAATGAGTGACCCGCTCCCGGACCTCTTCGCCGAAGGGCACCAAACGTTCCTTACTGCCCTTGCCCAACACCCGGATATAACCTGCCGTCAGATTGACGCCGGCCACCGGCAGACGGACCAATTCTGAGACCCTGAGACCGGTGCCATAGAGAAAATGCAGCATGGCGGCGTTGCGGATGGCAAGCGGCTCAGGCAGATCGGCAGACTGCAACAAACGGTCCACCTCCCCCAAGGTCAACGACTTGGGCAGCGCCTGCTTTATTTTCGGCAAATCAATCCCCACCGACGGGTCATGCCTGACCTGACCTTCAGCAACCAAAAACTGAAAAAATAAACGGATGGCCGACAAACGCCTAGCGTTACTGCGAGCCGAGAGGCCGGCAGCGTGGGCCTTATGGAGATAGGAACGAAGATGGGCTTGGCTGACTTGGTCGACTGCGACTATCTGGCAATCGGCCAGATGGCCAAAGAAGGACTGTAGATCGGCGTGATAGGCCTGGATGGTGTTGGCGGCCAACTGCCGTTCCACCGTCAAATAATGGAGAAAACTGTCCAGGCAGGAAATGAGGGGGGAGAGGGGTTGCCCCATGGCAGAGACCATCAAGAGGCGTTAAAAGGACCAAGCAAGCCCTAAACAAACAGGCCTGAAACGGCGAACCGTCAGGCCTGTAGATAAGGTGAAAAAAAGTCCCAGGTTAGTCGTTCTTCATCCGCCAGACGACCTTACGGACCTTGCGCTTGGCCTCTGCCTGTTTACGGCGTTTTTTATCACTGGGTTTTTCGTAAAACTCACGACGCTTCAGTTCTTTTTTAATCCCATCAAGCTGCAATTTTTTCTTAAGCTGGCGGATAGCGATTTCAATATCACCCCTGACATCTACTTCAATCATAATTCTCTTTCCTAAGTTTTATGTTTTTTGTTCAACCGCGCAGAACGCGACTTGTCAATTTTTTTACAAAGAACTTGATTGTATAGACGATTGGGCCGGGGGCTGTCAACCATTTTGTGGAAATATTTTGCCTGGATTGAGGATACCCGCAGGATCAAGTGCCTGTTTTATCATCTTCATGGTCTCAAGGGTAGCGGGATCAATCTCCATGGACAGATAGCCGGACTTGGTAATCCCCACCCCGTGCTCGCCGGACAGGGTGCCACCCAACTCAATCACCTTGGCGAAGAGCCGCTCTTTGGCAATTTCGGCATTGGCCAGTTGACTGGGGTCAGCGCGATCGAGCATGATATTGACATGAATATTGCCGTCACCGGCATGGCCAAAACAGAACACCACCAACTGCAGCTCCTGGGCCAGCCCTTCGGCACAGGCAACGAGATCTGGAATTTTGGTCCGGGGCACCACCACATCTTCGCTCATCTTATGCGGCCGCAAAGAAAAGGCAGCGGGCGATATCGCGCGGCGCGCAGCCCATAAGCCCTCTGCCTCGGCTAGGTCAGCGGCCTGGCGCGCCAAGTTCACCCCTGGCTGGCCAATCAGAAACGCTTGCAAATCAGCACCCTCGGTAGCCACGGCTACAGCCGTGCCATCCAACTCAATCAGCAGGATGGCCGCAGTCCCCGCCGGCAGCGTGACCGGCAATTGATCACAAACGATACCAATGGCGGTGCGGTCCATAAACTCCAGCGTACATGGAGTAAAGTGGGACAAGACCCTGGCCACCAGGGTGGAGGCTGCCGCCATGGAATTCATCAGGACCAAAAAGGTCTGCTTGGCCTTGGGTTGCGGGATAAGGCGCAGGATAATCTTGGTGATGATGCCGAGCGTCCCTTCCGAGCCGACAAAGAGCCGGGTCAGGTCATAGCCCACCACCCCTTTATCGGTACGCACCCCGGTGTTAATGACCCGCCCGTCGGCCAGCACCACCTCCAGGCCCTTGACGTAATCGCGGGTCACCCCATACTTGACGGCGCTGGGGCCGCCTGCCCCTTCCGCCACATTGCCGCCGATGGTGCAAAAATTCAGGCTGGCCGGATCCGGTGGATAGAAGAGCCCAGAACGCCTGACCTCGGCCTGCAGGACGCCGGTCACTACCCCTGGCTCAACAATTGCGGTCTGATTGGCTTGGTCGATGTCGATAATCCGGTTAAATTTGGCCATGGCCAGGACCAGACCGCCCATGACCGGCAGAGCGCCGCCGGTCATGCCGGACCCCGCCCCCCTGGCCACCACCGGCAGCCGCTGCCGGTGGGCAACCGCCATGATCCGGCTGACCTGGTCCACCGTGCTCGGCCAGACTACCACCTCCGGTAGATACTCCCGCGCCGTGCCGTCATAGGAGGCGCAAGCAAGCTCGGCCTGGGCGGTGGAGATATTCTCGGGGCCGACAATATCACGCAATTGGGAGATGATCTGTTTTTTCATTGGGGCCTCATGCAACGCTTTGGGCTGGGTTCTGCCACTGCGGGGCTCTCCCGCCGATTGATTTGATTTTAACACAGAGTCTCCGAGGATTGGTAGAGCTAAATGTAAAACTCCTTGCCGAGATGGCTAACATGCTTGACTTATCATAGGTTTCAATGTAAAAAAATTTAGCGACGTAACAGCGGTCGGACGAAGAAGATGCACTGTGGATGCCTCAAACAGCACCACCTGGAACCGCTCCCAACGGCAGAACAAAGAAGCACGAGTTGTGAACGAGCTGCACCCCATCTCTACAGCATTTTTATGGTTTTTTGGAGGGTAATGTGTTGAAATGTACACTATTTTTGCTACTGATTGTCACCTTGGCCGTTAGCTGTAGCCCGGTCCCTGAACCTAGTTCATACGGACACAGCCTTCAGGCTAAAATGCAGTCTGCTTATCACTGGGAAGTGTTGGCCGACGATGTGGCCAAACAGGTTAAAGCCCGGCTTGATAAACCCTATGGCACAGGGAAAGATGCAGGTACATTTTTTGTCAATAAAAACGAGGCCCAGACCTCATTTGCCGAGGGCTTTCATGATCTGTTAATTTCCAGTCTCGTCAAAGAAGGAATGCCTGTAGCCTCGCAAAAGCAGGATGGTGTCCGGGTCATTGATTACGACGTACAGGTTGTCCATCATAAGGCGAACCGAGGCGCCGGCCGGCCAGAGACATTAATCGCCCAATTCCTCCGTCAGGGTATTACCGTTGTGCGAGATGTCGTCACCCTTGGGGCCATACATGCTGAAAATGTCCCCCACAGTGAGGTCATAGTAACGGTATCCATTGCCGAAAAAAACGAGTATATCCTTCATAAAACCGACATCTATTACATTAATGATCCAGATTTTTGGCATTACGGTCCCTCCGGACCGGCACCAAAAACAATGTCTGTGGTCGGCGACAAAACACCCTGACCCAGACAAACTGGACTATTTTCAGTCCCCCCTTTAGGTGGACAAGTCCCTGCTGGCTGGAACCATTTTCCGGCACGGGTTCCGCCATTTTTTTTGATCACAAATTGTCGCAAGCAAACCAGAAAGGGACTAAAAGGTACCTCCATGAAACAGGATAGACGGATAAAAAATTGGTCGATGGCCTTTTGCTGCTGTGTGCTTACGGCTTTATCCGTAACACTCGGCGGTTGCGATGAGCAGACCGACTTGATCAACTCAAGTTACCAGGTTGCCGATGCCTTGAGCCGGCAGATAGAGCAGCCCAACCAAAAAGAGAACTACCCGGTGATCGTGGCAAGCTTTGTGAACATAGACAATCTTGAACAATCGTCGACCTTTGGGCGAGCCCTTGCCGAGTATGTTGGTTCACGATTCTCCCAGAACGGGTTTAAGGTCGTGGAATTGAAACTGCGGGACACTGTTTACATTAAGCAGAATAGCGGTGAATTTTTGCTTTCCAGGGAAATTAAAAATCTCAGCACTGAACATGAAGTAAAGGCTTTGGTAGTGGGGACATATTCCCTTGCCGAAGACACTGTTTACGTGGCAGCAAAGGTCATTGATCCCTCGGACGCCACTATTCTTGCAACCTATGACTATTCACTCAAAGTTGGACGAAACTTGGCACAGATGCTAGGCAAGCGCTGAACTCCAAGATCGGACAAAGTCATCGTTATCACTCTTGCCATGGAGTAGCCGGCCTTTTTAGTTGTCTTTGTTCCCCAACAATAGCGCCTTTCTTCTCGACATTCGCCTCCCCCTCCCCCGCGGATTAGCCTCGACTTCACTGACCGGTGCCTGCCCAAGGTTGCCGGTTCCAAATACCTGCAAATACCGATAGTTCAAAAGTGCCCTGCGGAGTCAACTGGAAGGTCACATCCTGATATTTCCCGATTTGGCCGGAGATATCGACGTGCGGCAGCGTCAACACTCAGTGGAAAAAGATCCGGAGATACCGTCTTAGCACTGATCGCAAGTCCCGTCTGCATCAAAGTCGACAATCTGTTGTATCAAGGAACCGACTCATATATGATAATCTTCAATGCACCTGAATAATGACCTGTTCACGAGGAGCTTTGCAGATGATCAACCTGCGGGACGCAGCCGGTTACGCTCAGTTTGAGGGCCTTAACCGCCATATGCGGCGCAAGCTGGATATGGCCCGGCTTTACAACAATATAATATACGAATGAGTAACCTAAAGGTGATTGGCATCGGCGAGTGGCAGGTCTCCAGGGATCCAGGCGATCTGTTGGTCACTTATGCCCTGGGCTCCTGCGTGGCCCTGGTGCTCCAGCATCCGTCGACCATGACCGCCGGCCTGGTCCATATCCTGCTGCCCGACTCGTTTAACCAGGCCGGCCACCAGAAAAGTCCGGGCCACTATGCTGACACCGCCGTTCCGCTTCTGATCCGCAAATTACTCGGTACAGCCGGTATTTCTTCGCTGTCAGGGACAGGCCTTTCGGCAAAGCTCATAGGCGGGGCCGCGACCTTGCTCAATGACTCTCATTTTCACGTAGGAAAACGCAATATTGTGGCGATGGAACAACTTCTGCAGCGGTATCAGATTCCGCTCATGGGCCGTGACACCGGAGGGTCGGTCGCGCGAACAGTAACGGTCGAGGTGGCCACCGGCACGGTTGTGGTGCGATATGCGGCGACTCGCAAGGAGGTAATCATATGAACCAGAGGGGAAATGAAGGAATGGACCAGATGCCTAAGACGCGATTGCGGGTATTGGTGGTGGACGACGAGCCGACCTCGCGGGAGGTGCTTAGTCGCGGGGTGGAGCGGCTTGGGTACGAAACCATGGTGGCGGACGATGCGGCCAGCGCCATGGCCCTCTTGTCGAGGGAACGTTTTCATGTGGTGATCACCGACAAAAATATGCCTGGCACCGACCATCCCACCGAGGGTGGGCTCGATGTGATCCGTTTTGCCAAGAAGGTCAACCCCGGCTGCGCCGTCCTGATGATGACCTCTTACGCCACGGTGGAATCGGCCATCGAGGCTATGCAATGCGGCGCCTTCGATTACGTCACCAAGTCGGTGCGGGTCAATGCTCTCAAGGAGAAGCTCGACCGGGTGCTGCAGTACCAGCAGACCATCGATCCGGCGGGCGCCATTTTGGCGTATAACGCCTTTCTGGATGAAATTATCGTGAGCCTCAATCACGAGGCCGCCGGCCACCATCTGGACGATGAGGCCAAGGCACATCTGCTGATGGCGATGCAGCACCAAATCGACAGTATCTTCCGGGAACGGCGGGAGTGGGAACAGATCATCTTCGAGCAGCGGGAGGCCCTGGCCAGCATTGACGGCTGGGTCGAGGAACTGAGGGAACATCTCCCGGCAGCAGGCCGGGCGGCTGACCTGCTCGACCGGATCAGCAATGCGCTCAGCCACCGGGTGTGAAGTTATCGCGGTGCTGGAGGCGTGTGGTAGCCATCCATATTGTGAGTTAGAACAACACAACCCAGCTAACGCCAAGGCTTAAATCTGCATCTTGCCCCGCACTTGCCACAGTGCCTGATACAGAAAATTTGTTGCCTGCCCTGAAGATGTGCGCCACTTCGGCGCGAACGCGTCCCCAATCTTGGCGAATGTTATTGCCGCTGATATCGAAAGGCATCGATATTACGTTAAGGACCTTGGCGTTACCGCTGACTGAAGCAGACTGGTCATCAAAACGATGCGCCCATTCCGTATGACCATAAAGTGTAGTGGCCTCGCTCATCGCATAAGCGCCCGTCAGCCCAAGACGACCTTCGCGAGCGGTATGATGCTGACTATCAAAGCGGGCAGGAGTGGCGCCGCCAGTTTCTTGATAACCATCAAGGCGTGTTTGCGCCTCGGTGAACTGCAAGCTAGGGGTGAACTTCACCTCTCTTACCCTAAACGCCTCGCGCCAATCCAGCCGAGCGCGCAGCGATGTTGATGTCGTGTCGGTATCGCCTCTTGAGGTGCTGGCGCCAGCGGAATAGCCGCGTTTAAGATCAGCCTCCCAACGTCCGGACATACCCAATAGAGAAGCAGTGAGACTGGTCTTAGGGATATTCCAATCAACCTCTGCCAGCAGATATTCACCATCCAAACGACTTTGGCCGTTGGATGATTGGTCAATAGATGACTGGCTATGACCAAGGCCCAGGCCGGCGCGCACCTCTCCTTCGGCAAAATCATGACAGGCCCCTGCCTCGGCTAAGCTGGCCCAACCGTTGCCATCGCGATACACACGGCCTAAATCACCACTCACCCAGCCGCCGTTTTGGCCGTCTACCATGGCGGCGATTTCCATTAGTGGTCGATGATGGGCACCATTCAGGGTAAGCGCATTAAGGCCTTCAACTTGCACCTGCGGTGCTACTTGCGAGGCAAGGCTGTTTTTTAAATCAGTCAGTCCAACCAGGCTTGAATCACCACCCACGCGGGCAATATAGGCCTCCATGCCGTTGGCGCTCTCACCATGCCCCACCACGACCGAGCCGTCGAGGTTAGTACTGGCCGCATGAGCAAGACGCGTCCAGCCAGCCAGGCTCACCCCAGCCGCCGCCAACCAGTCGGCCACAGAAACCATGCCGCCTGCCTCTGTCCAGCGGAAGGCCTCCTCCTGTGGAAATGCTATATCGCCTGAAATTATTGTAGTGCCGTTGGTGCTGCTACCCACCACCACCGAGCCATCGGCGGAAACTCCGTAGGCGAAGCTCCAAAGACCGCCAGCGCCCAAGCCGTTTGCGAGATCGCCCAAGCCCACCATGCCACCCGCCTCTGTCCAACGGAAGGCTTCAGTGCCGTTGCCGGTAGAACTACTACCCACCACCACCGAGCCATCGGCGGAAACACCGTAGGCGAAGCTGTAAGAATAACTTCCTGGCAGATGGCCAAGACCCACCATGCCACTCGCCTCAGTCCAGCGGAAGGCTTCCAGGCCGTTGCTGCTATAACTATAACCCACCACTACCAAACCATCGGCAGAGAGACTGCTGGCTGAACTGGTAGAACCGCTGCCTGGGAGACCGCCAAGTCCCACCATGCCACCCGCCTCTGTCCAGCGGAAGGCTTCAGTGCCGTTGGTGCTGCTTGTATCGCCCACCACTACCGAGCCATCGGCGGAGACACCGCTGGCTGAACTATTAGGACTGCCGCCTGGGAGATGGCCCAGATCCACCAGGCCGCCCGCCTCTGTCCAGCGGAAGGCTTTATTTGTTCCGTTGATGTAGTTGTAGCTCTCGCCCACCACCACCGAGCCATCGGCAGAGACCCCGTTGGCTGACATGTTAGAACTGCCGCCTGGGAAAGCGCCCAGGCCCACCATGCCACCCGCCTCTGTCCAACGGAAGGCCTCCCCGCCGTTGGAGCTGTAACTTGCACCCACCACCACCGAGCCATCGGCAGAGACCCCGGTGGCTGAGCTGGAATAAATGTCACCTGGGAGATTAGGGGGATAGCCCACCAATCCAGTTAGGCTATTTGCAGCAAGGGCTGGCATCGGCAGTGTGCTGCCGAGGGCAAGTATCAGCGCATAATATAGTTTATGCGCGCTAAATGATGTGCTTTCCCTTTGCTGCTGAATAATTGATGACTGATATCGCATGGCAGACCTTTCGTGGATTATGAAATCGATGTTGACCGGAAATCTGGTGGATTGCCTATGTCAGGCTATTGGCAGCCGGTCTCTGAAGCGGCATCGCAGTCGTCCGGAAATGTATTGTCGCTTTCCAAGCTGAAGGTGCCGGTAATGCCGTTCACGTTGTAGGAATAGGTGCCGGCGCTCAAGCCATAGACTTCCAGGGGAATGGTCATCTTGAAGTCCCTCATCTCGGCTGCGCAGAGAATCTCTCCATTCACGACCGCATCGGTGTAGGAGGCACTGAGCCCGACGTCGAACCGCGTGCCCTCCAGGCGCTGGTGAATCCGCCCCGGGCCGCTGTGGCCACATCCCCACGTTGAACCGCTAGCCCGCAAGTAGACGCTTACGGGAACTGTGCTGGTTTTGATCACCTCGACGGCGCTGACCCACTGCACTGGCCCAAGATTGCGGATTCCCAATTCCTGCAAACCCGAGAGCACCCAAGTGCCCTGCGGAGTCAACTGGAAGGTCACCTCCTGATATTTTCCGACCTGATCGGGGGTGTCGACGTTCGGCAGCGTCAACACCCCGTCGTTGTAAACGGAATAGTCTGCGGAAAAAGCGGTAGTGGAAAAGAAAAGCGCTGCTGCTGCAAGAATCGCAGTTGATGAATACATGGTTTACCTCCTTTGATAGGTTCAAAGACAACGTTCCAGTCTCTCACGAGCGTCCGGCGTCGCATCGGGTCTGTTCTGTGGCGACGCCGGACGGGAGACGATGAGAACGGTTTGTGGCATTGGGTTTGCTAGTACCGCATTACCAGGCCTGCTTCCAGATAAAGCGCGAGGTTGCGCCGGTCAACGTTGAACCGTTAGGGTTGGTCACGGTCCCTAACGTCCCGGTATCCCGCAACGCTTGATAAACAGTGCCTATCTCTGTAGAGCTGCAATACGGCACAACCGCTTGACAGGCGATTGCGAAGACGCCGGCAATATATGGCGCCGAAAATGAAGTGCCGGAGACGGTAACCGGTGAGCCATTTTGGTCGAGCAGCGACACATTAGATCCCGGGGCAAACGTGGATATGTTCGATCCGGTTCTGGAATAGGAAGCCTTGGCATCCTGCCCATAGCCTAATCGGCTGCTGTCCGTTGCCCCGACAACAAATTCCTGGGTAAGACGAGTACAAGAATCTCTGGAGGTATTACAGCCATCGTTCCCCGCCGCCACGACAATGATCTTGCCTTTGTTGTAGGCTTCGGTAATGGCGGTTTCCAATGTCATGCTAAGATATTGAAAAGGATTTCCGCTGCAATTACCGCTGCCATCAAAACTAACAGAGCTCAAATTTACAATCGTCCCCCTGGGCGTATTGTCCGCCAGCCAGTTAAACGCCATAATCGCTGTGGATGTGGCGGAATAGGGCGTACATCCATCAAAAATCTTTGCAATTACCAGGGATGCGCCTTTGCCACGCCTTTGCTGTTGCCAGCGGCGGCGCTAGCGACCTTCGTGCCATGCCCCAGGCAATCGGCTCCTGATCCGCCATTGACATCGTAGATAATTGAGGCGCGGCCGCCGAACTCGGCCGCTACCGCTGCTTTACTCAGATCCAGCCCCGAGTCGAGAATGTAGATGGTCTGCCCAGCCCCATTAGCAGAATAAGTATAAGCTTGGTTCAATAGCGTGGTTGATTGATCGAGCCTGTCCAACCCCCAACCGGGGTTGGTTTGGGTTGTTTGGGCAGTCAACATTCTATCTTGTTCCACCTCCAGTACTTGCGGGTGACGACGAAGTCTGTCCGCTTCCTTTGCATCCATCTTGATATGTGCGGCATTGATGGTTTCAAAAATCGAGACCACCTGACCTGAAAGGCCAAGTGCCGTCGCCAGCCCTTCCCGGCTTTGGCCGGTGCCATGCCCACCAAACGGCGGGGGACGCCTGCCAACCATGTCTTGTGTTTTTGATGGCGGGACAATAAGAGATGGCGCCGAGTCTGCCGCCTTTTTGAAGGTGACGATGTAGGAGCCTTCGATCAGCTCGTTGGCGCGTCCCGTTTCAGCTGTTTCAGCATGAACGGAAAAGCTGATTAAAAGCATTGCCAATACCGCCCAAATTGTACTTTTTCGCATGTCATTTCTCCTTGTTGAGTAGTCATTATGCCAAAGACCATATTTGGCATTGCTTACTAAACTGTAGAAGAACTAGCATTATTTTTTGTAATATGCAAAAGTCTTTTGCGGGGCAGGTTTAAAAAAAAATTGACACAGGGAAGGTAAATGTGGAGAAACAAAACGGAGGCATTTTGTGAGGAAGCCGTGAAACTGCCTATGGAACCAAGCACTGAAGTCTGGACTGGGGCAGGAAAAGTTGGTTGACCTGGCCGCCGATCTCGCAGCGCTCCTCGGTCTCGTAGACCTTCAAGTTCTTACAACCCACCACACAGGTCTTGTCGAGCCTAAGCGCCACCAGCGAGGCGTGCGAGGTCTGGCCTCCCCTGGCGGTGAGCAGCCCGTCGGCCTGGGAGATCTCCTTGATGTCCTCGGGCACCGTGTCCTGACGGATGAAGATCAAGGGCGTGCCGGGGTCATCGTGCCGCAGCCGGTTGATTTGTGCTCCACGGTGAACACGGCCCGCCCGGCCAAGGCGCTGCCGGAGACCCCGATACCCTTGCCGAGGATGGCGCGGGTCATCTCCAGGCTCTCGACAAAGGCGTCGAAGTTCTCCTTCTTCTTGATGGTGATCATGTCCCTGGTCTGCAGGATATAGAGGTCCTCGACAATGCCGATGCCGATACCGCGGATGGTCTTCTGGTAGTTCAAGGCCAGCTCCCGCATCTGCTCTGGAGAGAACTGGCGCTTGACCTGGACATCATGCTTGGCCTTGTTCATCAGGGTCTGGAAGACCTCGCGCTCGACGCCCTTGGCCATGGCCCAGGACTGCAGGAAACGGCGATAGTTGTCCCAAGCCAGGTACTCGTGGCCGGAGGCTTGGGCAAACTCCTCCGAGATACTTGGTCTGTCCCCGATTGTCCTAGTTATCTTGGATTGACATTAAGTTGCACCTGGTGGTATAGTTATTCATGAAGAAGATACTGATAACAAAATCCTTTGAACGTTGGCTTCGCAAATCAGATATTACCGAGGAGGCGCTATGTAATGCCGTTCATGAAATGGAGGCAGGACTTATTGATGCCGATCTCGGTGGTGGAGTTTTCAAAAAACGAGTTGCGTTGGCTGGGCATGGAAAGCGGTCGGGAGCAAGGACGTTAGTGGCAAGTAATTTAGGAAACCGCTGGATTTTTCTTTTCGGTTTTGCAAAGAATGAACGTGCCAATGTTTCTGACCAGGAACTGAAGGTGTTACAGATAATTGGGCAGACTTTTTTGAACTTGAGTTCCGACGAGATAGGCACCGCCTTACGCGAAGGACAATTTAAGGAGATTAATCATGAATAAGACAACAAGCAGACTGCTGGACGAAATGCTGGAAACGGGTCGTGACCTGCATCAGGCCAACCTGATTGACAAACACAAGCTAGGAGAAATTGAGGCGTTGTGCCAATTAACTGTTGAACAGATGCCGCCTGCTGCAATTAAGGGCCTGCGCGAGACTTTGCATGTCAGCCAATCAATTTTTGCAAAGCTGCTGAACACGAGTGTCTCAACGGTTCAAAAATGGGAGGTCGGCGATAAGCGACCGAATGGCCCTTCGCTCAAATTGTTGAATGTTGTCAGGCGTCACGGGATTGAAGCGTTGGGATGAGATGATGATGATAGATGAGATGGATGGGAATTTGCTTTTTTGGGGGTCCGGCTTGGTCCTGGAAAACAACCCAAAAACCAGATGAAATCAAATTTTTCAGTGTGCCAGAGTCGGTTAAAACGTAAAATAAGGCTGATTCCCCCCGCCCCTCCTTTCCCCATCCTCAATAAAAAATCAGCTCGGCTATCATAATGATAGTAAAAATATAGCTGAGCTCCTCATCGAAATCAATATCTTTCAGATGATCTCGGCTGGAATATTAAAAAAACATACAAAAACGGCAGGTTGGAAATCTTTGACAGGAAATAAGGTGTCGGGTAGGCCAGTTCGTTGGCCCTGGGGCAATCAATTGAGCGAAGCGGATGGTTCCTCGAACTGGGGGACCGGCTCGTAGGTGATCTCCTCTTTTGGTTGCGGATCATGCCCTGGCAAAGGGGCAGCCCTGGCGGGTGGCGACCGTTCTGAAACCGATGGTATCGACCATAATTTCAGGTGCTCCAGGATTTTCCTGACCAACTTCGGTTCCGAGATGAAGCTGATGATCTTCATCGCGGCATGACAGTGCGGACAGATGAGCGGGTCAACCTCCCAAAATTTTTTTGATGCACTCCCGCCATGTGGGTGAGGGGATGCGGCGCGGCTTGTAGTTTGACACGTCCACGATCTCGACGCCTTCGTTGTCCTGGGTCTCCCCCTCGTCTGCCGCCGCCAACTCTTCCTGTTTCCGTCTCTCCCCCCGCATCCTGTTTGAATACCAGCCAGGTAAGCGAGCAAGGCGAGACTCCGGAATAGCGCACCATCTGACATCTCTTTTCCGGGATGTGTTGGGCGGTGCCCTGAGCGGAGTCGAAGGGTGATGGCGGCGATAAAGTCACAGGCGGGGTAGACCGCGAAGTTTTTTTTGCCCCCTTCGCCCTTGCTGTGGGTCATCTTCGACTTGTAGACGACCATGCTGGTTGTCTCGTTGAAATTGATCTTTCCCTGGGCGAAGGGGTTCCGCAGGATATACTGGGCCACGGCGGTCTGGCCTTTCTGGTCGTCACGGGCCAGCCGCACGCCGTTGTGGACGGAAAAACCGGGGGTGTGCCGCCATTTCATGAGGTTCTCGATGAGCCGGTCGTCGATCAGCCCTTTCCGTTTGAGTATCTTGAGGACGTTGGCCCTGAAGAGTTCGGCCAGTGGTTGAATGTCGGTGGTCTTTGGCATGCAATAAAAGACACCGAGCTCGTCAAAGAGACCATCGGCAGTTATGGAATGGATGTGAGGATGCCACTTGGCATAATCGCCAAAAGTCTGAATCGCCATGACTGTACCGATTACACCCTCGGGTTTGCCGAGCGCGGTCCTGAAAAATACGAGCAGGCTCTCGTGGGCTGAACGGCAGAGTTCAGATAAGAGCTTACGGTTGTAAAGGAAATATTTTCTAAGAATTATCGGGATGGAGAAGACATACTGCCGGTGCGGCACGGGATAGAGAATGTTCGTCTTAACCATTTTGTTGCCTTCGACTCCGCTCAGGCAACGGGGGCAGGGGAACGACGGGTTCCCCCACCTCAAATCGGCAAGATATGCACCTCTTTCTTCAACTGATGCATCCCCCTCAAGAATAGTCCCTTCCTGCCATCAATGCTGATCGGATCGCCAAAGCGGATGACCTGGCCGCTGATCTCGCAGCGCTCCTCGGTCTCGTAGACCTTCAGGTTCTTACAGCCCACCACACAAGTCTTATCCAACCTAAGCGCCACCAGCGAGGCGTGGGAGGTCTGTCCTCCTCTGGCCGTAAGCAGCCCGTCGGCCTGGGAGATCTCCTTGATGTCCTCGGGCACCGTGTCCTGGCGGATGAGGATCAAGGGCGTGCCGGGGTCATCGTGCCGCAGCCGGTTGATGTGCTCCACCGTGAACACGGCCCTTCCCGCCAGGGCGCTGCCGCTGACCCCGATGCCCTTGCCGAGGATGGCGCGGTTCATCTCCAGGCTCTCGACAAAGGCGTCGAAGTTCTCCTTCTTCTTGATGGTGATCATGTCCCTGGTCTGCAGGATATAGAGGTCGTCTACCTCTGGCCCCTCGAAGGTGAACTCGATGTCCTGGGGGTTCCATTGCTTCTCGTAGACCAGGTCGCGGGCAATGTCCCGCAGCCGTTGGTAGATCTTCGGGAAGCGCCGCTCGAGCGACAGGTCCTTGGAGCGGCCATCCAGCTCGGCCTGCTCCACTGAGACCGGGTAGGTGGTGACCAGGCCGGAAACGATGTCCTCGCCCTGGTCGGCAGTAGCGTAGTCCCCCCAGAGGGCGACCCGCCGCACCTTACGATAGGGGTGGGCGGTGAACAGGACGCCGCTGCCGGACTCCTGGCTCTTGTTGCCAAAGACCATGGCCTGGATGATCACCGCCGTGCCCCAGGCATCGGAGACGTCCATCAAGGCCCGGTACTCCTTGGTCTTGGTCGTGTTCCAGGAGTCTAAGACCATCTCGATGGCGCCGGTGAGCTGTAGCCAGGGGTCGTCCGGGATGCCGATGCCGATGCCGCGGATGGTCTTCTGGTAATTTAAGGCCAACTCCCGCATCTGCTCCGGGGAGAACTGGCGCTTGACTTGGACATCGTGCTTGGCCTTGGCCTTGTTCATCAGGGTCTGGAAGACCTCGCGCTCAACGCCCTTGGCCATGGCCCAGGACTGCAAAAAGCGGCGGTAGTTGTCCCAGGCCAGATACTCTTGGCCGGATTCTTTAGCGAACTCCTCGGAGATGTCTTCGTTCAAGCCGACATTGTGCAGGGTGGCCATCATGCCGGGCATGGAGACGGCGGCGCCGCTGCGCACCGAGACCAGGAGCGGGTTTATCGGATCGCCGAACTTCTTGCCGGTCATCTCCTCCATCTGGGTCAGGGCCTGACGGATGCGGTCCATAAAGACGTTCTTGGCCTTGAAAAAATCTTTGACCACCGGCCAGCAGCGGAAGATCTCGGTGGTGATGATGAAGCCGGGCGGCACCGGCTTGCCGTCCGCCGCCAGCGTAGTCAGGTTATAGCCCTTGTTGCCCAGCATGATCAGGTTGTTGGTCTGCTGGTTGTGGCGGTGCAGGAAGCTGATGACGTTCTCCGGGTTGTAGGTCATCAGCAGATCGAGGTTGGCCTCGTTCAACAGCTCCTTCTGGCTCTCGAGGGTCTGGTAGATGCGGGTGATGAAGTTATCTAGGTGCTGGAGCCCGAAGGTGCCACTGATCAGGTCGCGCAGGAAGGACTCGTTTAAGCGATGGACCGAGCCGGTCAGGTCATCCTCCCGCCAGAGATTGCGGTAGCGGGGCAGGAGGTTCGAGGCCCCGATCTGGGGGGCGATGATCGTCAGGTTGTTCTCGTGCAGGTTGGTGTAGTAAGCGTAGATGATGTCCTTCACCCCCTCGGAAAGGCCGCGGAAGATGTCGAGGTACTGGGTGTAGGAGAAGCGCTTCTGCTGCACGGAGCTTGCCAGGAGCGCGATATAGGTCTCCAGGTGGCGGCTGCTGATGCCGTCGATCTTCAAGGCCCTGAGGTAGAATTTCAGGCAGTTGATGATCCTGATGAAGGTCGCCTCGGTGATGAAGGAGGTGTTGACCGTCTCCGGAATCCTCTCCAGGTACATGGTGGCCAGGCTCTCCAGCCGGAAGGTGAGGCCTAAGGCATCGAATTTCCTCTCCCGGTAGCGGCCGTAGACCGAGGGGATGTCGACTGCGATGTGGCGTTTATAGTAAATGTCCTCCTTGGCCTCGAAGGCCTCGGGGCTCAAAATGACCTCCTGCAGGCGCTCCAGCTGGTGGAGGATGGCCTCCAGGCACTCGAAGGTATCGCAGGATTCAAGCGCCGTAATCAACTCCTGGATCTCAGGAAACCCTGAGTTGACGGCGATTCCCAGCTGTTGGCGCAGGTCCTGGAGGCCGAGGTTGTATTTTTCGTAGAGCAGGGTGTACATGTGGACCAAGAGCGCAAAGCGCCGGAGCTCCACCGGGTTCAGGTCCGACTGTTGGGCCAGAAAATTGTCCCGCCTGGCCTCGTCCCAGGCCAAGAGGTCTTCCACCCGTTTGATGTCCGGCAGTTCAAAGACCCTCTTCATCAGGATATGCAGATCGTCGATAAAGGGTCCGCTGGTCTGGATGCCGTAGAGGACCTCCGGCGGCAGGAACTGTTCGAGGACGTCCTTGTCCTGGGTGCGCCAGAAGGCGAAGATGGCGCGGATGAAGTTGACGATCAGGTTGCTGGACTCGACATGGCTCTGCTTACGGAGGAAATGAATGAGGACGTCTTTGCGGCGGTGAGTCTCGTCAAGCTCGGTGGAGACCTCGCGCAGTTCGCCTTCAGCGCCGATCTCGTTGAAGAAGACTGGCAACAGTTTGGCAAATTGCTTGGCCAGGTTGTAGATCGGGCCGATCGGGTGGTTCAGAAGTTCGGTGATGTCGCGCTGGAAAAGATCGGTGTCCTTGATGCAGGTGCCGGACAGGTGCAGGTTGATGATGAGTGCCGAAAACAGGGTGGAGCACCACTTGGGCTCCTGCATGATCAGCGAGAGCCAGACCCGGATATTGACCAGGTGGGCCGGATTGGCGATGGGCTGCCAGTCCTGATCGACGCCGGTGACGTTGGCGTATTGAAACCCGAAGCGGACCACCTCCCACAGGAAGCTTTCCACTAAGCCGCCGCTGCCCTTCTTGAATATCTCGGTGCCTAAAACCTGGATGCACTGCAGGGAGGTGTGGGGAAATTTTTTGACATTGGCCTTCAAGAGCTGGAAAGTGGTGAGCAGAAACCGTTCGATCTCTCCAAAGGACTGCTCGTGGATGAGCAGCACCAGGCTGCGGTTGATCTCGCGCAGGGTCTCTTCATGGATGAGGAAGAGACCGGGGGTGTCCATGATCCTGAACAGAAAGAGGAGCTTGCGGTTTTCGGCAAAGCGGTCAACCGTGTCATCCAGATAGCAGAACTCGGCGGCAGGCGGTTCTTGCGGGGCGCCGAAGGGGGACGGCAGCGGTTTCTCGACCCCACCCGGATAGGAGGCGTTGGGGAAGGGGATTGCCAAGAGCTTGGGCGGGATGTCCTTGTATATCCTGACAATGTCCAGGTGGGTCGGCAGGGTCAGGAGGTGCTGCAACTGCTCGTCCGGCGTCAGGGCGGTTGCGTCATCCGCCGGCAGGGCTGCCAGGTTGCCCCGCATCGCCCGGTGGGAGATGGCGGCAAAGAGGCTGGCCACGTCCCAGTCGTCATGGTTATGGCCGCAGGCCGCCGTAAACCAGGGCAAGGGGTCTTCTTCACTCAGCCAGTATTGGTAATCAATGGCCAGGAGCTTGGCATAGAGCCTGATAAATGGCGCGCCATCGAAGGCGGTGCCCCCGTCAAGCGGGGATTGAACAGAACCCCCGTCAAGCGAGGACTGAACAGAGCCCTGGCTTACTGTCAGCAGGGCGGCGGCGGTCTTTTTGATGGAGTGGTAGCCCTGCACCATGAGGATCAAGGCCTGGTCGTCAAGGGCGGCAATTTGGCCGACCGCCGTGTTGATGGCCTCTTGGTGGCGGAGGAGGGAGGGGCCGTCCAGGTCTTGAATGAATTTTTCTAAATAGGCCAGGAGTGACTCCATGGCGAGCGCGATAATGGTGTCCCAGCTCTTGGGGGACTTGCTGTGGCCGACAACGGGCGCCGTCTTTTTATGCTTCAGGTTTTCCCAGGCCTGATCGATGGCCAACAGATGAATGGCGATAAATTGGCTGAAGGCCTCGGGCCCTTGTTCATGGCGGGCGTACTGATGGCTGTGCTTCAGGATAAAGGCCCGGAGTTTGGGCAGGATCAGGCTCCAGTTATGGAAGGGGTGATTGATTTCATGCAGCAGGTCGCAGATGGTGTGATGTATCCCCTTGTAGTCGCGGACGATGTCGGCCAGGATCTGCTGGTCCGGGGCAATGGCCACTTCGTCAACCGCTGTTTCCTGGAGGTTGGCCTTGAGGGCGTCTGATTCGATGGCTGGGGAGACGGATTGCGGCATTGCTGGACACCTCTAAAAGGAAAGGCTGAAGGCCGGAAGCAGTTATGCTGCTTCCGGCCTTCAGCCTGGTGGCGAAGATATTAAGAATTACAACGGCGAGTAGGTTGTAACGCTCCAAATAATCGTAGGTCGGGTTGTCGGGTTAGGCGGTCTTTTCGCCGTAACCCGACAATTTGGGTGTTGGGTTACACCCCGCAAGGGGGTACTGAAAAAAACGCTTCGCTAACCCGACATCTCCATCAAGCCTGCGAACGTCGGGTTACGCCTTGCGGCTAACCCGACCTACAACATTATAAAGGCTTCTTGGCATCCATCATGACGATGAGGTCAAGAACCCGGTTGGAATAACCCCACTCGTTATCGTACCAGGACAGAATCTTGACCATCTTGCCGATCACCTTGGTGGACAGGCCGTCCACTACCGAGGAATGCGGGTTGCCCTGATAGTCGATGGAGACCAGGGGCTCGTCGGAATAACCTAAGTAACGATTCGCCCCATCTTTCAAGGCCTGATTGACCTCGGCGGCGCTGGTCTCCTTCTCGACCTCCATGACCACATCGACCAGCGAGACGTTCGGGGTCGGCACCCGCACCGCCAGGCCATCAAATTTGCCTTTGAGCTCAGGCAGGACGAGTGAGACCGCCGCGGCAGCGCCGGTCTTGGTCGGGATCATCGACAGGGCGGCGGCCCGGGCCCGGCGCAGGTCCGAGTGGGGAAAATCGAGGATGCACTGATCGTTGGTGTAGGAATGGACCGTGGTCATCAGGCCCTTGACTATCCCGAAACGGTCGAGGATGACCTTGGCCACCGGGGCCAGGCAATTGGTGGTGCAGGAGGCGTTGGAGACGATATTGTGCTCCAGCGGGTCGTACTCCTCTTCATTGACGCCCATGACCAGGGTCTTGACCTTGCCCTTGGCCGGGGCTGAGATAATCACCTTTTTGGCCCCGGCCTCCAGGTGGGCGCCGGCGGTCTCATCGTTGGTGAAAAAGCCGGTGGACTCAACCACATACTCGACGCCCATCGCCCCCCAGGGGATGTCGGCCGGGTTTCTGTGGTTGTAAATGTCGATCTGGCGGCCATTGACGACGATGCCCTTGTCGTTGGCGGTCACTGTCTTGTCGTAGACCCCCATGATCGAATCGTATTTAAGCAGATGGGCGGTGGTGGCGTTATTGGTCAGATCATTGATGGCAACGACTTCAATGTCCTTGAAGGCCGGGTCCTTGTCAATGGCCCGAAAAATATTCCTGCCGATGCGTCCAAACCCGTTGATCCCTATCTTGATAGTCATTGTCTTCCCCCTGTAATTTTAATGCGAAAATGGAGCCCTGATGAGGCGCTGTGCCTAGCCTATCGAGGTCCCCTTGCTGTGTCGTATAATTCTAAGTAGCGGCCCATGACCTTGTCCCAGGTGTATTGGGCCTGGATCAGGGCGACGGCGGCCTTCTGCATGGCGCGGATGGCTGGCGGTGACGACCGATAGGTGGCCAAGGCCCGCTGCATGGCCTTGGCCAGGGCCGCGCCGCTGTGCTCACGATAGGCAAAGCCGGTCTCACCGTCCACCACCTTGACCAGGCCACCAACGTGGTGGACAATGGGCAGGTTGCCGAAGAGCTGGGCCATAAAGTCCGTCAAGCCGCAGGGCTCGTATTGGGACGGGACCAGGAAAAAGTCGCCTGCCGCATACACCCGATTGGCCAGGATCGAATCAAAGCCCCTGAGCAGACAGACCCGCCCTCGATATCTGGGGGCCTGGGCCAGCTTAATCAGGGACTCTTCGATCTCTTTTTGACCATTGCCTAAAATCAGTATCTGAAAAGCAGGGTCGATAGGCAAGAGAAATTTTAGGGCCTCAATCATTTTGTCCACCCCTTTCTGGGTGGAGAGGCGGCCGATAAAGGTGAACAGGGGCTGGTCCGGCTGAAAGGTCAGGCTGCCGGTCTGGCGGATACCGGTCAAGCGGCGCTCGGCTATCGCGGTGCAGATGTCCTCTTTGCAGAGGTCTTTACCCAAGGCCTTCTTGGCGGCGACCGGGGCCTTGCCAGGTTGGAAGCCAGTCGGCAAGCCAAGCTTTTGAAAGTCAGTCAGATCAAAGTCGGCCGGGTCGATGCCGTTGGTCACCCCTTGCAGGACCAGGCCCCGTTTCAGGAGGGTGTGGCCGAGGAAGCCGGTCAGGGCGTCATCTTCTGTCTCCCGTAATTCGCGGGCGTAATTTTCGCTCACCGTGTTCAGCACGGCGTAGGATGAGGCGGCAAGCAAGGGGTCGAAGGCCCCATCCAGCAGGTGATCGTCGATCACCCGCACCGGCAGGCCGGTGATGGCCTGGGCAAAGGCCAGGTCGTAGACCTCCTGGTGATAGCCTAGTCCAGCGTTGTGGATGGTGACTACAAAGCCGGTTTCCCTGAAATAATGCCGAAAGCCGTCCAGCTCAGAGGCCATGGCCGGAAGCAGGGCGGTATGGCCATCGTGGCAGTGGATGATATCCGGCCTTTGTCCAAGTCGGACCATCAGGCAGAGGGCGGCCTTTTGCAGCAAGACGTTCATGGCGAAATAGTCGTAGTGCCCTGTCCCTTGAAGGTGGGTCGGGTCGAGCCGTTCGTCTTCGGCGGTATAGGTGTAGATCCCGGTCTTTTCGCGGAAGCGGGGGCTGTCGATCAGGTAGATATCGACCTCGGTCTTCTGGTGCCAGACGGTAATCAATTCCCGTCGTTCCTCCAGGGGATAGGACATGTCCAGGTCAAAATCCAGTTCAAGCCGGGTAAAGCCCAAACGACGCGGGGCCATAGAGCCGTAAAACGGCAGGACCACGCTTACCGCCCTCCCGGACCGGGCCAACGCCGCCGCCAGTTGCCGGGCCACGTCCTTGACCCCGCCGGCCCCGGCCAGGGCGCCGTATTCGCGGGTGATGAGCCAGATGCTGTTGATGGGGGCTGCTGATTTTTTCATAGCGTTATTTCGAAGGTTATGGGTTGGATTGTGCTGTCTGCGCCTGTGGTCCAGGTTGGCCATTACTCCGCATTGTCGGGAAGTTCCTTCCTTTTTTGGGTTTCAAGCGTCTTGATGCTGTCGGCCACCGGCAGGTCTTCGGGCATGGTGCCGCCAAGCTCCTTGATCGTCTGCCGCACCTTCTCGCCCACTTCCTGGTGGGTGCGGTTGGCGGCGTGCTTCCCCTGGACCCTGTCGCGGCGGAGTTTCTCCTCGGTTTGGGTAGCGCGGAAAAGGTTGGCGGCAAGTTCCGTGCTGCCCATATGGTCAAGGATTTTCTGGCTTTTTTTAAGTCCCTTGTGCTGGTGAATATGCACGGCTGTCATCCCGCCATAGAGCCCCATATAGCCGTGATTCTGAAAAATGGCGTAGTCAAACGGTTCGACAACACCGGCGTCTTTGGCCGCATCGGCCAGTTGGGTGTTGTGACGTCGCATCTCCTCCTCGCGCAGCAGAAGACGCCTCTCCTCCTCAAGCCGTTGGTCCGTAAGCTCCTGCCGCCGGGTCTGCACCGCGAAATAGGTCTGGCCGAGGGCCACGATCTCCTTTTTCGGATCGGCGTTCTGGATCACGAGATAACAGGCGTAGCGCGACAGCAGCGTCGTCTTGACGGGCCGTACCGCACCGCTACCGATCTCGACCATTTCGGTGACGTCACCGAAATGGTCTTCAACCCGGTGGCCGGCGTTGAAGCATGACAATCTGGCTTTTTCGATTACCGCCTCGAAGTTGCGGTAATCCGAATAGCCAAGGATGGCGGCAAATTCACGACTCGACCAGTGTTCATTCCCGGCCTCGCTGGTGCGCCTGATCCGCTCGAAGGGCGACAGGTGGCTACCGGTATTTTTGTCTATTTTATCGCTCATGGGAGTTCTCCTCAGCATGTTTTCACGCATTACGCTCTTTTTGCCTTGTGCGCCTTCCTGCCCTCACTGATACAAATACCGCTTGATCTTATGGGTCGCGGTCTTGATGAAGGGCTCGGTCCGTTCGGCTACCTTGTGCAGTCTGGCAAAGGACGGCAGTTGCCGGTTGACGGCGGCCTTGATCTCGGCGAGCAGGCGCTGGACATAGAGTTGCGGACCTTCTCGGCGGGCGGCAATGTCCACCATGTCGTAGTCAAGATAGACCAGGGCCTCGATCCGGTCCTGATTCTCCACCACCAGTGACTCAACAACCTGGACAAAGGCGTTGAGCTTTTCTTCGATGGCCTCGGGATAGATGTTTTCCCCATGGGAGAGGACGATGACGCTCTTGGCGCGGCCCTTGATGTGGAGATTGCCGGTTTCGTCAAAAAAGCCCAGGTCGCCGGTGGCGAGCCAGCCGTCGTGATCGATGGTCTCGGCGGTCAGCAACGGATTATTATAATAGCCTTGCATGATGTTTTCGCCGCGGGCCAAGATCTGCCCGATACCGGTTTGCTGGTTGGCCTCGCTGATTCTGATTTCCACCCCAGGCACTGGCGGACCCACCGAGCCCAAGGATACCGAAGGGTCGGCGAGCGGCCCGGCGGCCAGGAGTGGTGCGGTCTCGGTCAGGCCGTAGCCGGCCATGTACGGGAACCCCGCCTCTCGTAAAAAGGACTCGGTCTCGATATTCAAGGCAGCGCCGCCGATGGCCATCACCTTGAGGTTGCCGCCGAAAAATTCGCGTAAGCCCCTGCCGATCTTGCGCATGACCAACTTTCTGCTCCAGGGAAATTTTACCGCCTGCCGCAGCCAGACCTTCTCATTGATGGAAGGGAGCACCTTTTTCTTGTAAATTTTGTCGATGACCATGGGCACGGCGCAGATGGCGTCGGGCCGCTCATGACGGCAGATTTTTTCCAAAATGGTCGGGGTCGGGGCCCGGTCGGTATAGACGACCCGGTCGCCATGGGCAAGCGGCAGGACAAAACCGATGGTGAATTCGTAGGTGTGAGAAAGCGGCAGGATTGACAAAAAGGTCGCGGCCGGCGGGATGTCGATGATGGCCTGGACTGAGCAGACATTGGCGCAGATATTGGCATGGGAGAGCATCACCGCCTTGGCGTGCCCTGAGGTGCCTGAGGTGTAGATAATGGCGGCGGTGTCGCCCGGCTGGAGGGCAGTGGCGTCGACCTCTTTTATGGCGTCAAGCGGCAGCGAGGCCCCCTGGTGCAGGAGCCCGGAAAAGGTGGCGACCGTGTCGCGATGTTCCGGGTCGCTGTCGTCAAGGGCGAAAATCCCAGCCAGTTTATGGCGATTGAAGTCAAGCGCCTTGTCAATCTGGCGGATGCTGGTGAAGACAAATTTCACCCCGGCCTCATGCAGGATATGATGGACATCGGCCTCGGGAAAGTCGGGCAGGATGGGCACGGCAATGGCGCCGCAACCGGTGACCGCTAAATACGCCACCCCCCAATTTGGCGAGTTCTCGGCCAGGATCGCCACCCGGTCGCCACGCAAGAGGCCGCGGGCGCTGAGGGCGGCGCTCAACAAACGGGTGGATTCACCAAGCGCGGCGTAGGTCAGAGGCGCGG
The DNA here is from genome assembly GCA_031400755.1 of Pseudomonadota bacterium. Taxonomy (GTDB): domain Bacteria; phylum Desulfobacterota; class Desulfobulbia; order Desulfobulbales; family VMSU01; genus VMSU01. The sequence continues at coordinate 2,349 of JANNQL010000216.1, read as the reverse complement.
CAAAGGCCATGCCAAGGGCCGGACGCTGGGGGTAGAGCCGGACACTCCTTTGAATCAGGCCATTGATGGTGCGAGGTTCAGGCATGGGGTTTAGCTGATAGCCCTTTGCCGGAGCAGATGGTCGGCCAGGGTCAAGCAGACCATGGCCTCGCAAACCGGGATGATCCGCGGAATGGCCGAGATGTCGTGGCGGCCGCCGATCTTGATGGTCACTGCCTCGCCGTTTAAGTCTATGCTTTGCTGTTCCTTGGCAATGGAGGGAATCGGCTTGACCGCCACCCGGGCGACGATGTCATCGCCGTTCGAGATGCCGGCCAGGATACCGCCTGAGCGGTTCGAGGCGAAGCCGGTCGGGGTCAAGGGGTCGTTGTTCTGAGAACCGGTCAGCCCGGCGGCTGCGAAGCCTTCACCGATCTCCACCCCCTTGACCGCGCCGATCGACATCAGGGCCCGGGCCAGCTCGCCATCGAGCTTGTCAAAGACCGGCTCGCCTAGGCCCGCCGGGCAGTTCTTGGCGACAATTTCAACAATGCCGCCCAGGGTGTCGCCCTCCTGCCTGGTTATGACAATCTTCTCCTCCATGCGGATTGCCGCCTCCGGGTCGGGGCAGAACAGACGGTTCTGGCTGATGGCCGCCAGGTCCTTGGTAGTGATGCCGATGCCGCCGAGTGCCACGGTGTAGGCGGTCACCGTGATGTGGTGGCGGTCGAGCAAGAGGCGCGCCACCGCCCCAGCCGCCACCCGGGCTGCGGTCTCCCGGGCCGAGGCCCGGCCGCCGCCCCGGTGGTCGCGGATGCCGTATTTTTTCAGGTAGGTGATATCACCGTGCCCGGGCCGAAAGATGTCCTTCAGGTGGTCATATGATTTGCTGTGGGCGTCCTTGTTGAAGATGGCCAAGGAGATTGGGGTGCCGGTGGTCTGACCCTCGAAGACGCCGGAGAGGATCTCGACCCGGTCGGGCTCCTGGCGCGGACTGGCGGCCCCGCCGGTGCCGGGCCGCCGCCGGTCCAGATCGCACTGGATGAGTTCCGGGGTGAGGGCGATCCCTGGCGGACAGCCGTCAATGGTGGCGCCCACCGCCGTGCCATGGGACTCGCCCCAGGTGGTCACCCGAAAAACCGTGCCGAATGTATTGCCTGCCATGATGATTGGTCCTTTATCAGAGTGTTGAGTTCAGTTAACGCACAAAGCCTACCCTTAATGGCAGGCGGCCTTATACCAATAGGCGGCGATCATACCGTAAAGGCAATTGAGTCCGATAACCAAGAGCGGCGTCAACGTCCCGAAGCCCAGGCCCAGGACGCCCTTGCCCATCTCGGGGAAGACCATGAAAAGCATCATGGCGGACGGCAACAGGCTGAACAGGCAGCCGCGCAACGCGGTCCGTTTTGGCCAGAGCGGCAGCAGGAGCAAGAGCATCCAGAGGCCGCTCCAGACCAGGCGCGGGTAAAGCCAAGGCCCGGTGAACTCAGGCTTCATGCTGACACCCAGCAAGTCGGTAATGCCGAGCTTGGCCAAGACGACAATATTTACGCTGTCGATAAAGCCGCCGATGGCCCCACCGGTAAAGGCCCCACTGATTTTTCTAATCATCGTTTATTTCTCCTTGTCGTCTTGCTCGCTATTCGTCACCGCGAACATCTGCTCGCGCTCTCGGCGATCAGGGCCACGACCTCGTCAATCGTCATGGCAGCGGTATCCACCGAAAAATGGCAGCCGGCCCGGTAGAGTGGTTCTCGTTCCAGGAGCACCGCCGCGATTTCGGCATAGGGGTCTTGGCCGGTCAGGGCCGGCCGCTGGCTGGCGGTCTGGTCGTCGGCCATGAGCCGTCGGCAGATGGTCTGGTGGTCGGCGGTCAGCCAGACCACCAGACCTGCCTCTTTGACCTGGGGCCAGACATCCTGATGGAGGATGGCCCCGCCGCCGGTGCTGATCACCAGGCCGCGCCTTGCGGTCAGTTCGGTCAGGAGCCCCTTTTCAAGGGCCCGAAAATAGGGCCAGCCCTGGGCTGCCACCATCTCGGCAATGCTCTGGCCCTGCCGTTTTTCCAACTCCTGGTCCATGTCAAAAAAGCTCAAGCCCAGCCGGGCGGCCAGGCGCTTGCCAACGCTGGTTTTGCCGGTGGCCCGGTAGCCGATAAGGAAGATTCCACTTTGCATGGTTTATTTACGCTGTTTCGGCAAGTCCTGTCAATACGTTGGTGCTGTCCGTGGGACGAAAAGTCTGGTAGAGTAGGAAGCTGATATCAGACCAGTGGCCGGGACTTTCATTAACGCCTTGCCGCACGCGGCTACTACGTGTCCACCGGAATGATCGTCCATCAACCTCCCCTCATCAAACCGGACATGC
>JANNQL010000215.1:0-18875 GCA_031400755.1 Pseudomonadota bacterium | reverse complement strand
GGGGGGGGGGGGCTGGGGGGTGTTTTATCGGGGGGCTAGGCGGGGGGGGTGGGCCTGGGGGGAGGCATCCCGTTGACTTAAGCGCTCACACCGCAGTGAAAATTTGTGGCCGTCATTCCGGCGAAGGCCGGAATCCAGTCTTTTCAAGGTGTTCTGGATCCAGGCCTTCCCCCGTTAAGCGGGGATTCTGTTCAATACCCCCTGAGGGGTACTGAACAGAGCGCCGGAATGACGGCGTAGTGCAACGCCTGCACATTAAGTCAACGCCATTTGGGGGGGACTTAATGCAAGTCCTTAACCGTACACGATTTGGTGCTGCGGGACGTTTACAAATTACTTGATGACCTTGGCGGTGCCGAGGATCTCGAAGGGGACTGTCAGTCCCATGGCCTTGGCCTCAACCAGGTTGATGGTCAGCTCAACCTTGCTGCCGCTGACCGCCGGAAAGCTTGAGGCCGCCCCGCCCTTCAGGATGCCGGCCACTATCTTGGCAGTCTCCTGGGCCTGCTGCTCGGCACTGGCGGCCATAGTGACGAGGACGCCAAGCTCAGCGCTCCCGCCTAAGACCCCGGCAGTGGCGATCTTGCCGGCCCTGGCCTTTTCGATAATTCCGGCGACGGCCTTCTGGTTCTGGACCGCCCCGGCACAGGTCAAAAACACTGCCTGAACGCCAGCCGGCAAGGCAATGCTGTCCAAGCCCTTGACGTCGGTCTTCACCACATCACCACCAAACCCTGCCACTGCCTCGGCCTGCTTTACGGAATCAGGTTCGTCACTTGAAAAGAGTATCCCTAATTTCGTAAAATTAGATATTTTTTTCAAGTGATTGACCAAGACCTGCAACGGCACTTTGGCCTCGACACCGGTGACATTTTTTCCAGTAACTGCTGCCGGGCCAAACACCGCGCAGTAGACCACCGGCAGGTCCGGGGCCTCGGCCACGGCCGTCACGGCAGTGCCGCCACCATAGGCGACAATGGCCTTGGCTTCGAGGGTCACGAGTTTGCGTACAGAATTCTTCCAGGCCATCTCACTAGCGGATGGCTTCTGGACGGACATTTTTACCGCTGCCCCCTGCTTGGCAAGTTCTTCCTCAAGCCCCTTCTGGATCGCGACATAATAGGGCACATCAGCCGAGGACATGAGTGCGCCGACCATATCCTCGGCCCTCGCTGCCCCAGGCCCTGACAGTAAACATATCCCAGCAATCACCAAGAGTAGTATTTTCTTCATCGGTCCGGTCCCTTTGACGTTTCTTACAGCCATGACAGGAAAAAACAAACAAGCCTGCCGCAGTCACAACCGTGGCAGGCTGAATTTTTTGTCAATTTTATTGAAAGACCTTGGTCATCTTCAGCAAGGCCCCGTACATATCGCCATCCGCCGGATTATCGAAGGACTTGTCGACGATGCCGACATAGCGTAGAACAACTCCGGCCCTCCAGCCTTGTTTCAACTGATATTCACCGTCCAACCGCACCCCAAACTCCTTGGTGTCGGTCATCGAGATATCGGCGATGGAGAGTGCTCCGGCAGGGACTTCCGCCTCTGAGAGCGAATAATCGCCGGTAGAAATCGTGTAATCAAGCATGGCCTCCAGATTGAGCTTTTCCGTGGCCTGGAACGAATTGCTCAGGGTGAAGGTATGGTAGGCCTGCTGGTTGTTGTAGCCCTGATCGATAATGTCACTGCCAATGGCAATATCACGGTCCGTGTCGATTATCGAATAGACGTAAGTTGCAGTCACCGAGAAACGCTCCGTACAGACATGAGTGCCGCTGGCCAGATACCTCTGCCACAGGGCGTCATAGTCTTTGGCCTTATTCCCTGCGCTGACTACCCCTGGCGAAAAGAAGCCATCCAGGGCCTCCATATTGTCAGCCGTGTCCTTCTTGAGCAGGGCCGAGACCAGGAAATTGGTCTTGACGGTAGGGACAAAAGTGACATCAGCCGTGAGCTGCTGTGACTTTTCCGGGTCATTATTAAATATGAAGGCAACGTCACCCCGGTCTACATCCACATCCTTGTAAATATACTTGGTATTCAACTTCAAATCGTGCCGTGGCCGCCAAGCCGCGCCAAGCTCAAGCGTATCGGTGTCCTTCCCTTCCGCCCGGGCCCAATCGATGGCCGATTGTTGCTCCCGCTCCATGCGCTCGATACTGTACTGGCCCTTAAGTGTCAGTCTGTTTTTCGGACTGTAGCGGACAAAGGCGGTATAATTGTTGCTGTCGCCATCAACGCCCTGAGGGGTACTGATCGCACTGCCATCGTAGGGCGAGGCTATTGTCTCCGGCCCACTGCTGCTGTTCTCCCGGTGCCGGAATTTAGTGCCGACGGTCAGATTGCCGCGCGGGGTCCACATCAAATCAGCGTGGGCCAGGCGTCTCTCGGCCTCGACATCGGATTGCCCATCAATCTCGTTTTTCCGATTTACATCCATCAGGGTTGCCGAGGCAAAGACCTGACCGGTTTGGGTGGTATGGACCTTCAGGGTGTTCTTGTTGGCCTGCAATTCGGGCAACTGGTTATGGACATAGTTTCCTGCGGCCCGGACATCAGCCGCCTGATAAGCATAAAAGTCTTGCACATCGCTGTCGAAATCCTGCCAGGAATGGGAGAAATCAGCCTCGATCCAGCCGAGATGGGAGTTGGCCCCCACCGTAAGCTCTTTGGTAGAGTTGTCCACATCCATCTCCTTCGAAACCCGCGCCGTGGAGGCGCCCGAAAAGCCTCTAAAGAGCTGTTGTCTGTCGCCTTCGCGCCGGACAAGCTCGGCCTCGGTATAGAAGTGCAAAGGGAAATTCGGGGTCTTCAAGCGCATCTTGACCTGATCGATATCGATGGTGAACCCGTACTCCTCGCCAAGGTCAAGCCGCGAGACCTCGTTCCTGGTCGTACTCGCATCAAGATCAAAGAGGGTGATATTGTCAAGATTATGGACGAAACGACGGCCCAACATCCTGAATTGCCACAAGTCCTTATAGGCGTGCCGGACTTCGCCAAGCCAGTCGTCAATGCCTTCGATCTCGGCATTAAGATAAAAGCGTTGCGGCAAAGGAAAGGCCTCCACCTTGCCGCCCAAGAGCAGAGAGCTGTGGTCCGGCTCAAACTCGATGGCCCGCATCGTCCCTGACCTCCGGCTATTTGTCGCAGCCGCCAGGGAATCACTACCAAAGGAAGAGCGATGGTCATCGTCCGGACTGATCAGATTGAAGCCGCCATACATCTCATAGGACGGCGCTATATACGGATATTCTTCGGCCAGCGCCAGTCCGGGTCTGTTCACCATCATGCCATAGGCGAGCAAACTAAGGACAGAAAGTCTGATAATTTTTTTCATTGCAACCACCTCACGCCCTCATTTTTGGAATCTGGAGTATCGGTGCCGTGCAGCTGCGAATGGCAATCCGAACAGCGTGTGTTCCGCTCAATCCTGCTGCCGGCCAGGGTGCCAGTCACCGGATGCTGAGGATGGCACTGCCGGCACAAAAACGGCTCCTTTTGCCTGAGCAAATTGTCGTTCACTGAGCCATGGCTGAAATGGCAGTTCATGCAGTCCTCGGTGACATCGCCGTGCTCGAAGAGGAAGGGGCCGGCCTTTTCGGTGTGGCAACGGGCACAGGTCTCCTTGACGGTCATGCCCCGCAGGAGCTTGTCGTTGGTTGTGCCGTGCGGTTCATGACAGTCAATGCAGTAAATTTTATTCTCCTTGTTGGGATGATGGCTGGGCAGGGAAAACTCTGCGGCCACCTCCTTATGGCAATCCATGCAGCCCTTGTTGATGGCCTCAGGGTGCTGAATTATGCTCGGCCCGGTAGCATGGATGGGATGGCAATTCGAGCAGGAGACATTGTTTATGGCATGGCTGCTGCTGTTCCAGTTATGGAGGTTGAAAGTGGCGTTGGCAGTATGACACTTCAGACATATCTGCGAACGGACCGGCCCGGGCAATTTATTGAAATCGAGGAAATTCTTTTGCATGATCTCCTTGATCTTCGCCCTTTTCTCGGGGCTGGCCGGCGGGTCGTCAGGTTTTTCGGGATTGAGTTTATTGGTCTCAATGTCGGCCAAGGCCTCGCTGCCCGGTCCATGACAGGACTCGCAGTCGACAATCATCATGCCTCCTGAGGAGATCTTCAATTGCGCGCCCATGGTGCTGGCCTCAAAGTCGTGCCAGATCTTTTCATGGACATGGCATTTTTTCATGCAGGTGTCGTTACCGACATAATCCGCCGCAGAATTGCCAAGCAGCTGCTTTTCATAATCCTTGTTTGTGATAATGGGCTTGGACTGCTTGAGTTGCGCCAAACAGCCGCTGCCCAACAATATGATCCCCAGGCAGATAAGCATCAAGCTGCGCATCCCTACCCCCCCCCCTGTTCCACCTCGTACCGTTTGCATTAAATCTCCCTCCGCTTCATTGTCTGGATTGCCGGACAGTTGTTATTTCCAAAACCTTACATTTCCAACCGTTGCACTTCTTCATGGGCTACCCCTCCGCCCCCTCTATCTGCCTCGCCTGACACCAGGATGGACAAGTCATCGCCCACCCCTTGCAACTCCAGAAACCCATCAAGCGAATCATACATCTGACTCTCGATAATGGTTTTCAGGATGGCGTCCTTGGCCAGACCATCAGCGTTGATGGCGCTTTCAATCTTCAAATTGTCAATGGAAGAGACCAGTATCCTTTGCTGCCCGGCCAGGGTCATGTAGGTATGCTTCATGACGTCTGCGGCCAGGTCCTTGGACTGTTTGGCAATACTCTGGCCAAGGGTAAATTCGATCACGACGCCGGCGAAAACCATGATCAACAGTGCCGTCATACCGAAAAAGAAGATGATTTTGCTGCGTATCGTCTTAAGTTTCATCATAATGAAATATTAGGTAGAGGTTCTTATGGCACAGAAATAATCAGTGTCTTTCCGTATTGTCTCACCGTCATCGGCGCCTTTGATACGAGCTTCTATGAATGTTCTCCACGGTTTTAGTTATGGAGTACGAAGTCAAGTACGGCGCCCCTTCCTGGAGGGAACCCGTACCGTCGCTGCCGCCGTGGCAAGGGTTACACAGGCCGGTGACGACAGTGGCGACGTCCGGGCTGACGCCTTCCCGCACACCCAGGTGGCAGAGGTCACAGATGCCGGGGGTGTTGGTGTCAACGAGCGGATGGGCGATGATCAAGCCTTCATGGCAACCCACCGACGAACAGGTGATTGGCTCGATGGCGCCAAGGGTATGCAGGTCCTCGGACACTGTGAGGATGGCGGCATCGCTGAACAGATGCGCCGCGCCGGTTGCGCCGTGGCAACTCTGGCAAGCCGCAACCACAGACGGCAGCGCCGTATCACTGCCACTATGCGGCGGGGTCAGATGACAACTCTGGCATGAGGTGGAAGGCAGGCCGACGCCATTGGCGACTTCATAGGCCGAAAATCTCGTGGTCGGGTGTTGAAATTTCGGGAAGGCGACGCCGTCATGACAGGTCGTGCAGCCGCCGGTGGGCGCGGCGCTTGGATTATGCATGTTGGCGGCGGCAACCGCCAACTGCGCCTTGGTGAAATAGAGTCCGCTATTGGCAACGGTACTATTGGCAATAGCGCCTGCCCCAGCGGTGCCGCCATGGCACTGGCCGCAGGCATAGTCGAGATCGACCCAGACGGCATCGTAGCCATGGTCGTCAGCCGCAGTATTGGCGTTCTTTTTGATGTTGCCGGTAAATTCGGCAGAGGTCGGGAAGCTGCTGTAGCTGGAATCGGCATTGATCCGCCAGAGGTGCATGGGGAAACCTGAACTGGTGGCCTTGGGCATGTGACAGATCTCGCATGACGCGGCCGGTTCGGAGGCCTCATGCTCGCGCGGGGTATCAACGCCGCTCGGATGGTCAATTATGGCAATCGGGGTGGCAGTCGGATAAGAGACCGGGTCATCGACATGACAGGTAGTGCACTCCCTGACAAAGGGCTCCTCCGCCCCGACCGCCGGGACCGAACTCTGGTGCGGGTCGTGGCAGGTGACGCAGCTCCCCTGGGTGGTTGTTGAATCGCCACCGGCGGCCAGCCAATAGCCGCCGGCAGTCGAACAGTTGGCGCTGTTATGGATTATTTCGGCGTCTCCCGTGGTGGGATTGACGTAGGTCTTTAAAATGGCGTTACTGGTGGCGCTGACGGAGTTGTTGACGCGGCAGACCATGCCGTTAAAGGTGCTGTCGTAATGGCTGAGATCGTTGTCTTTAAGATCATACTTGCCGAGTTTGTTCGGCTTGATTGAGCCGCTGAACCTGGCATGCGGGCTGTTTAAAAACTCGTTGCCCAGGACATGGCCGCTGTACTCCGGGACAAAGGCCGAAGTCGTGTCGGTGTCCTTGACCGGGATATTGACCGCCGGATTGCCTTCATCGGCATCGGCGCCGGTATGGTTCGATACCTTGGCGATGCCCTGGTGGCAGCCGAAACAGAGGTTGGTGGCCTGTTGTCCCAAAATGCCATTATTTTGATGATGGCCATCGGTGGAGGCGCATAACGAGGTGGCGCTGCTCCAGACAAAACCCGCCGCTTCACAGGTCGCCTCGGTGCCATACTCACAGACGGATGAGGTGGCAGACCAGATATATCCGGCCGTTTCGCAGGTGGCCTGGGCGGTATATTGACTGAGGGTTGCATTGACAACTGGAAACGTGACCGCGTGACACCTGGAGCAGAGGATGCCGTCCCGGTCCCACTTGCCGGTGATGCCGCTGGTGTAAGTGGGGAACGAGGCCAGCGGTTCAACGCCGGTCGTCCCCTGGACGCCGGTCGAGGCCAGCCAGGTGCCGCCCGCCGCCGTGCAGGTGGCCGAAGTCGTCTTCGAGGAGAGGGGGCTGCAGAGTCCGGCTGCGGAGTTGCTCCAGCCGGTCGAATGGCAGGCCGCACAACTGTAGGTGCTGGTGCCGTTGTACTTGGCGACCCCGCCGCCAGTATCGACCACCGTATCGAGCCCGTCAGGGGCCGGTGCCATCCAGTCGCCAAAGAGGTACCAGAGGTTCTTGGTGCCGAAGGTGCCGGTGACCTTGCCAGTCGTGAAGTCCAGTGCCTGGCCGCTGGCGGCCTCGGTATAGACCGCGCCGTCAGGCCCGGCCCAGTTGAGGCCTGGGGTCACCTTGCGCAGCATGTTCTTGTGGCCGGTCAGCAGATAGCTCTCTTTCCACCTCTCCGTGTAGGTATTGTATTGCGAGATGGTGTTATGGCATTCCAGGCAACCGGCGCGGGTAGCGGTGACATTGGCGATGACGGCGTTATCGGCGGCAATGGCGCTTGTGCCGTTCTTGGTGACGCCGGTCCCCCATGAGCCGCCGGCCCGCAGGCACTCGCCCTGGGTGTCGTAGCCTGCGCCGCTGAAATCAAAGGCGCCGCCGATGGCAATATTGGCGGTGCCATCCTTTTTATTGAGCGCCGACCAAGCACTAGGGGTGCCGGAGATCGTCCCCAGCGTCCCGGAAATGCCGTAGGCATAGGTACAGACGCCCAGGGTATCGTTCCAGGCATAACCCGTGCCTAGACGCACGGCGGCCTTGCAGGCCTCCTTGGTCGGATAGGTGGTTGTCGCCCGTACCGCCGTGTAACAGAAACCATCGCCGCCGTCGTCGTTCGGCCCGGTGTAGACCCAGGCCCCGGTGCACTTGCTGGTCATGGTGCCGGAGGCCTTGCCCATCGCCTTGGCCCTTTTGTCGCAGTTGGTGGCGGTCCGGTCCAGGTCCTGCAAAGAAATACGGGTGCCGTCATTGGCCACGCAGGTGGAGACCCAATAGTGGGAGCCGCCATTGGCGTCAGAATCGCCTACGCAAAGGGCCGAGGTAGAGAGGTCGGCGTCATTGGGGAATACAGTCGAAATACAGTCCGCCCGAGGGACCGCATCACTTGTCACCATCGTGCCGTCAGATTTGATGCCGGTGACGCAGACGCCGGCATCAGTGATGTCCCAGCCGCCGGTGCCGCCGCCAGGGCCACTGTTTTGCACGGAACCATCCGGGGCGTACACTGCCCTGGCAGTACCGACCGTCAGCGTAAGCGGCATTGCCTGCACCATGAGAACACCTAAGCATAGCAACATGTTCTTTAACTTCATTTTTTACTGTCCTCCTAAATTATTGCTGCAAGAGCGGTCAATCCGACACGGTAAGACCTGCTGATCCAAAATGTCTAAATATAATGAAGACATATTCATTTACCCCATGTCAACTAAATATTATTTTTCATAAAGCGGCAAACACAGGCGGATCTCGGTTTGCGCCCAGGCCGGAGACAGGCAGCCAAAAAAGACCTGGGCCATGACCACCAAAACAACATTTTTTGTAACTATCCAGCAGCACCACATCTGCTTTGTCATAAGCCTGCTCTCATAGGCGTGCTATAGCTCGCAGGCTTATTTCGCGCATCTGCGGCACTGCTGAATAGTTACAGTTCCGGGGATATGCTTTTTTTATGGCTTGAGCTGGATAGTTACCATTTTTTTTCATCTAGTTACCCTCTGCCATTCAGCAAACATTTTTCCATCCATTCCGCCTGGACGAAAATCAACCGTCACCTTACAAGTCATTAACGTGATATCCTGCATCCACAGGCGTTTGCAACAGGCCATGAATTATGGTGCCTAGAAAAAAAAAGTGTGGTCAAGTTTTTTTGGGGGGGGGCTTTTTTTACAAAATCCCACGCTCTGGCAATGAGTTATCCGTACAAATACAGGACGAGGCTCTTGCAAAACTCCTCTGAACACCCTTCGACAAGCTCAGGGTGAACGGGATACCCCTTGATTTTACTTGATATTTCCGTTCGTGGTGAGCTTGTCGAACCACAATGTGGCATTTTTGCAAGAGGCTCAGGACAACACTGGATTAAGCTGAACAGCAGGACCTAAACTGTTGCGCCGGAGGGGATATGGAGATTTGGGAAGTCGTGGGCCAGACGCAGGGGGCTGACGATGCAGTTGCGGCCGATGACAGCGCCATCCGGCACTTGCGCCGCCTTGCCGAGCAGGGTGATACCGGTATAGAGGTGGGTGGGGTGTTGCTGATTTTTGACCTGCTTGTCGCCGCTGCCGACCACGGCGTTCCTGCCGACCCGCACCCGTTTGTCCATGATCACCAGATCGACGAGAGCGCCCTCGCCGATTCTACAGTCATCGATCAGCACCGAGTCGCGGACCACCGCCCCTTTCCCCACCACGACTCCTGGCGAGAGGACGGAGTTGAACACCTGGCCATGGATGACGCAACCAGCCGAGATCATGGAATTTTCCACCCTGGCCTTGGCCCCGAAACGGGCCGGGCAGCGGTCCGCCATCCGACCGCCGGCCTCGACGTTGGGCCTAATGCCCCAGGCCTCGGGCGAGATGCCGGAATCGTCCTGTAGGATGTCCATGTTGGCCTGCCAATAGGCCTGCACCGTGCCGACGTCCCGCCAGTAGCCGTTAAAGCGGTAGGCATAGACATTGTCGCGGCCAATGGCCTTGGGGATGAGGTGCATGCCGAAATCGACCTCATCACGGTTTTCGGCAAGGAGCGCCAGTAGATATTTTGAGTCGAAGACGTAGATGCCCATGGAGGCCAGATCGGTACGGGCAACTTTCGGCTTCTCCTCCCACTCGACAATGCGACCATCGCTGTCGGTGATGCCGGCCCCGAACTGGTGGATCTCCTCCATCGGCACCACCATCATGCCGATGGTGATATCGGCCTTGGTCTGCCGATGGGCCTGGATCATCTGGTCGAAGTCCATGTGGTAGATATGATCGCCGGAGAGGATGAGGATCTCCTGCGAAGGGTGGGCCTTGATAAAGTCGATGTTCTGACGCACCGCGTCCGCCGTGCCCTTGTACCAGTCCGAATCGTGCGAGCCGGTACGCGGCGGCAGGATCTTGACCCCCCGGCTGCGACCGGCCAGGTCCCAGGCAGCGCCGTTGCCTAAGTGGTTCATCAATGACAGGGGTTTGTACTGGGTGAGGACGCCGACCTGGGTGAGGCCGGAGTTCATGACGTTACTGAGCGAAAAATCAATGATCCGGTAGAGGCCGCCAAAGGGCACCGCCGGTTTGGCGCGGGACTGCACCAGGACATTCAAACGGCTGCCAACGCCGCCGGCCAGGAGCAGCACCAGGGTCTTGCTGATCGGGTTGGGGTTCGTCATCGGATGATCTCCCCATTCTTGATGGCGCGATTGAATTTCTCAGGCCGCAGGTGCGGGTAGATGGTGCAGTCGCTGCCGATGACAGTGGCCGCCGGGACATGGTTGTTCCAGCCCAGCACCGTCACCTCATTATCGGTGGCCGGACCTTCCTCGCCAATCATGGCGCCCGCCCCAAAGGTGGTGTTGACATCGCTGACCACCTTCGACAAATGCGCCCCGCTTTCCACCTGGTTATTAAAAAAGAGCACCGAATCACGGACCACCGCCCCCGGCTTGACATGAACGCCTGGGAAGAGGACGGAGCGCTCAACCGTGCCTTCCACCACGCAGCCGTTGTAGATCAGGCTGTCGTGGACCGTGGCCCGAGGGCCGACCTTGAGCGGCTGATAATCGCGGATGTCGCGGTGCTCGAGGTTGGTGCGGACGCCCCAGGCCTCAAGGTCGATCTTGGGCTGCTCCCCCAGAAGGTCCATGGAGGTCTGCCAGTACTCTTCGATCGTCCTGGTATAGCCCCAATAGCCGTTGAATTTATAGCCATAGACCCGGCGCCGATCGGCCAGCAGGCGGGGGATGATGTCCTTGCCAAACTCAAACGAGGTGTCCTCCTGGGCGTTGACGGCCAAGGCCGCCAGCAGGGCCTCCGGCTTGAAACAAAAGATGGTCATCGAGGCCCAGTTGAATTTAGGGTGCAGGGGCTTTTCCTTATAGCGCAAGACCCGGCCACCGACTGCGCCGTCCTCGTCATCCAGATCAGCCACCCCGAAGCGATGCGCCCCCTCCATCGGCACCGCCAGGCAGGCCATGGTCAGGTCGGCGTCCTTTGCCTTATGGTAATCGATCATCTCCTGATAATTCATGTTGTAGATGTGGTCACCGGAGAGGATGATGACGACTTCCGGGTCGTGGTAGCGGATGAAATCGACATTCTGATAGACCGAATCAGCCGAGCCGCGATACCAGCTGGAACTGGCGTGGCCGGTGGACGGCGGCAGGATGGAGATGCCCCGGTAGCGGCCGATCATGTCCCAGGCCGCGCCACTGCCGATATGGTTAATCAAGGAAAAACTGCGGAACTGGCTGAGGATGGCGACCTGCTCCAGACCTGACTGCATCAGGTTACTCAAGCAAAAATCAATGACCCGGGCAAAGCCGCCAAAGGGCACCGCCGACTTCGGCCGGTAATAGGTCAGGACATTGAGTTCGTCAACCCGGCCCCCGGCAAGGACCATGGCCAAAATTTTCGGTTTCAGTTTCATGACGGTATGTATCAGGCTGTAGGCTGTAGGTTATTAGGCTGTAGACCATGTAACATGAATTGTTTCGGCATGTTGTAGCCTTTGGTGTCGGGTTATCCCCCTCAAGGGGGGATTGAACAAAGCGGCGAAAAAACCGCTAACCCGACCTACTACTTCCGGCCCATAAACGTTTAGCAGTGCCGTAGATGCGTGATTTATATTGGCCCGCTTCGTCGGCCAATCAAGAGGCCTGTTCGCTATAGCAGCGCTATGCGGACAGGCCTCTGACAAAGCAGATACGGTGCTGCGGGACGTTTATGACCCCTCGATGTGGCGCTTAGTCAACCGCATCAAGGTCTTGGTGTCAAAATCCTGGTCCGCTTTGGCCAGGTTCTTCAAGGGCACCTCTGCCCGGGCCGCCTGCCGGTGGCCGCCGGCCGAGCCGATTTGACCGTAAATTTTCTGGGCCAGGGTGCCGGCATTTTTCTTATAACCATCGCAACGGAAGATGACCACCAGTTTTTCGGCATGGATACCGGAGACAAAGACCCAGGAGACCTGATTGACCTGATTGAAAAAATCGGCGATGATCACCAGGATATCGGGATTACGGACCCGGCCAACATGGACATAGAGCCTGCGCTTACTGATCTTCACCTCGGTCAGGGCGGTGCGGAAATAATTAAGCTCGGACGGCCGCAGTTCGGAGAGTTCGATCTTGCGGACCAGATTCTGGTTGGCCAGGCCAAAGAGATAACGGAAGGAGATGGCGTCGGCCAGGCTGGCCTTCATTTCAAAATTATTGGTATCGACCTTGATGGCGTAAAACAGGGCAGTGGCCAGGGCCACCGAAGGCTTCATCTCGGCGGCCCGCAGATACTCGATAAGTATCGAAGACGCCGCCCCATACCCCGGACGGACATCGACATAGCTGGCCTGCCAACCGCTGGTCAGGGGATGATGGTCGATTACGGCATCAAAGGCAATATTTTCAAAGGCGGGAAGGTGCAGGGGCTGGGAATCGACCATCACCTTTTTGGAGAATTCCCGGCAACGCAAGGTGTGCAGGCGCTCGACCGGGATCTTGAGCAGATCGACCATGGACACATTGCTGAGCCGCCTGATCTCGTTGGGGTAACCGATCGTCACGCTCTTGACCTTATAACGCAAGAGACGCTTGATCGCCAGGGCGCAGGCCAAGGCATCCGGGTCGGCGTTGATCACCACCAGGACGTCATCGTCCTTGGTAAAGATCCCCCAGAATTCCGCCAAGCGGTCCTTGGCCGTCTTCTTGGGGACCTTCTCTGTCAGCTTACAACTGCAGTTTTTTGTCTTTTTGACACTCATAGCAGTTCAAGGGCACAGCCTATCAGCCAGCCGCTCTGTGGATTATGACTAAACATATGCGTGCCTTCATACCATATCTTCAACAAGCAGCGCAACGGAATAACAGATGGCATATGAGTGAGTCAGGACTGAGTGCTGGGGACTGAGGACTAAGAAACAGCATGATCTTCACTAAGTCCTTCCAAGTAACTTCATTTTTATCCGTCATTCCGGCGAAGGCCGGAATCCAGTGTTTCGGTGGCTGGCAACCAATCTGGACCCCGGCTTTTCCCCGTCAAGCGAGGACTGGACAGAGCGCCGGGGTGACGGCGTTTTGCGAGTTCATCAAAGTTACTTGATGATAAATCCCCCCGCAGGCGGGGTGAGACGCTCAGCTCTCAATCCTAAGTCCTAGACCCCGAACACCGGCACCGATGGAAAGAGGCTGTGGTTGGTATGAGGAATGAATTTCGAGCCGGAAAAACGCATCATGAACTCCTGGTTCACATTGAGCTCGACGTAGGTGATTTTTCGCATTATCTGGCGACACCTGGTCCGGGCCTGATCGTCCAGCAGGACCGTTTCCGCCCCGGCCAGCGAGCTGTTGCCGATGGGCCGATAGACCGTAAGCGGCAAATCGGGCAGCATGCCCAGGGTAATGGCCTGACGGGGGTCGATATGACGGCCAAAGGCCCCGGCCACATAAATCCGGTGCAGATCGGCAAAGCCTACGCCGACCTGGGAGACCAGGGTGGAGAGGATGGCGTACATGGCCGCCTTGGAGCGCATCAGGGCGTCAAGGTCCACCTGCTCCAGGACCACAGGCCGGCCGTCGGCGGCCTGATAAGCCGGCACCACGATATAGACCAGCCCGTTACCTTCGTCACGCAGGCGGTCAGGGTCAGCGCCAGGCCGGAATTTACCCCGCATATCAATGATCCTGGCGAGATAAAGCCCCGCCACCAGGTCAATGATCCCGGAACCACAGAGACCGCAGGCCGGTTGCTGGTCGATGGTCTGCCAGGCCACCGTGAGCGTCGTTGGGTCGATCGTAAGGTGCTCAATGGCCCCCGGCCCGGCCCGCATCCCCATCCTCGCCACCCCGCCCTCCAAGGCCGGCCCAGCGGCCCCGGCGCAGGCAATCAGCCACTCCCGGTTGCCTAGCACCACCTCAGCGTTGGTGCCAACGTCAATCAGCATCGAGGTCTCCTCCTGCTGGTCAAGGCCACTGGCCAAGATACCGGAGACCAGGTCGCCGCCGAAATAACTGCCAACCCCGGGCAGGACAAAGACCGGGGCCGCCGGGTTGATGACGAGCCCCAGGTCTGCGGCCTGGATCAGGTCCGGGGCGTTGACCAAGGGGATATAGGGTTCCCGGCAGATATGGTGGGGATCAAGCCCCAAAAACAGATGGACCATAGTCGGATTGCCGGAGACGCTCATGGCCCGGATATCTTCAGTCGTGCACCCTGCCTGCCGCGCCAGTTGCGCGGTCAAGTCGTTAATCGAACTGATGACCGCCTGTTGCAGGTCCATAAGCCCTGAACCACGTCCGGCGGCATGAATCCTGGTGAGAATATCGTCGCCAAAAGGGATCTGACCATTGGGGCAATGGGCCTGGGTCAGACGCCTGCCGCTCAGGAGATCAATGAGGGAGGCCTCCAGATAGGTCGTGCCCAAATCGAGGGCCAGGCCTGGCAGCAGGGCCGGGACCTCGGGCAGGAAATCGACCAGCTCGTTGCGGCCGTCCGCCTGATTGACCAGTGCCGCCCCTCTAAATCCCGCCTGCCGAAAACGCCGGGCCACGACCCCGGCCCGTGACCACGGCACCACCAACGGCACCTCACTCATCGTTTCCAGGACCACCCGCTTCAAGCGATCGAGATCAGCGGTATTGTCCTGCAGACTAGGAATAGGGGCGACCACGGGGAGGCAAGAGACGATAGGCATTGATGAATTTCCGGTTGACGGGGAATTAAAGGAAAGGGTAAAAGGGGCATAAGGTTATAAGGCTGAAGACTGTAAGACTGAAGGGCGGGTGGTTGGAACTATTTTACAGAAGAGTACCGACAGCCCTTCAGTCTTAACACTCTCAGTGTTAAACACCTTCAGCCTTTTTTGCAAACCTTTTTCAAGCATAAAATTAAGGACCGCCCCATGCTCAACATCATCGCCATCATGATCGGCGGCGGCATCGGCTCTGCCTGTCGGCATGGCCTCTTTGTTCTGGTGCAAGGCCGGGCCGGTCATGATTTCCCGGTCGGCACCCTGACCATCAACCTGATTGGTTCGCTCCTGGTCGGGCTGCTCTGGGGACTCTTGGAGAGTGTCCATCTGAGTTCGGAGACCAGGCTCTTCATCTTCACCGGGCTGCTTGGCGGTTTCACCACCTTTTCGGCCTTTAGCCGAGAGACGGCCCAGATGTTCAAGGTCGGACAGTGGAAGGCGGCCTGTTGCTATGTTGGCCTTAGCAATATCCTTGGCGTTGCCCTCGTTTTTGCAGGCCTTTTCGCCGCCCGCCAGCTGCTCGGCTCATTCAAGGCCTGATCCCCCCGGCAATGGCCATGGAAAATTACGACATCTCGCGCTTCAAGACGGTCGGCATCGTCGGCATTCCGCCGCTGGCCGTCATCCAGACCTTGAACGAGGCGCGGGTGACCATCCACGACCTGGACGCCAGACTGGTCACCGCAAGCCTAGACGGGGTCTCGCCGCTGCTTCCCAGGGTCTACTGCGCCATCCTGCGCACCGTGGTCTTAAACGCCCTGCACCTGAAACTGGACGCCATTATTATCGATGTGGGGCCAGGCAAATGCGACAGCGCCCTGCACGTCTCGACCATCCTCAAAAATATTCTCACCATCCCGGTCATCAGGACCAGAAATACCGATGAGTTAAGCTTCGGCACCCCGATCAGCAAGGCCCGCCAGGACATGACCGAAAAGGTCCTGGCCATCACCGAAGGGGTCAAGTACGCCACGCCGCCGCCCTGCCGCTTCAAACCATGCAAGCCCAAGGCCGGTTTCTGGGGGGTGCCGCCCCGGGACTTTTCCCTCCTCGAACCCTTTCCGCCGACCACTCACATCTATGGCTGGACGCGCTGCATGGAGAACAAGACCCCGGCCAACGAGGAACTGGAGTCCTACTGCAACCCGGCGGTGCCAACCATCTTCTTCGCCCAGTCCTTCTGCGCCAAGACGGCGCTCGCCAAATTCCTGGCCGACCGCCACCCCCTGGCCCTCTACCTGGACGTCGATTTTACTACTTCCAGCAGCGCCAAGGCCAAGGTCCAGGCCTTTCTTGAACTGTCGGGTGCTTTATCATGATCCTCGGCGACTTTGGGACATCCTACTGCAAATTCCTGAACCTGGCGGAGGACGGCAGTCAACCCACCATTCTCCCCACCAAGGAACTGCCGGGCAATCTCCATATCGACTTGGCCACCGGCCACAACGGCCGCCGCTTCGCCGACCGCTATGTCAACGAATTGATCGCCCTGGCCCGAGGCGGCGAGGCCATGATCGATGAAGAGGACTATGTCCTGCTTGATTGCGGCAGCCGGGACATCAAGTTCGTGGCCTACAAGGCCGGCAAACTGAAGGACATGGGCTGGAATACCGAGTGCGGGGCCTCAATGGGCTTCACCATCGAACTCCTGGAACGATACTATGACCTGGACTACCAAAAGATGGGGGCGCCGGACAAGACCTTCTCGGTGACCTGCGGGGTGCTCGGCATGAGCCATATCTTTGACGCGGTGATTAGCGGGGTGCCGGTCTCGGAGGCAGTGGCCAGCTTCATCAAGGGCATTGCCGTCAACGCCTACCGTTTCTGCGGCTCACCTAAAAGGCTCTATCTGTCCGGCGGCCTCTGCGCCAATCCGGTCTTTGTCGACAGCCTGCCCTGCGAGGTCGTGCCCCTGGGCCGTTTCCTGCTGCTGACCGGCCTGGCGCGCTACGCTGGGTAAAATGGATGCCCGGACCTTCATCTCAAGTCAACTGCCTGGCCTGCCGCCATTTCTATATCACCTATGAGCCAAACCATCCTTACGGTTGCCGGGCCTTGGCCTTCAAGGCCAAAGAGATGCCATGCAGGGTCGTCTATGCCTCCTCCGGCATGGAGTGCCAGGCCTTCGCGCCAAAGGGGGCCGGCCACCAATAATTGATTCGACTTTGATGGCCTCTCAAAAAGTCGAAATTTCGACTTTTCCGTCATTTTTTTACTGTTATTCTTGACGTATGTCTATATGTCCACCCATGCTCTATCAAACAAAAAAAACACCTAATTAAATATTTGCCAAATATGTCACATTGTGATATCAAAATTAAGCCGTTGCCTGCGGTTACCGGGTATTTCCTTTTTTGTTGTTCAACCAGGCGTTTTTATCTTCATAACAATCATTAAAAGGAGGGTATGCATGAAACGATTTCGGATATCGGCATTCATTGCACTCAGTGCGAGTGTATTCATGTTCTATCAAAACGGGGCCTTTGCCGAAAACCAGCCAGAGACCGCCGCGCCAACGACAGAAGCGGTAAAAGCTGAAACAATGCCGGTCATCAGCAATGCTCCACCCCTGACCGCAAAGCCTGAGACGAAGGCCACGTCCGCCCCTCCGACTATTCAGATCGACAAGCAAGCCCTCGATAATGGCGGGACAATTTCCGTTACCGGCACCGCGCCGACCGGCAAGCCGGTATATCTGGAGATCTGGTCCGAAAGCAAGGTGCGCGCCTCCCGTTTTGACTCCGAGGTCGATAAGGATAGCGGCAAACGCCCATACGTCCTCTACATGACCATGGAGATGCCGGCCTACTATAAGATGATCGTCCCCAAGGACCAACAGGAGAAGCTTGATAAAGCCAAAAAAGAAGGCAGTAAATGGAGCTTCTCCACGTTGCTGAAAGACCTCGGCGCCGACACTGCTTATTCGGCGCCGGCCAAGGCCAAGATCGACCGCTACCAGGCGACCCTGATGGGCAGCATCATCGGCTCGCGAGGTGAGATCATGCCAGCCATGGACGACAAGGACAACAAGAAGCGTTCCATGCAACTGGTCAAGGCCCGTTTCCGCAGCCCTGACAAGGTGCTGGCGGCCGGTATCGAGACCAAGCCGGACGGCACTTACAAGGCCGAGATCAAAATCCGTCAAGGCCTGGCCCCAGGCAAATACTTCATCGTCGCCGCCGTCGACAAGACCGCCAAGAGCCAGCCGCTGACCTTCGAGAACAAGATATCTTTTCCGCTTATGTATCTTGACAACGCCGGCACCAGCCTGAACATCTTCGGACCGTTCTTCCTGACCTTGGCAATAGCCATCTTCGGGGTCCTGATGGGTGCCGGCGGCGGTTTCATCATGAACCCCCTCTTGGTTTCGCTCTGGCCCCTGCCGCACACCATTGTCGCCGGCACCGTCATGCCCACCGTCCTCTTTTCGCAGGCCAGCGGCATTTACAACTACTCCAAAATTAAGTTTATCAGCTGGAAACTCGGTGTTGCAATTGGCTTAGCCATGGTGGTCGGCGGCTTCATCGGCCCGAAACTGACCGAGCTGATCACCCTTGAGCAGTTTAAGTTTGTCTTTGGCTGGATACTGATTATCCTGGCCGGGTTGATGTTCTGGCAGACCACCCCCGGCTACCTGGAAAAGAACAAGAAGGAGCAGGCCATCTTGAAGGAATTCAAGAAGAAGGCCGAAGAGGCCGCCAGACTCAAAAACGCTTAAATCACCAACTTAACTGACAAGGAGAAACCTTATGATAGTCAATTTCTGGGGACATGAGTTCAAAATCAATATCGTGCTGGGCTGTCTCGGCGGTTTTTTTATCGCCATCATTTCATCAATGTTCGGCTTTGGCGGCGGCCCATTCATGGTGCCGCTGATGACCGTAGGCCTTGGCCTGCCGATGTATGTGGTGGTCGGCAGCTCACTCTTGGCCATCTTTTTTAACACCATGATGGGCACCATGCGCCACTATCAGTTTGGCAACTTCGACCTGAAGTTCTTCCTGATCATGTTCCCCGCCGCCATCCTCGGCGGCTTCATCGCCCCGCAGATCGCTAAAAGGGTCAGCCCGGTGACCATCAAGCGGGTGGCGGTTGTCGGCCTGCTCATCCTCGCCTTGAATTTGCTGGGTGTGTATTAATTAGC
>JANNQL010000214.1:0-6075 GCA_031400755.1 Pseudomonadota bacterium | reverse complement strand
CTATTTTCAGCTAAATCCCCGGGTGTCGTTCCTGGCCGGTCCCCTTCGACTCCGCTCAGGGAACGGTCCCGGCAATCGCTCCCTGAGCGGAGTCGAAGGCCTGCCCTGAGCGGAGTCGAAGGGGCGTTGCCGCCTGATTTGAGATGATATTTGCTGAAAATTGTATAGAGCCACGTAAAATAATGGGTCAGGTAACTATATCAATGTCTTTCTCAGGAGAGAGCGGGACATTTTTTCTGCCGCCGATAAGCTGGTTCATGATCTCAAGGGCTGCGGCGCGTTTAAAAGGTTTTCCGAGAAAGGCGTCCATCCCGGCCTGTAAACACTCGTGAGCATCAGCATGGCCAGTGAGGGCCATAATTGGAAGATGTGAGCCCTGTAGTCTTACGGTAAGGTCGCGGAGAAGATCGGCATATTCGCCTGGTTCAGGTGCGGCTCCAACTTCACACCGGCGGATAAGCTGGGTGGCGGTAATGCCATCCATAACCGGCATCTGGACATCCATGGACACAAGATCAAAGGCCTCCTTGCTCAATATCTGCAAGGCCTCAAGTCCATTTTCCACCGGAATTACCGTATGGCCGACCTTTTCAAACATCGCCTTAAAAAGTTCCCGATTGAACGGATTATCCTCAACCAATAGAATTTTCCAAGACAAGCGCTCACCGCCACCTGTTGCCTGCGGAGAACGGTCATCGACTGGGGCCTGGCCGACCTCAAAGCAGGCGGTGAAAGAGAAGGTCGCGCCCTGTCCGGGAGCACTCTCAACCCAAATTCTGCCCCCCATCAACTCCACGAGTTTCCGGCAGAGCGCCAGGCCGATTCCGGTGCCCGCCTGTTGCCTGGTCGAGCTGCCGTCCAGCTGAACAAAGGTCCGGAAGAGGAGCTGTTGATCTGCGAGGGAAATGCCCGTGCCTTGGTCAACTACATCAATACGAACAACTTCTTTCCCGTTTTGCCTGGAGTACAAGGTTAAGGCAACTTCTATTGAACCTTTGTGGCTGAATTTGACAGCATTCTTGGCCAGTTCCTCTACAATAAGGCCTAATCTCCGACCATCGCCAATAAGAGTCGGAGAGACCTCTTCCCCTATCCGCCAAGTCAAAGAAAGTCCTTTTTCTTCTGCTGCACCGCCCAGCAGATCAAGGGAAGATGACAAAAGCTCTGACAAGTCAAACGGTTGTTTGTCAAGTATCAGGGAATCTGTTTCGAGTTTTACAAAGTCAATGATGTTGTCGAGCTGGCGGTGCAGACGCACGGCGCACTCTTTTACCGTTTGCAATTGTTTATTCTGGGAAGGAGTCAGGTTTTCTTGCAGGAGCAGATCGGTAAAACCGAGAATCCCGTTCATCGGGGTCCGCATCTCATGGCTGATATTGGCCAGGAATTCTGTTTTTGCCCTGTTCCCAGCCTCTGCTGCCTTCCTGGCCACTTCAAGTTCCAGCAGATACTGCCGGTTCGCCAGCAGCAACTGTTGCTTTTCAACGCCGATATTGACAGCAATCAGAAGTTCGTCAAAATTTATCGGTTTCTGTAGATAATTTATGGCCCCGGCCCTCATCGCAAGAATGGCGGTCTCGATATCACCGTGGCCGGTCAGGACGATGCATTGCAGGTCGTGGTGCAGGGCAGTGGCCTGTTTGACCAGTTCGATGCCGTCCATCCCAGGAATACGGACATCGCAGACCAAAATATCAATTGCCGTCCGCCCGAGGACCTCCAGCGCCTCGCTGGCGCTTAAGGCGGTGCTCACCTGAAATTCTTCCTTCTGAGCCAGCAGGTTATTCAGAAAGAAGATGATATCAGGCTCATCATCAACAATAAGAATGTTCGTCATCGGTTTGTCTGAGTTACGACAGCATTTTAGTATATTACATGGCCCTAACTACCTATAAGCCTAAGACAACTTGGGCGGCCAGATGCTTCTTTTATTAAATAACGCTTTGAGGGAGGCGGTCAAGGGAAATGACAAGTCTTACTATGAGGGGTCCAGAAGTCTGGACGAGAAAATTTTGCTACCGAATGACATCATTCTTTGCTATGCTGCTGGTGTGGGCCACTATTGCCATGCCGACAAACCACTCTGCGAGGTCTCCGATGAAGATATCAATTACCTACTGCGCCCAATGAAATTATTTGCCCAGGGCTTCCAGTTTGGGAGAAGAACTTGCCAGGAAATTTAAGGCCGAAATTGAATTTATTGCTGGCTCAGGAGGCGCGCTCGAGGTCTCGGTTGATGGCACTGAAATATTTTCAAAGAAAAAAATCGGTCACTTCCCGACTGCCGATGAACTCAGCGCCCTTATTAATCAGCCCTAGATTAGCACCAACCTCAAGGTCTCGATGACAAGCGAACAAAAATTTACTCTCCTCTTCCATTTTCATCAGTTACTGGACCAGAAGTGGTCCGGCCTGGGAGTTTGACGATGGATACCATAATCACGGCGCCTTTGTCCCTCTCCTTGCTGGATGGAAAAGGCAGCGTTATCAAAACCTGGCCGCTGACCGGCAAAAAGACCTTTCGCATTGGCCGCGCCAACAGTAACGATATCGTACTCGACAACACCTGGGTTTCCCGCCAGCACGCCATGCTCCAGATCGAAGAAAACGGCACGGTCAACGCCATGGATATGGGCAGCGCCAATGGCACACTGGTAAATGGCCACAAGATATATGCCCCAACGCCGCTCCGTTCCGGAGACCTAGTGCTGATCGGCGGCAAGTCGCCCCTGACCTTCCTGCAAAACTACCGCGTCGAAACACCAACTGACCCTTATGCGGATGACGAACAGACGGTGGCCTTCACGACCAAGACCCAAGTTACGGTCCTGATCTGCGATATTCGCAGGTTTACCAGTCTGTCCGAAAAGATCGGCGACCAAAAAGTCTCAGATATTATCAAGGACTGGAGTCACAAGACCAACGCCATAGTCGAAAAACATTATGGCCGTGTCGACAAATTCATCGGCGATGCGGTCATGGCCCTCTGGGTCGGCGGCGCCAGTCCAAGTCATACTGTCCACTTGGCCCTGGCCTGCGCCGCGCAAATTGCGGCCATGACGACTGAACTGGGCAAAAAAACAAGCAATCTGCCATGGCCTCTCACCATCGGCGCAGCTCTCAACACCGGTGAGGCAGTGATAGGCAATGTCGGGGTAGATGGCAACCGGGACCACACCGTGATCGGCGATGCCGTCAATGTCGCCTTCCGGTTGGAAGGTCTGACCTCAACTCTTGAAAAAGACCTCTTGATCGGCAACGACACCGCAGCCCTGCTTGACCAGAAAATACTTAACACCTATTTTGCGCCCTGCAAATTTCTGGTCAAGGGCAAAAACTTGCCGGTGACTGCCCATGGTTGCACCTTCGAGCAATTACGCCAATACCTCGCCCAACAGAAAACGACCAACTGATAGAAAATAGGACTGAGTGCTGAGCGATTCACCCCGTCTGCGTCGGGGATAGTTCATCAAGTAACTTGATGAACTCGTAAAATGTCGTCACCCCGGCGAAAGCCGGGGTCCAGATTGGTTGCCAGCCTTCGAAATGCTGGATTCCGGCTTTCGCCGGAATGACGGAAAAAATGAAGTTACTTGGAAGGACTTAGGACTGAGGGACGGCATGATCTTTACTCAGTCCTAAGTCCTCAGTAGATGACCGGTCACTAGCCCCGCTCCCCAAACAAGGCCGACCCGACCCGCACCAGGGTGGCGCCTTCCTCAATGGCAATCTCAAAATCAGCGGACATACCCATAGATAGCCCCAAGGCATGGGAGAACATCCCCCGTTGGAGCAAGTCATCGGCCAACTCCTTCATCTGCCGAAAAAAAACTCGGGCTGCCTCTGGGACTGGATGATAGGGCGGCATGGCCATCAAACCGGCAAGCCGCAGATGGGGGCACTCGCCAATGCCAACGGCCAATTCGGCAACGTGCTCCGGCAATGCCCCTGACTTCTGGGGTTCCCGGCCAATGTTGACCTGGGCGTAGACCGGCATGATCTTGTTTAGGCTGGCAAGCTGCTTCTCAAGGGCATGGGCGATCTTGAGACGATCAACCGTCTCCACGGCCTGGAAAAGTTCAGCGATCTGGCCTACCTTATTCGACTGGATCCCACCGATAAAATGCCACCCCATCCCTGGCAGGGCGGCAATCTTGCCAGCCGCCTCCTGCAGATAATTCTCCCCGAACAGGACCTGGCCAGCGTCCGCCGCCTCCTGTAGTCGCGCCACTGATACCCGTTTACTGACCGCCACCAGGGTGACATCCCGGGCCTCCCGACCAGAACGTTCAGCCGCACAAGCAATACGCTCCCGGATGCCGGCCAGACGGCCCTGCATCGTGGTCATAACTTTCCCTCCATGCCAAACAACCGCATGGCGTTGGCCGAGGTCTGACGGGCCACATCATTGATGCTGAGCCCTCGTAACTCGGCAATCCTGGCGACAGTATAGAGGACATAGGCCGGCTCGTTGCGCTTGCCCCGAAAAGGGTCCGGGGCCAGATATGGCCCGTCGGTCTCGACCAGCAATGACTCAAGAGGAACGTTGCGTACGACCTCATGCATCATCAGGGCCTTATTAAAGGTCACCACCCCTGGGATGGACAGCAGAAAACCAAGATCGATAGCCTCGTCTGCCAACTGCAGATCGCCGGAATAACAATGCATCACCCCAGCTGCCGGCAAAGGGGCAGCCGCCTTCAGGATGGCCATGACCTCGGCATGGGCCTCCCGGTCGTGGATAATCAGCGGCAAGCTCAGTTCCTTGGCCAAGGCCACTTGCCGCTCAAAGTGACGAATCTGCACATCACGAGGGGCGTAATCCCTGGCGTAATCCAGACCGATTTCGCCATAGGCCCTGACCTTAGGATGCCTGGCCAAGGCGGCAAGTTCCTGGTATTGGCAGTCCTCCACGCCGACCGCATGGTGAGGATGGATGCCAACTGAGCAATAAACGCCGGGAAACTCCTCCGCCAAGGCCACCGCCGCTTTGGAACTCGCCAGGTCAATCCCCACCGACAGGATATATCTGACCCCAGCGGCCGCAGCCCGCGCCACTACCTGCCGACAGTCGTCATAGTCGGTCATGTCCAGATGACAATGGCTGTCAACGACAAAAACGTCAGGGGCAAGCTGAGGCAACGGCATAATTTTTTTAGATTTTGACACTTTAAAATTCCTTGATATGAATCATATTTGGCAAGCAACCTAGCACCTTGTAACGCTTCAAATATCGTAGGTTGGGTTAGGCCGTCGTTAGGCCGTAACCCAACAACAAAGGCGCCTGAGGTGTTGGGTTACGCTTCGCTAACCCAACCTACAAAAAAGCCGAAACAATTCATGTTACAAGGCACTAGCACCATATTGCATAATCTAACTCAGACACACGGATGCAGCAGATCAGGCTTATATTGCGACGCCATCTTCATTTACCTGATAATAGATGGCATGGCAAGGATTGGCAGAATTCGCAACTATCCAGCCAAAAAGGAAAAACTGCATAACCCCCAAAACCGTAACTACTCAGCAGCGCCGCATATGCGCGATTTATATTGACCCGATTCGTTGGTCAATAAATAGGTCTGCGAGCTATAACAGCGCTATGCGAGCAGGCCTATGACAAAGCAGATGTGGTGCTGCCGGATAGTTACCTCGCAGGAGGTCAATCTGACGCCGCCAGGGAGAGCAACACCTTTCACTGGATTTTAGCAAAAAACCTTTGTATATAAGTTAAATTATGCAGATGTCCGTGCTTGAGGCAATTTATCATCGAAGGAGTGTCCGCGAATTCACCACTGAACCAGTGGCAGACGAACTGCTCCACAGGATCATCAGGGCCGGGATCTGGGCGCCTTCCGGGTTGAATAACCAGCCATGGCGATTCAGGCTCGTTCAGGACACCGGGCAAAAAACAGCCCTGGCCCAGCTCACCCAGTATGGACATGTTGTCCTCAGCGCCCCGGCCCTGATCGCAGTCTATCTGGACAATGAGTCCATGTACGACCCGGTCAAGGACCACCAGTCAGCTGGGGCCTGCATCCAGAATATGCTCCTGGCCATTCATGCCCTTGATCT
>JANNQL010000213.1:0-5104 GCA_031400755.1 Pseudomonadota bacterium | reverse complement strand
GTCATTCCGGGCAAGCGAAGCGCGACCCGGAATCCATGGATTTTTCTGGATTACCGCTCAAAAGCATTGCGGGAATGACGGCGTTTTGACCCTTGGCAACAGGGATATTTACAATTGCCGAGTTCCCTATGCAGTGTCAGATAAGGGCCTAGGCCCGTACCTGAATTTTTGTAAAACTACCGATTTTTTAACCATAAAGGAGAAGATCATGGCGGCAGATGTGGATGAACTAACTATTAATTATGAGGAAGACGGGGTGCTGGTAGTCAAGGAACTGGACAAGGAGGTCCTGTCCAAGGGGGCCTGGGCGACCATCATCTTTCGCTTTCAGGACTTGGACAAGCGCACCAACGAGTACAGCCCGGACCGCTACATTATCAGGCGTTATCAGAAAAAGGACGGCGTCTATCAGTCCAAGAGCAAGTTTAAGATTTCGAGTGCAGAGCAGGCCGCCAAGATTGTCAGCACCCTCTCTAAATGGTTGGCTCCCTGAGTTGCGGCGCCATCACAGAAATTCCTCAAAGTAGTCCAGGTCCTTATGGAAGGTCTCTTCCAGCCCGACCAGGGCAATTAAGGCGACAACCATGCACAGGGCCCCGACCAGCAGGGCGCTGCCCTCAAGGCCGAGATAGCTGCGGCCAATCTGGAAGAGGGTGGTGATGGGGACGACCATGCCGCGCACGAAGTTGGGGACGGTGGTGGCGACCGTGGCCCGTAGGTTGGTGCCGAACTGCTCGGCGGCCACGGTCACGAAGATGGCCCAGTAACCGCCGGCAAAGCCTAAAAAACAGCAGACGCCGTAGAAGAAGGCCGGGGTCCGGCTCCCTTGCAGGAAATAGAGGCCGATAGCGGCCATGGTCATCAGCATGAAGAGAAAGATTACCTTCTTCCTGCTCTTTAAGGCCTGGCTGAGGAGGCCGCTGCTGAAGTCTCCGAAGATCAGCCCCAGGTAGCAGAGCATGACCGCGTTACCGGCCGTTACCGGCCCGGTGGTGCCAAGAGATTTAGCGAACTCCGGCGAGAAGGTGATCAGGATGCCGACCACGAACCAGATGGGGATGCCGATCAAGATCGAGTTGAGGTAACGGACGAACCGCTGCCGGTCGGTGAACAGGGCCATAAAGTTGCCCTTGCTGATCGCGGCCTTTTCCCCCATGGCCTGGAACATGCCCGACTCCGCCACGCTGATCCGGGTGATGAGCAGCAGCAGGCCGAGGACGCCGCCGATAACAAAGGCCGTCCGCCAATCAAAGGCAGTGGCGACGAGGTTGGCTAAGATGGCGCCGGAGACGCCCACCGAGGCGACCAGCATGGTGCCGTAGCCCCGGATGCTCTTGTGCAGGACTTCTGATACCAAGGTGATCCCCGCCCCCAACTCCCCGGCCAGGCCGATGCCGGCCACAAAACGGAGTACTGCGTAGGCCGGCAGCGAGCTGGCCAGGCCATTGGCCAGGTTGGCGATAGAGTAGAGGAAGATCGAGGCGAACATGATCTTCAGCCGCCCCTGGCGGTCGCCGAGCACCCCCCAGATGATCCCGCCGATCAGCATTCCGGCCATTTGCATGTTGAGCAGGAAGACGCCGTTATCGATCAGTTCCTGGCCGGCAAAGCCAAGGGCCTTGAGGCTCGGCACCCGGACGATGCTGAACAGCACCAGGTCGTAGATGTCAACGAAATAGCCAAGGGCGGCGACAATCACCGGCAGGCTGAAGATCTGGCTAAAATTTATTTTGGTTGGTGTTTCCATGGAGTTGTTCTGTGTTGAATTTTGTTTATCGTGAAAGGGGGAAAAGATCAATGAACAGGCCAGGCAACATTTGGGATTGATGCTACGAATCCGGGTAATTGGTGTTGTCTTTGCGTCCTCGTCAGTTTATAGTGGCCTCACTGCTTAATTGTCCGTCACCCCCACTGATTTTTAGGGAATGTTGTATCTTCTCTATGGATGAAAAGCAGAGCACTCTCACCATCAGTTTTTGACCTGGAAGAACTCTGAAAATGGCCAAGATTGACACTTCATTTTTCGACATCGGGCGGCTTGACCGCTTGGCCCAACAGCATACTGCCGTGCACCGGCTTGACCCCCGCGCCAAGTTGCTGACCACCATGGCCTTTTTGATGGCGGTGGTCTCCTTCCCCAAGTACGAGATCTCGGCGCTCCTGCCTTTTTTCCTCTACCCGATTGTACTCGTTACCGCAGGCCAACTGCCGGTGGGATTCATCATCCGCAAGATTGTGGTGGTCGCCCCCTTTGCCGTGATGGTGGGGATCTTCAACCCCTTTTTCGACCGGGAGATTCTGGTGCATCTTGGGCCGTTTTCGATCAGCGGCGGCTGGATATCCTTTGCCTCGATCTTGCTCAGGTTTTGCCTGACTATCGGTACCGCCTTTCTGCTGATTGCCACCACCAGCTTTCATGGCCTGTGTCTGGCCTTGCTGCGTTTGGGACTGCCCAAGGTGCTGACGATCCAGCTCCTCTTTCTCTATCGCTACATCTTTGTCCTTGGCGGCGAGGCGATGCGTCTCGTCCGGGCCCGGGCCTTGCGCTCATTCGGCAAACGTGGACTTGGCATGAAGGTCTTTGCCTCGGTGGTAGGCCATCTGCTCCTGCGGACCCTGGATCGGGCACAGCGGATCCATCGCGCCATGCTCAGTCGTGGATTTGATGGGGAGGTGCGGGTGCTGCGGCCCTTGCACATCGCGCCGAGGGACGTTTTGTTCACCCTGGGCTGGTGGGCTGCCTTCGCGGTCATGCGAACCTATAATTTGCCACAGTTAATGGGCGCTATTTTAACACGGGCACTGTCATGAGTCATCATATTGTCGAAGTCGTCGATCTGCGCTATAGCTACCCGGACGGCACCAAGGCCTTAAAAGGCATTTCTTTTCGGATCACCCATGGCGAATCGGTGGCGGTGGTCGGCGCCAATGGGGCGGGAAAATCCACCTTGCTGTTGCACTTGAACGGCTACCTCACCCCCCAGCATGGGACAGTAAGGATTGGCGACTATCCGCTGACCAAAGAGACTCTTCAGGAGATCCGCCGGACCGTGGGCATGGTCTTTCAAGACCCCGACGATCAACTTTTCATGCCAACGGTGCATGAGGATGTCGCCTTTGGCCCCTTAAATCTCGGTCTGCCGAGCCATGAAGTGGAGTTACGGGTGACGGCGGCCCTCGAGCGGGTGGGGGCGACTGCGCTTAAGAATCGCGCCCCTTATCATCTGTCGGGGGGGGAGAAGCGGGCGGTGGCGATTGCGACGGTGCTCGCCATGTCACCGGACATCCTGGTGATGGATGAACCCAGTTCGAACCTTGACCCAGCCGCGCGTCGAAGGTTGATCAACCTGCTGAAATCGTTCCAGCACACCAAGATTATCGCCACTCACGATCTGGACATGGTCATGGACCTGTGCCCGCGCACCATTGTCTTTCATCATGGCAAGGTCGCTGCCGATGGCCCGACTGAGGAAATTTTTCGGGATGAGGCCTTGCTGGAGGCCTGTGGCCTGGAGAAGATTCAGCGCTTGCAGCGTTGTCCTGTCTGCGGGGCTTAAGGTTTTTTTGACCCCAACGAAAGAAGGCCCATGATTTGCTCATGGGCCTTCTTTCGTTGATGGGTGTAGCTGA
The DNA here is from genome assembly GCA_031400755.1 of Pseudomonadota bacterium. Classification (GTDB taxonomy): domain Bacteria; phylum Desulfobacterota; class Desulfobulbia; order Desulfobulbales; family VMSU01; genus VMSU01. Next base: position 1,474 of record JANNQL010000213.1, on the reverse strand, counting down.
AATTCTATTATAGGCGCGTGACATTGGCGGCGGAAGGTCCTTTTTCGCCGTCCACAATGTCAAATTTAACTTTATCTCCTTCGTTCAAGGTCCTGAAACCATCGCTTTGAATGGCTGAAAAGTGAACAAAGACATCGTCTCCATTGTCACGTTCAAGGAAGCCGAAACCCTTTTTCGCATTGAACCACTTAACTGTACCCTCTGGCATTTTCTACTCCTTCTGATTAATGTAGCGTGGAAATAAACTAGCAGCCTGAAAATAATATAGACACAAAAAAAAAGATTGCGCAATAAATCTTTCGTGAAAAATGATTTTTTCATCCACCGTACCGGCTGCTTATAATACCTGTTTTCTGCTCGATTATCTGTCGCGGCGCTTTACCTATCTGTCGGTGACTGATTGGCGCGGGCAGATCGATTTGGGCCGGATCACCAGAAATGATCTGCCCTGTAGGTCAGATTCGGTGGTGCAGACCGGCGATACTATCGCCTTTACCCCGGAGCAAAAGGACTTTTCTGAACCAGCCGCTGACCTAGCCTTCGAGATCGTTTATGAAGACGACTGGTTGCTCGGGATCAATAAGCCGGGAAACCTCCTCGTCCACCGCCAGGGCCGCTCGCTGACCCATAACCTCATCTATCAGTTGCGCTATGCCCATCAACCGCCTTATCCAACCGCCGGGGTGGTGAATCGCCTGGACCGGGAGACCTCGGGGGTTGTTCTGCTGGCCCGGCGCCCTGAGTTTCTGGCTGCCTTAAACGCCCTCTTTGCCCGGCATCAGGTGGTGAAGACCTATCTGGCCGTGGTCCGTGGGGCGCCTGCCTCAAGTCAGGGGGTGATTGATGCCCCTATTGGCCGCGACCCTGATAGTGTTATCAGCTACCGTTACTGCGCCAGGCCACAGGCGCTTTCGCCCAAGACCGCCCTGACCAGGTATCAGGTCGTGACCCAGTATGGCAATTGGAGTCTGCTCCGGCTGCAACCAGAGACCGGCCGCACCCATCAGCTGCGGGTCCATCTGGCCCACATCGGTCATCCGATCATGGGAGATAAATTGTATGGCTGCACCGACCAGGAGTTTTTGCAGTGGCGCGATCGCCCGCTGGCTGCCCAGGCAACAGCCCTGGCCAGTCGTCAGGCCCTGCATGCCGAAAGCCTACAGTTCGTCCACCCCTGGACCGGCCAGGAGATCAGGATTTCGGCGGCGCTGCCGGCTGATATGAAGGTTTGGTTTTAAGGGACTTGGAAGTTGTAAAAGTACCGTTTATCTTTGCCGTCATGCCAGCATGGTTCTAGCTGGCATCCAGCAAAAAAACTTCCAAGTAACTTCACTTTTATCCGTCATTCCGGCGAAGGCCGGAATCCAGTGTTTCGGTGGCTGGCAACCAATCTGGACCCCGGCTTTCCCCCGTCAAGCGGGGACTGAACAGAGCGCCGGGGTGACGGCGTTTTGCGAGTTCATCAAAGTTACTT
>JANNQL010000212.1:0-42307 GCA_031400755.1 Pseudomonadota bacterium | reverse complement strand
ATTGATGGCAAGGTCTTTTTTTTCGTGGACTCCGAGCCTGCCGATTCTGAGGATTACTCTCCTCCTGGTCAGGATTATGAGGAGACCACGGCTGGGATTTTGGCTGCCTTTGGCACTGGCCATGGGGTGGTGGAAGGACCGGTAGCCGACCGCTGGGGGACATGGATCAGCGCCCTAGTGCCGATCATTGATCCACACAGCGGCGCCGTCCTCGCCGTCTTCGGCATGGACATTGACGCCCGCGATTGGGACTGGAGTGTGGCCGGCAGCGCCTCCCTACCGGTAGGACTGATGCTGGTCCTGCTCATCAGCCTCGGCAGCGCCTTTGCCGCCACCCATAGCACTGACGCCTCGCCTAAACCAGTCTTACGCCGCTTGCTCCTCCCCTTGGTCTGCATACTTCTTATTCTGGTTGCCGGTCCCGGCTTCTTCCTGTGGCGAATGCAAGGCCAGCGACTGGATGAATTGGACGAAAAAGGCATGACCGATGTCTCTAACTATCTGCGTATCGCCTTAGACGAGCAGGCCGCGGGCCTGGCCGTTGCCTTGAAGGTGATCGCGGCCGATTCTGGGGTGCAGAGTGCCTTGGCTACAGGTGACGCCGACAGCCTGCTCTCTTCTTGGCAGCCTATTTTCGAGGACCTGCATACAGAAAAAAATATTACCCATTTCTCTTTTCTTGCCAATGATCGAACCTGCTTGCTGCGTGTTCACAAACCAGAAAAACGCGGTGATCGGATTGAGCGCTTCACCGCCATCGAGGCCGAACGGACCGGCCTGACCGCCTCCGGCATCGAACTGGGGGCCCTCGGTACCTTCACCCTGCGGGTGGTGCAGCCGGTGTTCAAGGATGGAAACCTAGTCGGCTATATCGAATTGGGCAAGGGGATCGAGGATGTTCTAGAGACCTTGCACCGAAACTCAGGTCTTGATCTGGCCATGGTCATCCGCAAGGACGCCATCACGCAGCAGGGCTGGGAAGACGGCATGCGCCTGCTCGGGCGCGAGGCTGCCTGGGACCGCTTTCCAGCCAGTGTGGTTATCTACAGTTCTCAGGGTCGGCTGGCAGACGAGTTCTCCTTGTTGGTGGAGCACAGCCGGGCCGGAGAGATGGAACATCGCGGCATGGCCGATATCGTTGCCGACGGGAAAAGCTGGCTGGTTTCTACTGTGCCCCTCAAAGATGCCGCGGGTCAGGAGGTAGGCGATCTCCTGATCATGCGTGACGTCAGTTCCGAGAAGACGTTATTTTTCCGGCAGACTGAGCTGGGCTCGGTGGCGACAGGGGTCCTTCTTTCCCTGCTCCTGGGCATGGTATATGTCCTGCTTTTCCGCACCGATAGGAGCATTCGGTTGCAGCAGGCCGAACTGGCGAAGCGCGAGGAGAATTTCCGGGCCTTTTTCGAGTCCATCCACGATATGATCATGGTGGCGGGCATGGATGGCCGCATCCGGTTGGTCAATAGTGCTATGACCCGCAAGTTGGGATACTCCTCGGAGGAGTTGGCCGCCATGGTGATGCTGGACCTGTTCTCTGCCGACAAGCGTGCTGGCGCCGAGGCGGCCTTCGCCGCCATGACCCGTGGAGAAGATGAATGCTGCCCCCTGCCCATGATCGCCAAGGACGGCACCTTCATTCCAGTGGAGACCAGGGTGTGGGCCGGGACTTGGAACGGCAAGAGCTGCCTGTTTGCCATCTCCAAGGACATGAGCGCCGAGCAGGAGGCACAGCAGCGCTTCGAGCAACTGTTCCGTTATAATCCGGCCCTGATGGTCTTGACCTCCCTGCCCGAAGACAGGTTCGCCGATGCAAACGACGCCTTCCTGGCCGCCATCGGTTATCGTAAGGAGGACATCCTTGGCAAGAGCAGTAACGACCTAGGCCTGTTCATCCATACAGATAAGCAAGAGACGGCAGGGGAAGATCAATCCTGCCGCGGTAAGCTTGCGGACGGCGAATATCAAGTCAGATGCAAGGACGGAACCGTCCTCGACGCCATGCTTTCTTCCAAGCAGATCAGCAGCCAAGGGCGCCACTATCGCCTGACTGTGATGACCGACATCACCCAACGTAAACGGGCTGAACACGAACTGCTTGCCACCAACCAACGTTTGGAGAAGATTACAGCCAAGGCCAACGAGATGGCCGAGCAGGCCAAGATGGCCAACATTGCCAAGAGTGACTTTTTGGCCAACATGAGCCATGAGATTCGTACCCCGATGAACGGGGTGATTGGTATGACCGGGCTGCTGCTGGACACCCGACTGGATGAAGAGCAGCAGCGTTTCGCCGAGACGGTCAGGGTAAGCGCCGAGTCGCTGCTGACCCTGATTAATGACATTCTGGATTTTTCCAAGATCGAAGCTAATAAAATGTCCCTTGAGACCTTGGACTTCGATCTGGTGGGCCTGCTTGACGACTTTGCCGCCACCATGGCTGTGCGGGCCCATGAGAAGGGCTTGGAGCTTTTGTGCACGTCCGATCCCGAGGTCCCGTCCCGGTTACAGGGCGACCCTGGCCGCTTGCGGCAGATCCTGACCAACCTCACCGGCAATGCCATCAAGTTTACCCAGAGCGGCGAGGTGGCGGTCCGGGTCTCGCTCCTTTCCATGGACAATGATCGGATCGGATTGCGATTTTCGGTCCGTGACACCGGCATTGGTATCCCTCTGGACAAGATAGGCATCCTATTCGACAAATTCACCCAGGCAGATACCTCCACCACTCGGCAATATGGTGGCACGGGCCTGGGGCTAGCCATCTCCAAGCAACTGGCCGAACTGATGGGCGGCGAGGCCGGAGCCGAGAGCGAGGAAGGCAAGGGGGCGGAGTTCTGGTTTACCGTATGCTTGACCAGGCAACCGGCGATTGCCGAGAGAGAGACACCGTCAATGGCCGACCTGCGCGGGGTGCGTATCCTGATAGTGGATGACAATGCCACCAACCGTGAAATCTTGGACAAGCGTCTGGGATCATGGGGGATGCGGGTAGTCCAGGCCCAGGATGGGCCGGCGGCCCTTGACCTGCTGCGCCAGGCTATAAATGAGGGCGATCCCTTCCGGGTCGCTATCCTTGACATGCAGATGCCAGGTATGGACGGGGCGGCTCTGGGACAGGCAATCCGCTCCGACAACCGCCTGACTGAAATCAAACTGATGATGATGACCTCCATGGGGGCGCGGGGGGATGCCAAGCGCTGTCAGGAGATTGGCTTTTCCGCCTACCTTACCAAGCCGGTACGCCATCAAGACTTATTCAACGTCCTTGCCATGACCATCGCTGGGCCAGGCAGTGAATCGTCCGGCCCGGGGCCAGCCATCGTCACCAGTCATTCGGCCAGAGAACAGCAGCGAGTGGTCGTGCGTGGGAATGTGCGCATCCTGGTGGCCGAGGACAATATCATCAATCAACAGGTGGCGCTCGGCATCCTCAAACGATTCGGCCTGAGTGCAGATGCGGTGGCCAACGGCGCCGAGGCGGTCAAGACACTGAAATCCATCCCCTACGACCTGGTGCTCATGGACATGCAAATGCCAGAGATGGACGGTCTGGAAGCTACCCGCTGCATCCGTGATCCGCAGACCAAAGTGCTCAATCACGATATCCTCATTGTCGCTATGACCGCCAACGCCATGCAGGGCGATCGCGAACGGTGCCTGGAGGCCGGAATGAACGACTATGTTGCAAAGCCGGTAACCAAGCGGTCCCTGGCAGCGGCACTGGAGCGCTGGTTGCCACCGGTTAAGGATTAAATACTAACGGTCTTTAAGAGTTCATAAAAAAAACTAAAAAACCCTTTCCTCTCCGAACGTTTGATTTCCTTGAGCTTGCCCTGATAGTGTCGAATGCATTTCCGCACGAACCATTTGCGCCCCAACCTGGATTCTAGATCTCCATTTTTTGTAGGCACATCTTGGCACATCATCCTAAGGAGATGCAGCGGCATTGCACGGTCAGCAAGGGAAGCAATCTTGTTTTCGTAAAATTTTTTAAGGGTAGCGTTACGAATTTTTATGGAGATCTCTTTCTGGCTCTTGGTCATAACATCATTTCCGGATAGGAACATAATCGCTTCATTTGCCTGAGTATTCATGGTTATTCCACCTTTATGGTTGAAGAATTGATGCCCGACCGCCTTGTCATCGTCTGTAGCTGTCTTGGTTAACAGCAACCCTTGTGCCATGATTATATAAATCTGAGGCAAGCCTATCCAGCAAAATGCTCGTGATTATGGAATCAGCTGCACCAGCAGCAATGACAGACACTGGCGTTTATTCAAATTGATGCTATATAGTTATAGAGAGGTGAAACATGAAAGAAGCAATGTTTTATACACAGGAAGAAGACGGACGGGTACGCTGTGGCCTCTGCCGCTTCCGCTGTTTGATCGGCCAGGGGGCACGGGGCATCTGCGGGGTTCGGGAAAATCGGGACGGCGCACTCTATAGCTTGGTCTACGGCAAACTCTGCGCCGAGCATGTGGATCCGATCGAAAAAAAGCCGCTTTTTCACGTCATGCCGGGCAGCACCTCCTATTCCATTGCCACGCCGGGATGCAACTTCCACTGCCGCCACTGCCAGAACGCCGCCATCTCCCAAGTTGAGAGGGATGCGCCCATCCGGGGGACGGAGGTTGGCCCGCAAGAGATCGTGCGGCGGGCCAGGGGCAGCAATTGCCGCTCGATCTCCTACACCTACACCGAGCCGACCATCTTCTACGAGTTCGCCTACGACACCGCCCGCCTCGCCCAAGAGGCCGGGCTGCGCAATATCTTTGTCACCAATGGCTACATCAGCAAGGAGGCGCTGACGATAATCGCGCCCTATCTGGATGCCGCCAATATCGACTTGAAAGGGTTTTCCGAGGGATTCTACCGCGACATTGTCCATGCCCGCCTGTCCGAGGTCCTCGACTCGATCATCGAATATCGCCAGCAGGGGATCTGGATCGAGATCACCACCCTGATCATCCCGGGACTCAACGACGCAGATAAGGAACTACAGGGCATCGCCTCCTTCATCAATACCAACCTGGGCAAAGACACCCCCTGGCACGTCAGCCAGTTTCACCCCACCTACCAGTTGACCGACCGGCCCCGGACACCGGTAGACACCCTGCGCAAGGCCCGCGATATCGGTCACGCCGCCGGGCTGAGATACGTCTATGAAGGCAACGTCCCCGGCGAAGGCGGCGAGAATACCTGGTGCCCATCCTGTAAGGCCTTGCTTATCGAACGCTACGGCTTTACCATCAACAGCAACCGTATCCGCACTGGGGCCTGCCCCGACTGTGGCGCCGCCATCGCCGGCATCGGCATGTGATCGCAAGCTACTCAACGCTATAATTGTCATCAGCGGCCAGACTTGACCGCAGGCAATGAAAAGCTTTACAGATGCATAATTTTGCCGCTTGGCCGCCATTTAGGGTTATTCCGATCGAAAACAACTTGATAGCTTTCAACGATATCACCCACTCGAACACTTCTAAAATCATCGATTTTTACGCCCACCTGCTGCCCGCGTGTAGCCTTGCTGACCCTATCTTTTTCAATATGCATTGAGGAGATTGCGCCAGAGTAGACAGGTCCCATCGCCGAAATAATCCGAAATTTATCTCCCAACTGCAGCCTGCCCTTTTCAACTTCACAGCCGAGGATAATACCCTTCCGGCTGCTTTTGAAGAGGGTGACAACCTTTGCCCTACCCAAAAATTTTTCGTCTGCCTCACGAGGCAGGAGGCTTCGGGCAATTTCCTTCAAGTCCTCGTGCAGTTTGTAGATGATGGAATAGAGGCGTATTTCCACATTCTGTTCCAGACATAATTCCGCAAGCCTGGGAAGGACATTGACATTGAAACCAAGGATCAGGCGGCTACCGGTTGCCGCAGTAAAGATGTCTGTCTTGCAGATATCGCCCACCCCTTTGTGGATAATTTCAATGGGGACGCCTTCGTCGGTGTTGTGGGCAATCATCTCACAAATCGCCTGTTCGCAGCCGTCGGTGTCGCTTTTGATTACCAGGGCAATGCTTGGGTTGTCCTCCGGCACAAGGGCCTTCGCTGGAGGCGGCATAGGGCCAGAGACCTTTTCTTGGGGGTAGAAATTTTTTGGTTTGTGACCCATTGACTGTACCTCCGTCATTCCTGTTGACAAAATATCAGGATTGCAAAGAACTCTCAACCGAAAGAAATTCCCGAAGAGGACGATCTGGGGGGAGTAATCGAAGTCGCCCCAAGGCAACAAGACTGGCACGACCAGGGCACCCCCGGCGGGATGGGCCGCCGGGCTCCGGGCCAACCCCACATTCCCCGTTCATCCAGGGCCGTCATGACTGCCGATTACCTGCTTATTGTTCGCCAAAGATAAGGGCTTCGTAGACGAAGAGTTCCGCATTCTTCCAGCCGTCCCAGCCGATGTCGGCCTTGTCTTGGGCGCAGTGGCCGAAGAGCTCTTCCTTGGTCCAGCCAGTCTCACGGGCGACCTGGGGCAAGAAGGTGCCGGACCGCAGCCCTTGCCGGATGTAGATCCCGTGCCGGTAGAGTTCGAATTCGTCAATCGAATTGATTTGCCGCATTGGCGTCAGTACGGAGATCTCGATCTTGAGGTCCTTGATCTCGTCTTCACTGACGGGTTTAAACCTGTAGTCCTGGCTTGCCGAGGCGATCGCCATGTCTCGCACCACCTGGTACAGAGGATCTGTGGCCTCGAAGCGGCCAATGCAGCCCCGCAACTGGCCACGCTTTTTGAGGGTGACGAAGGCCCCGCCCCTGGTTTTAAGGGTGTCGGTGATGAGGCCGGGTTCGACCTCGGCCTGGCTACCTGAGCGCACATAGCGTTCAACGGTATGGCGGGCCAGGGCCAACAAGGTCTTCTTGTCTTCAGGGGAGAGTTCAAATGCGGTGGCGGCCACTTGCAACTGCCGGGTGACGGCAATGGCGTGGTAGCCAACCACCCTTTCCTTGTCGCCAATCGCCACATCGCCCGAGTTCTTATACTGGATGGGATGATAGGCGATGTCGCCACCGGCTGCGGAGGTCATGTAGAGCAAGGTCATAACCCCGGAGAAGCCGCAAAGGGGGGTGGCAAGATTCTTGATGCCGGAGTGCTCAAAGGAGCGCATGGTTTTGATCAAGGCGTCTGGAGAGTTGGAGGCAATGCTGTCGGCAACCGCCTTGTCCACCCTGACCGCATCCTCGTAAGCCGGGTAGTGCGAAAAATCGGTGCTGATGACGAAGAGATTCTCGCCTTTCATGTAGGGCAGGAGCGCTTCGGCGATCTGCCGGCAGGTCTCAGGTTTGTTGGCGCCGAGAACAATGGGTACGATCCGGAAGGGCCTATGCAAATGTTGCTGAAGGAAGGGGAGCTGCACCTCGACACTGTGTTCAAGGGCGTGGGCATCGGTCCGGGTCGAGAAGGCCGGGGACTTTTCGGCAAGCGCTTTCCCCAGTTCCCGATTGACCTCAACCCGGCCAAGGGGGGTCAGGAAATTTCCAGCGCTATAGACTGCCGCGCCTTCGAAGCCGACCTTATGACTGGGCCCGAGGATGAAGATATTGTCGTAGACCTTTTCCGGATCAAGCTGATTGAAGCCTGAGGCCGCAACCTCCCCCGAGTAGGCGTAGCCGGCATGGGGAACGATAATGGCGGCCACATCTTTTAGGTCATTGTGGCCGACAGCCTTGGCGAACAAATCAGTGAGCACCCGCCCGAGTTCCTCCGCTTGGCCAGGATAAAACAGGCCGGCAACAGCTGGTGGTCGATCATCGGTGCGGCCTTGGGCGTAGCTGATTGCGACAATAAATAACAGGGGAAGAAAAAAGATTAAGCATTTGTAGATGAGCATAGCGGCGCCTCCTCCAGGGGGGGATGGTGCAATGCCGTTGACTTAAGCGCTCAAACCGCAGTGAAAAATTGTGGTCGTCATTCCGGCGAAGGCCGGAATCCAGTATTTTAAAGATGTTCTGGACCCCGGCCTTCGCCGGGGTGACGGCGTAAGGCAACGCCTGCACCTTAAGTCAACGGCATTGGGGGATGGTGTGCGCAACGCGACCTTAACCTTATTAGGACAGCCTCAAAATGATCCGCCCATACTGAAATCCCAATTACTTTGTTCCTCTTTATCAGTAGGTGCGAGGTTGTAACCCCATTCCAAACGCAACGGCCCCATCGGCGACAACCAACGAAAACCAACGCCAACGCTTTTTTTAATCTCGCTTAAATCCCAGTCATCATGCTCGCCGTAGACATTGCCGGAGTCAAAAAACAAAAGACCTTTCAGACCGGCATCCTTGACCAGGGGGAATATCCATTCGACATTGGAATACCACATCTTGCCACCGCCGATCCTATCCCCAGTAACCGGGTCGTAGGGACTGATATGGGATGACTTGAAACCGCGGATCGAATTCATGCCGCCCAGATAAAATTTTTCAAAGACCGGCAGCTTGTCGCCTGAGTTGGCAAAGGCATAGCCTCCGGCTAACTTGTAGTGGAAGGTCGAGTCCCATGGGATCTTAAAAAACCAGCTGCTGGAACCTTCAAACTTAGTGAATTCAGCATCACCGCCCAGAAAGCCGCCAGCGTACTTTGAACTGATGGAGTAGAGCGAACCGGTACCGGGGTCGGTCAGCTTGTCCCTGGTATCGCGAGAGAAACCTAAGCCTAAGGCGCTGACGATATTGATGTCCATGGAGTCCTTGATGATTTGGGAGGCGGAGTCTGCCACCTCGCTTAACGTACTGTCTTCAAAGGTGTAACCGGTGGACAGCTTCCATCTACCCCAAACCGGATAGCCGAAGCGGAGGCCAAACCCTTGGGAATCCTTGGTAAAATCGTCATATTCGCGCATCCAGTTGTAGACATCGAAGCCAAACAGCAACTTGCTGTCCGCCAGATGAGGTTCGGTGAAATTAAAACTATACTGGTTGCTGATGCCGCTGATGTTAGCCTTTAAGGCCACCCGCTGGCCCTTGCCCAGGAAGTTGTTCTGACTGACCTCAGACATGAACATGAAGCTGTCCACCGAGCTGTAGCCCGCGCCGATACTGAAGTTGCCGGTCGCCTTCTCCTTTACATCCACCTGCAGGTCCATCAGGCTCTCATCCATGGTCGGTACCGGGTTGATCTCCACCGACTCGAAATACTCCAGCCGGTTCAATCTTTCCTGGCTCCTCTTCAGCGCCACCGAGTTGAAGAGGCCACTCTCCTTGACCTCTATCTCGCGGCGGATGACCTTGTCGCGGGTCCTGGAGTTGCCCTTGATCACAATGCGGTTGATGTGGACCAATTCCTTCTTCTTGATGTCGAGAGTGACATTGACCCGTTTATTGGCGTCATCTTTGCTGGTGACAGGAATGACCTCGGCAAAGGCATAGCCCTTTTCGGCGTAGCGGTCGGTGAGCTTCAGTACGTCGTCGCGCAGGGTCATACGGCTGAAATACGGTTCATGAATGATCTTGGTCAAGCCCACCAGGGTGCTTTTGTCCTCCAGCAAGTCACCGACCAGATCCAGGCTGCCGACCCGATAACGGTCGCCTTCAGAGATGTTGAAATTGATATAAAGCCACTCGTCTTTCTGGGTGATCTCTGGCTCGCTCACCTTGACATCAATAAAACCGTTATTGTTATAGTAGGAGACGATGCGATCGGCGTCCTGGGCCAAGAGGTCGCGTTTCAGAATACCACTGTCGGTCAGCCAGGAGAGCCAGCCTTTCTTCGAGGTCTGCAGGATATTTACCAGGGCCTTGCTCTTGAAGGTGGCATTACCGGTGATGGTAATGTCCTTGACATAGACTTTGCGGCCTTCCTTAATCGTGAAGGTGACATCCACCTTGCCGGTCTTGGTGGTCTCCGTGCCGGGATCAACCGTGGTGTTGTAATACCCTTCGTCCTTGTAAAGTTGCATGATCCCTTCGGCTGACTTCTGGACATCCTGGGTGCTGATAATATTGTTGGCCGTCACCTTGATGACCTCACGGATTTTATCTTCCTTCAGTTCATCCTCACCGTTGATCGTGATCTGGCCGACCACCGGTTTTTCGGTGACCTCGAAGGTCAGGTCCTTACCCTCCGCCGCCTCCGTCATCTGGACGACGACGTTATCGAAGTAGCCCATCTTGTAGATGTCCTTGATTGCCTGACGCAGAGTGGCTGCCTCGTATTGGTCGCCGCTCTTCAGACTGAGTTTATGGATGATGGCGCCTGATTCGATCTTCTTGTTGCCGCTGATGGTGATGCTGCTGATTCGGGTATGGCGGTTGGTGAAGGCCTGGATATTCTTGGTAAGACGAATGAAAATGGTGGCCAGATCGCTGGCCTTGCCTTCATCAAAGAAGTATTTGACCTGGCTGGGGGCCAGGGCGTCAACGACCACCATATCGATGGAGACGGCAACGCCGGTCCTGGTCAGACTGCCGGTCAGCAAGTAATCAGTGTTTTCGGGAAGAAGGCTGCCGAGGGCAGTAATCGTAGGCGGCCAAACGCCGTTATAATCGACAACCTGCTGGGCCTCGGAGCGGGGCAACACCTTGAATCCCAGGCTGGAGGCAGCGGCATACAGGGCCTGATCTACCTCCAGAGTGAGGGCGGCGGCCTCGCCCCCGGCATTGATCTTGACGGGCAGGACAGCTGTCGAGTTTTTTGTCGTCGTCTCCTCGGCAAAGGCGCTGATCGGGGCAAAGATGGCAATGCCTGTAAGTAACAGCGCAGCCAACGACCATGCAAGAGACCCACGTTGCGATAAGTTTCTAAATTTACTAAATGTGCTGAGTATCTGAAGTTGTTGGCTTAGCATCGACCTTCTACCTTTGACCCTTTACCTGAAAAATATGAGACCAGGCAACGAACGATTATTGTTTAAAAACGCTGCCCAGATAAAAACAGCCCTCAGTCAGCGGGGGTAAAAACAGTCCACTTGTACCGTATCCATGATGGAATTTCAATCGCAATTCAGGGATACGCGAGGCCCCCAATTGGACATGCAAACCCAACAAAACGACACCGAATTTCAGCAACTCCTTCCGGCCCTCAAGGCAGATGCACCACCGGCCCAAACAAACCTGCGGGCCAACATTAACTGCAACAAAGGTTTATCAGACCGGCGTCACATTCTCAGCCTGGGGGCCTTTCTGACCTTGGGTGACCACCATGGTGACCTTCTGGCCTTCAGCGAGCGTCTTCCGTCCTGTACCGACAATGGCGCTATGATGGACAAAGACATCCTTGCCGCCTTCCTGCTCAATGAACCCGAACCCCTTCTCATCGTTGAACCATTTTACCGTGCCGTTCACTGCTTGACCTGCCATATCAGTCTCCTCATGTAATAGTACCAGCCTCCCCACGAGGCTGACTTCTAAAATCTTCGGTAAAGGGCGGGAATCAAGACCCGAAAACCTACATTATTCTGCCCCTTCCTCCGCAGGGCGCTCTGCATCGGCGTCTGGCTGGAGATTTTTTTTCTCCAAAGAGGCCAGCTTTTTTTCTTCTTTCTTCTTTTTCTTTGCTAAATCTCGCTGACGCTTTTCATATTGATAATTTGGTTTTACCAATTTGCCACCTATTTTTTTTGCAGGGAAAAAAGGAACGTGCGCCTTGAGGGCTGGCTCCTTCCCTATTGTTAAAATGCGAACAAGGCAGAGGTCTCCCTATGAGATCATCCGCTGTATGCCAAGCCGTTGTAAACAAATAACCTGGTCATTCAGGTTAGCCAAATCGGCATCCCCCTCAAGGGGGGGACTGAACAGAGTAAGGAGCCGTAAAGGAATAGTCAGAATTGCACAAGTTATTTCGTAACGGCTCCTAAGCTCAAACCACCTTACCCCTCAAGCCTACCACCAGTCAAGGTCAGACAGCGGTCCATCCGTTTGGCCAACTCATAATTGTGGGTCACCATGACGGTAGAGACGGCGGCCTGCTGGTTCATCTCGGCCATGAGATCAAAGACCTTAAAGCCGGCCTGTGGATCAAGGTTGCCGGTAGGTTCGTCGGCCAGGAGGAGGGCAGGCTTCATGATCAAGGCCCGGGCCAGCGAGACGCGCTGCTGCTCACCGCCGGACAACTCGCCCACCTTGTGTTGGGCCCGGTTGGCCAGGCCCATCTTAGCGAGCAGTTCATGGGCCGTCTGGTTCAGTTCTTTGCGGTCACGACCGGCAATGATGCCGGGCATGATAATATTCTCCAGGGCATTGAATTCCGGCAGCAGATGATGAAACTGAAACATAAAACCAATCGACTGGTTACGGAAGCGGCACAGGGCCTTATCACTCCTGGCCAGGATATCTGCGCCCTGGTAATGGATGGTGCCGGCATCCGGGCGTTCGAGTGTGCCGATGATGTTCAACAAGGTGGTCTTGCCGGAGCCGGAGGCCCCGACAATGGCGATCATCTCGCCATTTTTGATGCTGAGCTCAAGGTCTTTGAGAATTTCAATGGTGACCGTGGTTTGAAAAGACTTGTTGATCCCACTGGCCTGTAGGAGCGGCGTCTCTTGATTACTCATAACGCAGGGCCGTGGCCGGATCGATTTTGGCGGCCTGCCAGGAGGGATAGAGGGTGGCCAAGAGGGTGATGATAACGGCGGCGCCCGAAATCAGCAAGACGTCCTGGGGCACGACCTCGACCGGCAGGGTAGAGATGGGATAGACGTCCGGCAGTTTGATAAATTTATAGCGCCGCAGGATGTCGCAGACAAACAGTCCTCCACCAACGCCGGCAATGGTGCCGGACAGTCCGATAATCAGGCCTTCATAGATAAAAATCTTCATGATCTGGGCAGCATTGGCCCCCATGGATTTGAGGATGGCGATGTCTTTGTTTTTTTCCATCACGACCATAATCAGGGTACTGACGATATTGAAGGCCGCCACGATCACCACCAGGGTGATTATGATGAACATGGATTTCTTTTCAAGTTCGAGCGCCGAAAACAAGCTCTTGTTCATGCTGATCCAGTCCCGGGCAACAGTGCCCTGCCCCAGCTGTTTTTCAATTTGACGCGCCATGCCGTGGGCCTTGAAGATATCGGCCAACCTGACCTCCACCCCATGGACATCGGCGCCCAACTCCAAAAAGTCCTGGGCCACCGGCAGCGACACATAGGCCATGGAGGAATCGTATTCATACATATCGGTCTTAAAGATGCCGATGACCTCGCAGGTCTTGATCCGGGGCAGAACGCCGATCGGGGAGAGGGCGCCACCTGTTGACATCAAACGGATACGGCTGCCTTGAAAGACCCGCAGCTGCTTGGCCAGTTCAGCCCCAAGGATGATGCCGGGCAGACGCCCAGCTTCTTGGGGTGTCACCAGATCGGCGATCCTACCGCCCTTCAGGTGACGGTCCAAATCAAGGACCCGATTGGCGCTCTCGGGATCAATACCACGCAGGATGGCGCCGGTGCCGGCGTCGCCGCTGGTGATCATGGTCTGGGTGAAGACATAGGGGGTGGTGGCGACGATGCCGGGCACCGTCGCCAGTTGTTTCTGTATGTCGGCGTAATCGCTGATCGGACGGTCAAGCCTCTGGACGACGATGTGGGAATTGATACCGAGTATCTTGTCCCGCAATTCATCGGTAAAGCCGGTCATGACGGCGAGCACGATGATCAGGGCCATGACCCCGATGGCGACGCCGGCCACTGAAATGATGGAAATCAGGGAGATGAAGTTGTGCTTCCGCTTTGCTTTCAGATAACGGAGACAGACAAACCATTCAAAACGCATGGCTCAATTCCCCGCGCTTTCGGGCCGTAGATGGGGAAAGAAGATAACGTCCCGGATCGAGGGACTGTCGGTCAGCAGCATGACCAAGCGGTCGATGCCGATGCCCTGGCCGGCGGCCGGCGGCATGCCATACTCCAGGGCGCGCAGAAAATCGGCGTCCAGTTCCGGGGAGATCTCATCGTTATCGCCACGGTCGGCTATCTGCTTTTCCATCCGTTGACGCTGGTCGATAGGGTCATTTAATTCGCTGAAGGCGTTGGCGATTTCGCGGCCGGTGATAAACAGCTCGAAACGGTCGGTCACCAAGGGATCATCGGCATTGCGGCGGGCCAAGGGTGAGACCTCGGTGGGATAGGCAGTGATGAAGGTGGGGTCGATCAGTTTCTCTTCAACCAGCAGTTCAAACAATTCGGTCTTGGCCTTGCCTGGTCCGGCGCTGGCATCGAGGGCGATGCCGTGGTCCTTGACGGTCTGCATGAGCCGGACCGAATCGGCCAGGACCTCGGCCGGGATACCGGCGATGACGGTCAGGGCCTCATCCATGGTATAGCGCCGCCAGGGCGGGGTCAAGTCCACCTCCTGGCCCTGATAGGTGATCTGGGTGGTGCCTACCACCTCGGCGGCGATCCATGAGATCATCTCTTCGGTCAGGTCCATCAGGTCATGGTAGGTGGCGTAGGCCTGATAGAACTCCAGCATGGTGAATTCCGGGTTATGACGGGTAGAAAGGCCTTCGTTCCTGAAATTACGGTTGATCTCAAAGACCCGCTCGAAGCCGCCCACCAGCAGACGCTTCAGGTAGAGTTCCGGGGCAACCCGCAGGTAGAGCTTCATGTCGAGGGCGTTATGGTGGGTCTGGAAGGGCTTGGCAGTGGCGCCACCGGAGATAGGGTGCATCATCGGCGTCTCGACTTCCATGAAGCCCCGGTTATTCAAAAAATCCCGCACCAGACGGATGATCTCCACCCGCTTCTTGAAGGTGTCCTTGACTTCGGGGTTGACGATCAAGTCAACGTAGCGCTGACGGTACCTAGTCTCGACATCGGTCAGGCCGTGAAATTTTTCAGGCAGGGGCCGCAGGGATTTGGTGATCGGCTTGACGATGTTAGCGGCAATCGACAGCTCGCCGGTCTTGGTGGTGAACAGAGGGCCTTTGAAGCCGGCGATATCGCCGATATCGAGCTTTTTAAAGATGGCATAGGCCTCGTCACCCACTGCATCTTTTTTGACATAGACCTGCATCCGTCCGGAGGCGTCCTGCAAGTGCAAAAAAGCGGCCTTGCCAAAATTACGCACGGTCATGATGCGTCCGGCAATGGCGTATTCCGGCCCTTCGCCTTGATAGGTGGCGCCACTCTCCTCAGCCTTGGCCAGCACCTCGCGGATGGAATGTGATGGCCGGTAGTCATTGGCATACAGGTTAACGCCAAGATCGGCCAATTCCTGCGATTTTTGTCGCCGTTGTTGCAATACCTGATTTAATTCATCCATGGTGAGTATGTTATTAAAATTACGAATTGAGAATTACGAATTACAAATGATGGAAGTTAACGATTAATTCGTAATTTATCATTCGTAATTCGTAATTGATTAGTAGCGTCCACGGATGGCCGTTGAGACATCCCGGGTCAAGGCCAGGACTTGTTTGGCTGCTTCCAGAGAAATGGCCCCGGTGCCGCAACTCGGGGTAATCATACTCTGACTGGCGATGGCGGCCTTGTCCCATTGCCCGCCGACCAGCAGGTCAGTTTGCCTCTCCCAGAGGGCGACCAGGGACTCGCAGCTTTCGTTCATGATGGTCTCGACATCGCCGGTGGGCACGATACCCCAGGCCAGCACCCCGCCCCGTGCCAGAAAGGCATGGATTTGTTCCTTACAGGTAATGAGTCGGTCAAAGAAGCCGTGGGCATCAAAGCTTAGGATATCGAGGTCAAGGCCCAGCAAAAAATTCCAGTCAGTGTTGGCGCAGACGTGGATGCCGGCCAGCCCGCCGGATTGTTTGATAGCACTGATCACTTCAGTCAAGTCCTGGGCAATATCTTCTTTAGCGATGCTGATGAAGGCCGATGAGCCCAGACCAGCCAGGGCCGGCTCATCGATAAAGACGATGACCGGACGCTGCAGTTCCTTGAGAAACTCCACCTGCCAGGCCCCCTTCATGGCCAGGGCCTTGACCGCCATCTCCCGGAAGGTCGGATTGTAATAACCCAGACGGTGATCTGCATCGGCAAGGCCGGTGAGCAGGGTGAACGGTCCAGTGACCTGGCCCTTCAACGCCATGACCTCAGGACACTGACAGGCAATCTTTTTGAGCTCGTAAATGCCCCTGGCCCTCGATTCCGAAACCTTAAACCGTGAAGATGGCAGGCTCGCTGGGTCATCGGCAACGGCCAAGTATTCCTCATAAAAAGCCAACTGCTCGGCCTCAAAATCGGCGGCGGAGAGATCGAAATAGGTCTTGCCATCGGTCTCAACAACACCAGGCAGGCCTTCGACAAATTGATTCATCATCCTTTCCAGAGGATTGGACGGCAGTTGCGGCCAGAGCGGGATATCAGGGGTGTGGGCCATAATCAGTTCAAGGGCCTGGGCGTAATCCGTCACCGGCAGACTGCCGATCAGGGTGGCGCGGGCCGCTGGTTTAAAATTGTCCTTGTCAAGGCTCATGGAATGTCCTATGCAAAACTGGTGAGGGGAGGGTCTTCAGAGCAGAAAAATTAAACTTCAATAGCTATCAAGGAACTGGTGGGATGTCAATTGATTTGTGTCTCTGCCTGAGAATCATTGGCGAAGAGTGGAGGGTGAATTAAAGGCGCCGAGTCGTCTTTATCGAGAACGAATTTTGTTCCGTTTAGCTAGGTTTTTCCGTCGAATCTTTACCCAGGATTCCTTCCGGGGCGCTCCTGACTGTTAGCCATTGCCCCAGAATTTTCCGGAGATCATTCATGTAGAATGGCTTACTCAAATAACTATCCATCCCGGCATTCTGACATCTCTCCTCGATACCCTTGACGACATCGCCAGTCAAAGCGATTATAGGCACCCGTCTCTTTCCGGCACTGGCCGATTCCTGCCGTCGGATTTCCTCGGTAGCGTCAAACCCATCCATTTCAGGCATATGACAGTCCATCAGAATGAGATCATACGCAACTTTTGCCGCCGCCGCAACAGCAACCATTCCGTTTTCTGCCATATCCACCTGGCACTTCAATTTTTCGAGCATTTCCCGCCCAACATCCTGATTGACCAGATTGTCTTCAACCAGCAAAATACGGGCGGCAATGCCCTCCGTCTCAATGGCTGGACCAGCAGCAGCATGCACTTTCTCAGCCTTGTCCGCCGGTGCTTTCGACATCAAAGCCAGCAGGCTGCTAAAAAGGATATTCTGGCGCACGGGCTTGACCAGGTAGCGTTCAACCCCGGCCTGGATCGCCCTTGTCGGTTCTCCATCGTAGGCCGCGGAACTAAGCATCACCAGGCGTATGTCATTGATCTCCTTATTGGCGCGAATACGGCTCGCCAATTCTATGCCATCCATTTCAGGCATATGCCAGTCAAGCAAAGCAATATCATATGCCTTCCTGTCAACTTTGGCCCGTTGCAAAATCTCCAAAGCCTGAGCGCCATTTTCGGCTGAATCGCTGGTCAGCCCCCAGGAACTCAGCTGTCCCTCAAGTACTGTCCGATTGGTGGCATTGTCATCAACAATCAGCACATGCAGACCAGTCAAACTTCCAACAAGCTTTTCGTCATCATTTTTTTGTTCGGCAAAACAGACGAAAGGGACCGTAAACCAGAAGATGGAGCCCTTGCCCGACGCACTCTCAACCCCAATTTCGCCTCCCATCAGGTGCACCAACTGCCGGCATATGGCAAGTCCCAACCCGGTCCCCCCATACTTTCGAGTCGTAGAGTTGTCCGCTTGGGAAAAGAGCTCAAAAACACTCTTCTGCTTGTCGGGAGCTATGCCAATCCCCGTATCTTCCACCTCGAAACGAATGGTAACCTTATTGCCTGTTTTATTTGCCACCAGGGCACGGACCAGCACCTCTCCCGATTCGGTAAACTTGATGGCATTTCCCAGCAGGTTGACCAGGACCTGACGCAAACGGTTCGAGTCACCATTGAATATGCCCGACGACAACTCAGAAGAAAGTGCCGAAATCAACTCAAGCCCTTTTAAGTGGGCCCGCTCTGCCATCATTTCCGCTATGTCCTCAATCAACTCCAACAAATTGAAGTTGATATTCTCAATCTCAAGCTTACCGGCCTCAATCTTAGAAAAATCAAGGATGTCATTTATAATGGCCATAAGGGAGTCAGCAGAACGCTGGATAGTTTTGGCAAACTTAAGTTGGCGGTCCTCCAGATCGGTCCCCAGCAGCAACTCTGTCATGCCAATGATGCCGTTCATCGGCGTTCGTATCTCGTGGCTCATGGTGGCCAAAAATTCACTCTTGGCCTGACTGGCTGCTTCGGCTGCTTCTTTGGCCTTCTCAAGACGGACTACCATTTCTTCAAGATCTCTTTTGGCCAGGGAGAGATCAGCCGTGCGCACTTCAACCATCAGCTCAAGACCTGAACTGTACTCCTGCAAGGCTTCATCCCGGACCTGGACCTCACCTACCATGTCATTAAAGCGGTCGATCAAAATGCCAAACTCGTCATCACTCTGTTTCGTTACCCGCACGGAATATTTTTTTTCAGCGGTCACCATCCTCATGGATTGCATCAATTCAAAGATCGGATCGGTAAATAATTTCTGCATCCGGCTCGCCAAAAAAAGCACGAACATAAGGGTGACGACCATGATAACGACCATAACAGTGTAATAGGCATGTAGCCGGCTGCGCATTTGACCCATGTCATCAACCAGATGGATAGCGCCAAGCAGCGCACCTTGCACCATGACCGGACGAACAATGTGCATAGAACCATCTGCTAAGTATTGAATAAATCCACTCCGGGCCATTTCCCCAAGTATCGCCTGCTTTCCAGGATAAACTTTGCGCAGGCTCGCAGTCAAAGTGCCGACAACCACATCTTTGCGGCTATAGGTACTGTAAACAGCCCCGCTTTTGTCATATAGAACGGCGCCGATAATTTCTGATTTTGTAGACAAAGAGGCCAGATTTTCCGTGGCAGCCTGTTCATCATTAAACGACATGGCCGCGCCACTATTTAAGGCAACCACGTCCGCCATGGAACGGAGTTCACTGACAAGATGTTCTTGAGCGATGCTTTTTTCGTGAAACACAAGTCCGATTGCGACGAGCAGCAGGGCCAGACCAGCAGTAAAACTCAAAAGAAAAAGGAGCTTTGTCTTAATAGATAAATTTCTAAAAAATGAACCAATCGGACTCAATTTCATTTGGCCCCCACGATAACTGCAAGATTCAACAAACGGGAACTGATCTTCAATTTCTGTTGACTTGCCCTATCTGGATTGATTTCAAAATACAATTTCTCTTCTTTATTAAAAAAATTTATTATCCCGCCAATACTCGCAAAACCATTCATTTCACCGATGGTCAAAATAGGTTTTTCTTTGACCATGGCGCCAATTCGTAACAGGGCGGAGCGATTGGTGTCCCGCCTGATAAAAATCATCTCACAGCCATCAAAGGGGCCGTCATCAGACACTAAATAAACGTGGAGGGTCTTGTCGCCAACCTCCTCCCCATCAATAGTCTGCCGGAAAGACTGCTCGATGATACGGCCCCCCGCGACACAAAGATCTAACGTCTTTTGAGAATCATGAAAAGCTTCCTCAGGCCATTGAATAAACCTTGCAAAGTTAAGCATAAAGGCGGCCTTTACGGCGTACTCATCAAGTGCCTGGGCCAAGACGCCGGTCGGCAGAGAGCATAGCAATGCCAGGGCAAACAACCCGTAACGGACCTGCCGGACGATTAAGGTCTGTATGATTTTAATTTCTGCAATAGACACGGTTCGTTATTTTTCTTGAGTGCGAATCGAAATAAAAAAATGCCATTAGAACGCATAGGTCATTTTGCCGTAAACCCCTCGCGCCACTTCAGTGGGCCGGGTAAAGTTTTCCTGGACAAATTCCAAATGATCGCTCTCCAGCAAATTCTGGCCTACCAGCGAAAGCTCAAGCGTTGAGGCCGGTCGCCACGCCAGGCGAAGATCAAGCGTGGTATATTCGCCAATATCGTACTCGCCACTGGCAGCCCCCAAGTAAATCGAATTGACATTGTCCACATAGCGAAGCCAGAAGTTAAAATCAAGGTCTTGCCGGAGATTGACCATGCCGCGTAGCGAGGTCTGGTGCCTCGGCTCATGGCCGACCTGCTCGCCATCGTCCATGTCACTGTCAAGATAACTGTAGGCAAGATCCAGTTTCATCCTTTCAGTCGCCTGCCAGACGACGGCAAGCTCGCCGCCGTACGAGTGAGCGGCAATTGCGTTCCTGATCTGATACAATTGCTCAATATATGTCCCGTTAAAGGTCGGCGCTTGTGGTTCAAATTCTCGCAATTTGTCATATTCATTATAAAAAAACGCCACATCCACTGAAATGTCCTGCTCTGGCACAACCCGGTAACCTAATTCATAGGCCATCATTTTCTCCGACCCGAAGTCTGTATCACCGTTCATGACCAAGGCAACCGGCATAGGGTTTAACGGGTTGAAAAACATGCTGGCAGGGTCAAAGCTATTGGGGTTTGAAAATATTCTCTGAATGTGATGTAGGAATTGTTCAATCTGAGATGGAGTACGCACGGCGCGGGCCACTGCCGCCCACAGGGTATGTTTTTCATGCGGGGTCCAGAGAATACGGGCGCTGGGCTGCACCTCATAACCGCTGGAATCATTATGCTCCAGTTTCGTACCCAAGGTCAGCCAGAAACGCTCAGGCAGAAGCATGATTTCATCCTGCAGGAAGAGACTGTAGAGGTCGTCACTGCTGTCTTCAGGCGTACTTACTAACCACGCTGTGTTAGTAAAATCGCTCTGGTTCAAGTGATAGCGCGCGCCCCAGAGAATATCGTGCCGATCACTCGCGGCAAAGCGATGCTGAAAGTCAAGGTCAAAACTCTCCTGTTTGTCATGATAAATGGCGTCTTGCCGCTCATTCCTGTCGTAATAAGCTTGCAGGACAAAGTCAGATTTCGATGACACGACATGCTGCCAGCGGGTCACCAGATTGCCACCAGAGGCCTTGGTCGTATCACTGATAAACTGCGAAAACCCTTCCGGCGGATACCAGGTCCAAGAGGGGAGATCAATCTGCTGGTCAATATCACTCTTATAGATATCTCCATGCATAGCCACGCTGTCTTTAGCTGTCAACGCTGAGTCAAGACGGAAGCCACTATGCAGCCTGCCCCAGCCGTCACCGGCATCACCCCCCGACTGATACTTGAACTCATCCCTTTCAAAGGCCTTTGCATACAAACGGGCATAGGTGCCCTCTGCCAAGGAGGTGCCATAGCGGGCCGCGGCAAAGGCCTGTTCCTGATTTCCGCCCCCTACACTCAGCAGACCGCCTTGGGTATCCACCGCAATTTTGGTGATGACATTAATCACCCCGTTCACAGCGTTAGCGCCCCAGAGTGTCGCCCCCGGTCCACGGATGACCTCAATACGCTCCACATCTTCCAGGAGCAAGTCCTGTATTTCCCAGTAAACACCGGAAAACCTTGGCGTATAGACGCTGCGGCCATCAACGAGGACCAAAAGTTTGTCGGCAAAACGGCTGTTGGAGCCACGACTGTTCACCGCCCATTTGTTTGCATCAATGCGGGCCACATTAAGGCCTGGCACCATGCGCAGGGCATCAGCAATAGTCGTTACCCCGGAGTGCCGCAAATCTTCGTTGGTAATGACAAAAATGGCAGCGGCACTATCAGAAAGGTTCTGCACCTTTTTGCTCACCGAGGTTACTTTGATGTCCATCAAGTCCTCGATACTCATTTGTGCCAAGTCTACCCCAGCCGCACACAGAAGACCGGCGGGATAAAGGACTAGCGCCGTCACAAAAAGCAACAAATATCCATTGATTTTTCCACACCCGATGCGATCGACTCTTACTGTTCTGTCCATAACACAACTCCTCTGTTGTCGTGAACTCCCTGATTGGCTTCAAAGCAAACTGCCTTACGGGCAGTGATAGCGCAAGAAATCATAACTTAAATCAGCATAAAATCATGCTATGGAATCCCTCCCTCTTAGTCAAGACAATTTGCCAACAGACAATTTGCAACAGGCCTTCTGCTTCTATACATTACGCCTCGAATAGGACTGGAACACAATGTCGGAGTACCCATCAATAGTCGCCATAAACGCTTGCGATTATGAAGAACCATTTATTTCAGACTCCAGCCTTGACTGGTCTGGTAAAGTTGATTATTTTGGCACAAATTGCGAGAGTGGTGAAATTGGTAGACGCACTGGACTTAGGATCCAGCCCACGTGAGTGGTTGGGGGTTCGACTCCCCCCTCTCGCACCAATCTGTAAGGATTCGAAGAACGTCGGACTGAAGATGGTCTGACGTCTTTTACGTTATAGGCATAGAGAAAATATTCCCTGGCCCAATACATTTTATTAATTAATTCTCACCACAAAGGAAGGTTTCGATGGAAATCACGGTTGAAGATCTCAGCGCACTGAGAAAATCGTTAAAAATAGCATTACCAAAAGATGTTGTCGCCCCGAGAATGGCTGCCTCATACCAGAAACTACAGAACCAGGTCTCGGTCAAGGGCTTTCGCAAGGGCAAGGTGCCGATGAAGGTCCTCGAAAAAAGCTATGGGGACCGGGTACAAAACGAAGTTAGCGAGACCCTGATTCAGGAAACCTATTTCGAGGCCCTGGCGCAGGTCAAGCTCGAGGCCGTGGTCCATCCTGACATAAAGTCCTATAGTTTTGGTGATGACGGCTCGTTCGTTTATGAGGCCGAGGTAGAAATCAAACCACAATTTGAACTTGCCACCTATAAAGGGATCGAGGTCGAACACCCCGAAATCAGCGTCTCCGAGGAAGAGATCAGCAAATCGCTGGAATTGACCCGGCGGGAAATGGCCCCCTTGCAGGCCGTAACTGACCGTGGCGTAAAAAAAGATGACTTGATCGTTATTGATTTCCAAGGCTACGAAAATGGCGAAGCGCTGAAATATGTGTCTGGCAATGACTTCCCGGTGGATATCGGTTCCGGCCGCAACGGCTCCGAGTTTGAAGACATGCTGCTTGGCTTGATCAAGGATGAGGAGTCTCATCGCGAGGTCCAATTCCCTGCCGATTTCGCCAACACCATGCTGGCCGGAAAAAAGGTGGAATTCAAGGTGACGGTTAAAGACATCAAGGAACGCATCCTGCCGGCCATTGACGATGACTTTGCCAAGGACGTCAGTGAAGATTTTAAGACCATGGCTGATTTAACCTCAAGTATCAGCGAAAAAATCCGTAAAGAAAAAGAGAAGGGCATGGAGGGCGACATCACCGACAAGGTGATGTTGAAGCTGGTGGAGGCCCATGATTTTGAGCTGCCAGCCCGTCTGGTCGCCTATGAAATTGATTCACTGGCCAAGGACTTTGAGACTAATCTTGAACGCCAGAACTTAAGCCTTGAAGCAATCGGCCTGAGCCGTGAGAAGCTGGCCGAGACATACCGACAGGCAGCGGAACGGCGGGTCAAAGGCGACTTTATCCTGAAAAAAATCGCCGAGGTCGAGGCCATCAAACTGAGCAACGACGACATCACTCAAGGTTATCAGCGGATCGCCCAGCAGTATGGCATGAAGGTCGACGAGGTCAAAGAGTATTTCAAGGGCCGCAACAACATCCTGCCTTTCATGAACGAATTGCTGAATGAAAAGATCCTGGCCTTCCTGCGCGATGCCACCACCATTAAATTCGTGGCCGCCGAGGCCCAGGACGCAGGAGCCGAGTCATGAACCTGATCCCGATGGTAGTCGAACAGAGTCCGCGGGGTGAACGGGCATATGATATCTACTCCCGACTGTTGAAGGAGCGGATCATCTTTCTGGGGACCGGGATCAACGACGACATCGCCAATGTTATTGTCGCCCAGTTGCTGTTTTTGGAGGCAGAAGACCCGGACAAGGACATCACCTTCTATATCAATTCCCCTGGCGGTACAGTGACCGCCGGCATGGCGATCTACGACACCATGAATTATGTTAAATGTGATATCGCCACCCTGTGCATGGGCCAGGCCGCCAGCATGGGGGCGTTATTGCTGGCCGCCGGCGCCAAGGGCAAACGCTATGCCCTGCCGAATTCGCGGATGATGATCCACCAGCCGATGGGCGGTTTCCAGGGGCAGGCCACCGATATCGACATCCACGCCCGGGAAATCTTAAGGATGCGGCAGGACTTGAATAAGATCCTGGCCCAGCATACCGGCCAGAAGATTACTCGGATCCAACGCGACACGGAGCGGGATTTTTTTATGAGTTCCACTGAGGCCAAGACCTACGGTCTGGTCGATAAAGTTTTGACCCGTCGACAAAACCTGGAGGGTGTGTGATGGCAAAACGCAACAACGACGACCATGTACTTTGCTCCTTTTGCGGCAAAAAACAAGATGAAGTCAAGAAACTGATCGCCGGACCTAATGTCTTTATCTGCGATGAGTGCATTGAACTCTGCAACGAAATAGTCCTTGAAGACAAGGGCCAGGAACAGTCCAAAACCGACACTGACAACGACATCAACCTCCTCAAGCCAAAGGACATCAAGGCGCTGCTGGACGAATACGTCATCAGCCAGGAGCATGCCAAACGGGTGCTGGCGGTGGCGGTCCACAACCACTACAAGCGCATCAGCAGCAAATTAGTGGATGACGGCGGCGTCGAGCTGCAAAAAAGCAATATCATCCTGATCGGACCAACCGGCAGCGGCAAGACCCTCTTGGCCCAGACCCTGGCCCGCATACTGAATGTACCCTTTGGCATGGCCGATGCCACTACGCTTACCGAGGCCGGCTATGTCGGCGAGGATGTAGAAAATATTCTGGTCAACCTGCTGCAGGCCGCAGACCAAGACATCGACAAGGCCTGCCGGGGCATCATCTACATTGACGAGATCGACAAAATCGCCCGCAAATCCGATTCAGCCTCCATCACCAGGGACGTCTCCGGCGAGGGCGTACAGCAAGCCCTGCTCAAGATAATCGAGGGCACGGTGGCCTCCATCCCGCCCAAGGGTGGCCGTAAACACCCTCAGCAGGAGTATGTCCGCATCGACACCAGCAATATCCTGTTTATCTGCGGTGGTGCCTTTGTGGGTCTGGACGGGGTGATCAAGAAACGGACCGGCACCAAGTCCATGGGCTTCGGCGCCAAGGTGGTGAGCGAGAATAAAAAAAAGATGGGCGAAATCCTGGCCATGGTCCAACCCGAGGATCTGTTGCGCTTTGGCTTGATTCCTGAATTCGTTGGCCGTCTGCCGGTGATCGCCACCATGAACGAATTGGACGAGACCGACCTGATCAAAATCCTGCGCGAACCGAAAAACGCCCTCACCAAACAGTACGAAAAACTGTTCGAGTATGACCACGTCCGCCTGCGCTTCACCGAAGGCGCCCTGACCGCCATCGCCAAGGAGGCCGTCAAGCGTAAATCCGGGGCCCGCGGCCTGCGTTCGGTGATGGAGGAGGCCATGCTTGAGGTGATGTTTGAACTGCCATCCCAAGAAAACGTCCGTGAGTGTGTGATCAGCGAACAAGTCATCCTGAATGGCGACTATCCGGTTGTCCTCTACGAAAACGAGAAAAAAAGCGCTTGAGCGTATACCATAATGACTGAAAAAAGCCCCATCCAAACTGTCTGCCCGATGATGCCGCTACGGGATATCGTCATCTTCCCCCATATGGTGGCGCCGCTGATTGTTGGTCGCGGTAAGTCTATCAAGGCCCTCGAACACGCCATGACTAACCGGGTCGAGATATTCCTCTCCACCCAGCGCGATTCGGCGGTGGATGAACCCCAGGCCAAGGACGTCAATCAGATCGGCACCATCGCCAATGTCCTGCAACTGCTAAGATTACCTGACGGCACCATCAAGGCCCTGGTGGAGGGCAGACGACGAGCGCAAATCATCGGTTTTATCCAGAATCCGCATTTCTTTATGGTGCAGACGGAAGAACTCCAGGAAGGACAGCTCTGCGGCTACCATTCCGTGGCCTATCGTCGGGAATTGCTGGCCAGTTTCAAGGACTACACCGCCAAAAACAAGAAGATCCCAGCCGAGGTTGTCAATTCGCTCGTGAAGATTGACGACCCCACCAAATTCATTGATGTCCTTTCCTCCCACCTGCCGATCGGCACCGAAGAAAAGCAGCAGATCCTCGGCACCATTGCTTTGGAGGACCGCTTTCAAATGGTCCTGGCCATCATTCAGCGGGAGATTGAAATCGACTCCCTTGAGGGTGATATCCGCTCCAAAGTCAAGAAGAAGATGGAAAAAAACCAGCGGGATTATTATCTAACCGAGCAGATCAAGGTCATAAAAAAAGAGATCGGCGACGGCCAAGACGACCCCACCGACGAACTCAATGCCCTGGCAGCGGCCATCAAGAAAAAGAAGCTGCCCGCCGCTGCCAACGACAAAGCCTTGCAGGAATTGAAAAAACTGAAGATGATGCCACCCTCCTCTGCCGAGGCAACTGTGGTCCGCAATTATATCGACTGCATACTGAGCCTGCCCTGGAAAGTAAAGACCAGCTCCAGCCTTGACATCATCAAGGCCGAGGCGGTCATGGAAGCGGACCACTTTGGTCTGACCAAAACCAAAGAACGGATCCTTGAATACCTGGCGGTTCAGGCCCGGGTAAAAAAGATCAAGGGCCCCATCCTGTGCTTGGTCGGCCCGCCAGGGGTTGGCAAGACATCTTTGTGCAAGTCCGTGGCCCGGGCGATGAATCGCAAGTTTGTCAGGCTCTCTCTAGGCGGAGTCCGGGACGAGGCTGAAATCCGCGGCCATCGACGCACCTACATTGGGGCAATGCCCGGCAAGATCATCCAATCTCTGCAAAAGGTAAAGGTCAACAACCCAGTCTTCTGCCTCGACGAGGTGGACAAGATGAGCACCGACTTTCGGGGCGACCCCTCATCCGCCCTGCTCGAGGTGCTGGATCCGGAGCAGAATGGGGCCTTTAATGATCACTATCTCGATCTGGATTATGACCTGTCGGATGTCTTTTTTATCACCACCGCCAACAGCCTGCACTCCATCCCGGCCCCCCTGCAGGACCGTATGGAGATCATCAAGCTCGACGGCTACACTGAAGAAGATAAGCTGCAGATCGGCCAAGACTTTCTGGTCCAGAAACAGCTGAAGGCCAACGGTTTCAAGGCCGGCGAGGTCGTCTTCGCCGCCGATGCCATCCTGGAAATCGTCCGCAATTATACCCGCGAAGCCGGAGTGCGGAGCCTAGAACGAAGCATTGCCAGTGTCTACCGCAAAATCGCCCGAGAGCGCCTGAGAAATAAAAAGACCAAGCCCTCTCGGGTCAACAGCGCAGCCATTGCCAAGTTTCTAGGTACGCCGAAATACCGCTTCGGCCTGGCCGAGGAAAAAGACACTGTTGGTTTGGCGACTGGCCTTGCCTGGACCGAGGTCGGCGGAGAACTCCTACAGATAGAAACGGTTTTGATGCCTGGGAGCGGCAAGCTGACCATCACCGGCAAACTCGGAGATGTCATGCAGGAATCGGCCCAGGCCGCCTTGAGTTATGTGCGCTCGCGCTCGGCCCAGCTTGGCATCGCAACCGATTTTTACCAGAAACTTGACATCCACGTCCATGTGCCGGAAGGTGCGATCCCTAAAGACGGCCCTTCTGCCGGCATCACCATCACAACTTCCATTGTCTCCGCCCTGCTGAAGGTGCCAGTCCGCAAAGGCATGGCCATGACCGGCGAGGTCACCTTGCGGGGCAGGATTCTGCCCATCGGCGGTTTGACTGAAAAGTTACTGGCCGCCCGGCGGGGCAACATCTCCCATGTCCTGATCCCCAAGGACAACGAGCGGAATCTGCGGGATGTGCCGGCCAAGATCCTACGCAGCCTCACCATAGAATTAGTCGACCATGTTGATGACGTCCTGACCAAGGCCCTGGTTCTCGAAGCAGGGCAAACGCTATTCAAGGATTGCGCCGATCCCCTCTTCTGCCCTGATATCATCCTGCATGGTGGACCAGCCGTGCTACCGGTTGCTAATGCCGCCCATTGAGTCGTGGGCGAAGCCTTTTGGTAACCACACTCAGGTCAATAGACTTAGGACCTCGGCAATTATTGATATGCCGTTTATCAATTCCCATAGAGTTCGTCATTCCGGCATGTTTTTAGCCGGAATCCAGGTTCTTTGCTGGATGCCAGCTAGGACCATGCTGGCATGACGTAAAAGATAAACGGTACTTTTATAATTTCTAAGTCCCTTAAGTCATTTAGGCTGAAGGACTGGTGGTCCCTGAGCGAAGCCGAAGGGCGGTACTAACTCTATGCCGATTACTCCCCCTTGTTTATTTCTGTCATCTTTTGCCTAACAGTCGTCTAATCAACCTGAACAGTTTCGCCTTTTGTTTGTTTTTAGCTCAAAATATCTTGACTTAACAGGGGCCACTTGTTAAATACTCGCCTACAATTTGTTGGGCGGTTAGCTCAGCTGGGAGAGCATCGGCCTTACAAGCCGGGGGTCACAGGTTCGATCCCTGTACCGCCCACCACATAAAGAAAAGAGATTTTCTGCGGGGTCGTAGTTCAGTTGGTTAGAACGCCGGCCTGTCACGCCGGAGGTCGCCGGTTCGAGCCCGGTCGGCCCCGCCACAAGTGGCACTAAGGCCTTCATGGGTTTCCTTGAAGGCCTTTTTTATTGCCTATATATCTGCCACACACACTACCCCCACACCAATAAAAAAACCGCCTCCCCTCGAAAGGAAAGCGGCCTTGTCAAAAATATCTGCAGCGCTCTTACGAATTATTCCAATTCTAAATCAAACCGAGCAGTTGATCTCCACGGGGTGAAAGAGATATGACATGTGAGCCAGACGGTCAAGGGAACGCCTTGATAACCTTATAGGCCGTTGACTCAAGTGTATGAACCTCTTCAGTCCGGTACGGTGATATAACAGGAAACAGCATCGTCAACCTCTCCCTTCATGTTGGCAAGGACCTTGATGCCGTGGGAACGAAGATGCTCGCGCGAGGACTCGTCAATTCCGCCACAAATCAGGGTGTCCACCTTAAGATCGGCCAAGCGCCGTACCTTCATGATCGGCATATGGTCCCGGATGGTTTCGGTATGCTGCTCGGTTATGGCACTCTCTGAACTTGTGATCAGCATGAAATTCAGGGTGCAGTCAAAGCGGGGTGATATCCGTGAGCAAAAAAGGGCAATCGCTGTTGTATTCATAATTTTTTCTCCCTTTGAATTTTTTTAGGAACATCGACATTTCTTTTCATTTAATGGGATCTTATTGAGTCACCTTGCAACAGTAGTGCCATAGTGTCTTTATTGTTAATAAATGATGTGAACCACGGCCTGGCCACCATAAGAACCGATTATTGCAAACTATCTTTCTCCTCTCTTAATTAAAATGGATAACGGGCAATGGGCTTTGCGAAAACGCAGGTAATGCAAGGAGTAAGACGAGCAGTGGCTCCTCAACTTTTTGTTTTGAACTGCGGTTCCTGCAAAGGTTGTCACCCCATTGAAAACGAGGGTGCTGGGTTGCTTAAAAACATGCGTACTCGACAACAAAGAGCGCTCGGCATCGTTACCATTCAACTATAAAGATGCGGAATGGGGCCGCATATTGCAGAATTGCAATCATGCAATCCATTAGATTGCACAATTGCAACAATCAGCAGCATGATGCCGTTTGGCTCTGCTGCCTTATGTGTTGTTTCTCTGTCAATCCACAGGCTGTCATTCTTCCTTTTTTGTTTTGTGATTACTGGCACCATACTTGCAATTTCAACAAAGCAAGAGAAGAGGTAGCGAGAGACACTAACCAGGAAAGGAAACACACTAACCAAGGAGGTCTGCCATGAACACCCAAACAGAAGCAACCAGAAGTTTTAGTCCAGAGAAAAAAACCGCCATGTGCATCGTGCTGTCAATGTTCTATTTCGCCATGCTGGCCTACCCTTTCGGCGTTGCCATGGAAGGATTTGTATGGCAGAAGGCGGTCATTGCCGGGGTCATTTTCTTCGCCATCTCCATCCCGGCCTGGATTATCAACCTGAAGCGAGAATTTTACGATGCAACTGCAACCGAAGGTACAGTTGAAAATATGCTTGAAAACGAGCTCGATCTTTCTGCAGCAGACAATATGCTAAAGGCCAGCAAGATTGCAGAATTGGCGCGGATGAGAAAGTGGTTGACCCTTGAAGATATTGCCCAGATCAGTTTTTGCCAGGACGGTGAGCGCGGCAGCTCCTTCGGTGAGATTGCCATCAAGAGAAACTACCTGACTAAGCAGCAGGTCGATACATTGTTGCAGGCTGTGAATGCATAAGAAGGAAAAGGAAAGCGTAACCAACATCTCTTCAGCATAGTACACCATGGGGCAGGGTCATTCATTTGGCCCTGCCCCCTTTCTTTATCTCACCGACGACAATAAGAATCCCCCTACCAGCCTTGGCTTAATCAATCCGATTTGCTGGGCAAACAAAGACCACCCCCTCGGGGGGAAAGCGACCTTGCCATTAATATCTGTAACGAATTAAATCATCCCCTCACCTCTCGCCCTCCCCCTGAATTAGCAGCCTCTAACAATATATCTAGCTATAAACCTGATAACAGCGTATAGTTAACTACTTGACCTACCGTCCGAAATCATTTCTCTTTGTCATTTCGAACCCCCTTACGTCTTCCGGTCATCTAGCTTCACCTCTCTGGCAAATCCCCCCTGGAACAGTCCGCACAGTTCCTTCCCGAGCCTTCCCGTCACGTGAAATTTCTCACCATGGTTGGATACTCAGACTACGTAGTGCACCTAAAGGACAATAGTGGGCGTTGGCACTCTAATTGGTTACTTCGCAAAACAAGATGAAGCCCGGAGATCTCTCCGGGAACTGAGGCGGCAAGGCTTCAGCCGCGCCGCCCTGATTCATAAGGACGCGGACGGCGATGTTCATATCGCAGATCAATTCCTCTGGCGCCGTACACTTGGGCTAACCATTGCCGCCTGTCTGTTCGGAGGGATTGCCGGAATGGCCGCTCTGTTCCTGCCCTGGCCGAAGTCCCTTCCAGCCTGGAACATTTCCAACTCCCTGACGTTGATCATTACCTGTGCTACAATCGGCGCCTTTGCAGCTCTACTATGGCTACGACGCTCCAGGCATAACATCGAACCAAGGGCACTGCACGATCATAGCCGTTGGCTCCTGTCCGGGGAATCAGTCCTGATTCTCCAAGCGCCGGTCGAATCTTTACAGCGTCCGATGACTCTGCTACGGGAAGGCAGCGATATCCCGCCGGCGCTGTTCGTCATGCATGCCAAGCGCGAGCGGCGGGCAGAGACACGGGGCCTCGAAGTAAAGCTTTCCCCGGCCCAGATCCTTGAACACGCCCAGCGCCATGCCAGGGAGCAGCAGGTGGACCCAAGGCCGCAGCGCACGACCGAACTGCTCAAGCGGCTCAAACAATCACGTCAATGGGTCCGTCAGGTCTGTGCGGATCTCACCGCAGCGAGTCGCCTGGAACAGAAAGCCACGGCGGCTGCCGATTGGATACTTGACAACGAGTACGTCCTGGAGGGGAACGCTCGCGATGTCCTGCTGAACCTTCCCCGACGTTTTTACCAGCAGCTGCCCACCCTGGCCTCTGATCCCTACCGGGGGCCCAGTTCAGCCCCCGCTGTTGTTGGACGGGGGCTCAGTTCAGTACCCATCAAGGGGTTATCGAACGGAATCCCCGCTGGTGCCAGACGGGGGCTGCCCTGCATCTACGGCCTGGCCAAAGACCTCGTCTCCCATAACGAACTGCGCCTGAACCGGGATAATATCCTGGCCTTTATCGAGGCCCACCAATCCGTGCGCACGCTTACCATCGGCGAACTCTGGGCCATTCCCCAGATGCTGCGCGTAGCGCTTATCGAAAGCATTCAGAGTCTGGCCGTCACCGCACTCGAGGATCTGCGCGAACGTCAGTTGGCCGACTTCTGGGCAAACCGGCTGATCGCTGCCAATCGCCGCGAATCCAACCAACTCTTCGCGATCCTGGCGGAACTTGCTGCCTCGGAGCCATGTCCCAGCCCTTATTTCGGGGCGCAGTTGGTCGGTCTGCTCTACGACGAGGCGGCTGCCTTGTCGCCGGTCCAGAGCTGGCTTGAGCGCATGCTCAAAACCCCCCTGCACGACCTCATTTTGCGGGAACAGAACCGGCAGACCAGCGAACAGTTGTCCTGCGGCAATGCCTTCACCAGCTTGCGCCAGCTGGCCCTGCTCGACTGGCGGGAAATATTTGAGCAGCTCAGCCGGGTGGAGCAGATGCTGCGCCGCGATCCGGCCGGGGTCTATCCAAAAATGGATTTTGCAACCCGTGATCAATGCCGGCGGACGATTGAAGAACTCGCTCGCCGCGCCTCCCAAACCGAAGAGCAGGTCGTGGCGCAAGTCATAAAGTTGGCGACGCAGGCCGGACGTGAACCAGCCACCGATGAACGGCGTAGCCACGTCGGCACCTGGCTGGCCAGAGAGGGACGGGCTGAGCTGGCCCGCCTGCTCGCCTGCCGTGAAGCGCCCCGTTACCGCGCCCTGGAATGGATCTATCGCCACCACGCCGTTGTCTACGCCTTCGGCATCGGCGGCTTCTCAGCGCTATTTGTTTTTCTAATCGCAGTCTTTGCTCTGGCCCCCGGCTTCGGCCTGGCCGGGCCATCACCCGCCAGCCACCTTGGACTGCTGCTGCTCCTAGTGATTCCAGTCAGCCAGCTAGCGATCGAGGCGGTCAATTACCTGATCACGCGCCTGCTGCCACCCCGTTCCTTGCCCAAGATGGATTTTAAGGATACGGGGATTCCCGATGCCTTCCGCACCCTGGTGGTCGTGCCGATGATGCTGGTAAACGCGGAGACGATCCGCGCCGAGGTGGAGAAGCTTGAGATCCGCTACCTGGCCAACAAAGAAGCAAATCTGCTCTTTGGCCTGTTCACGGACTACACCGATGCAGACGCGCTTTCGTGTGAAGAGGACAGCCTCTTGCTCCAGACCGCGAGCGCCTGCCTGGAGGCTCTCAACCAAAATCATGGTGGTGAACGCTTCTTCCTGTTCCATCGGGAGCGCACCTGGAGCGAATCCGAGCAGAAATTCATCGGCTGGGAGCGTAAACGGGGCAAGCTTGAGGAACTGAATTGCCTGATCGACGGCACGCGGCCAGAGAGCGCTGCACGCCTGGTTTACGTGGGCGACCCGGATCATTTGACTGACGTCCGCTTCATCATCACGCTCGACAGCGACACCCAGTTGCCGCACGCCTCAGCCCGCCGGCTGGTCGAGACCCTGGCCCACCCACTCAACCAGCCCCGCTTCGATGCAGCTGGCAACATCATGCCCGGCTCCTACACCATCATCCAACCGCGGGTGAGTCCGACCCTGCCGAGCACGAGCGTCTCGACCTTCAGTCGGCTCTTTGCCGATGCAATCGGCATCGACCCTTACTCCCAGGCGGTCTCCGATGTCTATCAGGACTTGAGTGGCGAAGGATCGTACCATGGCAAGGGGATCTATGACGTGCGCGCCTTCAGTCGCGTGCTGTCGGGACGGTTCCCTGAAGAGTGGGTGCTGAGCCATGACCTGATCGAAGGGGCTCACGTCCGGGTGGGGCTGGCCAGTGACATTGAGCTCTTTGATGAATTCCCGCAAGGGTACCAAAGCTACAGCAGCCGAGCCCATCGCTGGATTCGCGGCGACTGGCAGATCGCGGGCTGGATCTTTCCGAGCGTGCCGCAGCCTTCCGGCGGCCGGGGGCCGAACCCGCTCTCCATGCTCAACCGCTGGAAGATGGTAGACAACCTGCGACGCAGTCTGTTGCCTGCCACCAGTCTGGGCCTGTTGATTGCCTCCTGGCTCGTTTCCCCGAGGATCGGCGGGATCGCCACCCTGGTGGTTGGCGTACAACTGCTCTTTCAGCCCTTGGCGCAGCCCTTCACCATGGCTACCACCCGCAAAGGACTGAAGTACTTCTCCCCGTCGAAGCTATTGCACGATCTTCTCAGGGCGACCGCCGATGCCGCGCTGCTGCCGCACCAGGCAGCGGTGACTCTCGATGCCATCGCCCGGGCCTGCTACCGCCGCTTGATTTCCCGGCGAGGGCTTCTGGAGTGGACGGCGCAGGCAACCCATTGGAGCGCTTCCCAAAGGCAACCACTCTTCGTCGCCAGCCTGGCCGTGGGGAGCCTCTTCAGTGTCATGGTGGGCTGGGCGATCTGGCGCGTCATGCCGGCTAGCCTGTTGCAGGCCGCGCCCTGGCTCGTTTTGTGGTTTCTCTCCCCGCTGCTTGGTTGGCGCCTGAACCTGCGCCCCGCTCTGCAGCAACAAACCCAACCGCTGTCGGAAACAGACCGCCGCTTCCTCAGACTAGTCGCCCGGCGGACTTGGCGCTATTTCTCGACCTTTGTCAAAGCCGACACCTCCTGGTTGCCGCCCGACAACTATCAGGTTGCCCATCAAAACCGCCTGGCCATGCGGACCAGTCCGACCAACATCGGCCTCTGGATGACCAGCGCCCTGGGAGCCCATGATTGCGGCTACCTGACCGTTAACCAGGTAGTCGAAAAGCTGACCAGCACCATGGCAACCATCGGCCTTTTGGAGCGCTATGCAGGGCACCTCCTGAACTGGTACGATATCCAGACCCTGGCGCCGCTCGAACCTCGCTACGTCTCCACCGTCGACAGCGGCAACCTGCTGGGCGCCCTGTGGGCCCTGGAACAAGGTCTTGACGAGCTGCTGCACGCCCCCCTCCTGGACGGCAAAGCCTTTGCCGGTCTGGCTGACACCGGAGAAATCCTGAAACAGGCCGCCGGCCCAGAAGGTATGCCCAACCTGTGTCGCCAGACCCTTGACCAAGCCCTGGCTGAGTGGCAGGCCCCGCCGTCCAGCCTCGTCGAACTGCTGCGCCTGCAAAGGCGGATGCAGACCAATGTCAGCTCGGTGCTCGCGGCCGTTGGCGCCACGCCATGGGCTGCTGAGCTTGAACAACAGGTTGCGGCCTGGGTCCAGAACAGCGACCGCTATCTCGCCTGGATCGAAATACTCGCTGAAAAGACCGAAGAAGAGCTTGTCCACCTGGGGCCAACGGCCCTGCTCGCCATCCGTCAGGACCTGTTGCAGGCGCCATCGCTCTTTGATCTTGCCCATGGTCGGCTCGACTCAATCACGATTCTGCGCGCCATCCGCGAGGAGTCGTCTCTGCCGGCCGAATCAACCCTCGCCCCCTGGCTCGACCGGCTTATCGCGGCCTTCGCCACCTCGCAGTGGCTGGCCGGGGAAACCCTGGGGCTGGCGGAACAATTGATAGTCAACGTCCGCGAGCTGTCCGCCGCGCTGGACATGCGCTTCCTCTATGACCCCAAGCGCAAGCTGTTTGCTATCGGCTTCAATGTCTCCACCGACGTCCTGGACGTTTCCAGCTACGATCTCCTGGCCAGTGAGGCGCGGCTAGGCAGTTTCGTGGCCATTGCCCGGGGCGACGTCCCCTTGGAACACTGGTTCTCCCTGGGCCGCCCCTACGGCGCTATCGACCGGCAGCGGGTGCTGCTGAGCTGGACCGGCACCATGTTCGAATATCTGATGCCGCTCTTGTTCCAATGCTCCTACGGCAACTCGCTACTCGACAAGGCGGCCCGGGAAGCGGTGGCGGTGCAGATCGCTTACGGCCGCCTGCGTTCTGTGCCGTGGGGCATTTCCGAGTCCGCCTTTGCCGATCTTGACCTCAACAAGACCTATCAGTACAAGGCCTTCGGCGTACCCGCCCTCGGCTTGAAACGCGGTCTGGAGGAACAGCTGGTCGTTGCTCCCTACGCCACCCTGCTGGCCCTGAACGTGGCGCCGAGTGCGACCGTGCAGAACCTGAAAAAACTGGCCGGTCTTGGGCTGCTCGCTGATTACGGCTATTACGAGGCCATGGATTTCAGCCGGCAAACGCAGCGTGAGGGCAGGCGCGGGGTGATTGTCGCGGCCTATATGGCCCATCACCAGGGCATGGCGTTTCTGGCCTTGACCAACTTCCTGCATGGAAACCCGTTCCCGCGCCGTTTTCATAGCGACTCGCGGGTGCGTGCCTTTGAGGCCCTACTGCAGGAGCGCATCCCGGCCCTGCCGCCCTTGCACCTGATCTCGACGCGCCAAAGTGAGCCGGTACTTTTGGATATCGACCTGGTTGCCCCGGCCGCAAGCACCTTTACCACACCCCATACCGCCACGCCCAGGACTCTGCTCTTGAGCAACGGCCGCTATGGCTTGATGGTCACCAACAGCGGCGGCGGCTACAGTCAGTGGGTAGGCCAGGAACTTAGCCGCTGGCGGTCCGATCAGACCTGCGATAGCCAGGGGACTTTCTGCTACATCCATGAGGCCGATCCGGATCATGTCTGGTCCACCACCTATCACCCGGTTGGCGGCAAGGTTGAAGGATATTCCGTAGACTTTGCCCTTGACCGGGCCGTCTTCCGCCGCGCCGATAACGGTATCCACACCGAGACCGAGGTCATCGTCTCGCCGGAAGACGATGTGGAGGTGCGCCGGATCACCCTGATCAATCGCTCCACCCGCGCCCGCCGCCTCAACCTGACAAGCTTTGTTGAACTCTCCATGGCGCCCCACAACGCCGACCGCCAGCACCCGGCCTTCAACAAGCTGTTCATCCAGACCGAGGCCCTCCCTGAGCAGCAAGCGCTCCTCGCCTACCGCCGACCGCGGAGCGAAAACGAAGTGCCGCTGTTTGTGGCCCATTGCCTGACGGGGACGCCCGCAGCCGTTGACAGCCTGCCTGAAAAAGACTTCCAGTTTGAGACCGATCGGGGCCGGTTCATCGGCCGCGGCCGGACCCTGGCCAATCCCATGGGGGCCGTGCAAGCGCTTGGCAACAGCCAGGGTTTTGTCCTCGATCCGAGCTTAAGCCTGCGGCAAACCCTCACCCTGGAACCGGGCCAACGCGCCCAAGTCTCCCTGGTGATAGCGGCCGGGGCCACCCGGGAGCAGGTCTTGCTGCTGATCGATAAGTACAGCGCCCCCCATGCCACCGAGCGGGCCATGGATTTCGCCTGGGGCGCGGCCCAACAGCAGTTGCAGGTGCTGCACATCCAGCCTGACGAGGCGCGTCGCTTCCAGCAATTGGCAAGTCACCTGCTGTTTCCCAATCAACTCTTGCGCGCCCCGGCCGAACGACTGGCAGAGAACCGCAAGGGCCAAGCAGGGTTATGGCCATACGGCATCTCGGGCGACCTGCCGATGACCCTGATTACCATAGGTGAGGCGCGGGATATCAGCCTGGTCCGCCAGATGCTCCAAGCCCACACCTATTGGCGGATGCATGGATTATCTACCGACCTGGTGATCTTAAACGAAGAGGCCGGGAGCTATGAGCGCCCGCTTGAGGAACGACTGGAGCGGCTGATCCAGGCCCATAGCATCTTTGCCGGGGCAGATCGGACCGGCGAAATCTTCCTGAAGAACGCGGCGCAGATCCCGGAGGAAGACCTGAAACTCCTCAAGGCCACCGCCAGCATCGTCCTGGTGGCGGCACGCGGCACCCTGCCCCAGCAGTTGGGGATACCGGTTGAGTCTCCCGAATTGCAGGAAAAACTGGTCCGAAAACGGGCCCCCCGGGAGCCGTCTGCCCCGCTCCCCTTCATGGAGTTGAACTACTTCAACAGCCTGGGCGGGTTTACCCCGGACGGGCATGAATACGCAATCTATCTCGGTCCCGACACCAACACCCCGGCCCCCTGGGTGAACATCATCGCTAACCCTACCTTCGGCACCATGATCAGCGAAACCGGGTCCGGCTTCACCTGGTATGGCAACAGCCAGCGCAATCGCCTGACCGGCTGGTCGAACGACCCGGTGCTGGACCCGGCCTCGGAAGCCCTCTACATCCGCGACGAGGAGAGCGGCGTCTTT
Source organism: Pseudomonadota bacterium (assembly GCA_031400755.1). Classification (GTDB taxonomy): domain Bacteria; phylum Desulfobacterota; class Desulfobulbia; order Desulfobulbales; family VMSU01; genus VMSU01. Next base: position 4,472 of record JANNQL010000212.1, on the reverse strand, counting down.
TGGTCGCCGACCGCCGCGCCGATCCGTGAGCAAACCGCCTATCGGGCCCGGCACGGGGCGGGCTATACGGTCTTCGAGCATAACAGTAACGGCATCGAACAGGAGCTGACCGTCTTCGTACCGGTGGATGAGAAAGGCGGTGATTCGATCAAGCTGCAACGCCTGCGGCTTACCAATGCCTCTTCCAGAAGACGCCGGCTCTCAATAACCTATTATGTGGAATTGACCCTCGCTGAGAACCGCGAAAGCTCCCAGATGCACGTCATGACCAACTGGGATGACGAGGCCCAGGCCATGCTGGCGCAAAACCGCTACCACCCCGAGTACGGCGAGCGGGTCGCCTTCGTGGCCATCACCCCCGAGGCCGACTCCTACGGCGGCGACCGCACCTCCTTCATCGGCCGCAACCGCTCGCTGGCCAACCCGGCAGCCATGGAGCTGACCAGGCTCTCCCTTCGGACCGGGGCGGGACTGGACCCGTGCGCGGCCCTCAGGGTTACTATTGAAATGGCGCCAAACGAGCGCCGTGATATCAACTGTATGCTGGGCCAGGCCAAGTCGGTGGCCGAGGCCCGGAAGCTGGTGCTCCGCTTTCGGGAGGACCAGGCCTTTGAAGACGCCTTTGATCAGACCAGGGCTTGGTGGGATGCGCTGCTCGGCACCATTGAGGTGCACACCCCGGAACTCGCCGCCGACCTCCTGATCAACCGCTGGCTTCAGTACCAATCCTTAAGCTGCCGCATCTGGGGGCGCTCCGCTTTTTATCAGTCAGGCGGGGCCTTCGGCTTCCGCGATCAGTTGCAGGACGTCATGGCCTTCCTCTACGCCAAGCCGGAACTGGCCCGCGACCAGATCCTGAGGGCCGCCAGCCGCCAGTTCAAGGAGGGGGATGTCCAGCATTGGTGGCATGAACCTGCCGGCGCCGGGATCCGCTCGCGTATCTCTGACGACCTCCTCTGGCTCCCCTATGTGGTTGCGCACTACGTGCGAACGACCAATGATGTGGACATTCTACGGGCGGAGGTGCCCTTCCTCAACGCCCCCACGCTGGCAGACGATCAGCACGAGGTCTTCTCAACGCCGGAGGTCAGCTTTGAACGGGCGACTCTCTTTGAACACTGCCAACGCGCGGTCAGCCGGGGGTTGACGATTGGACCACATGGCCTGCCCCTGATGGGAACGGGGGATTGGAACGACGGCATGAACCTGGTGGGCGCCGGCGGCAAGGGCGAGAGCGTCTGGCTTGCCTGGTTCCTGTGTGAGCTGTTGCAGGGGATGGCAGAACTGTCTGTCCTCGTGCAAAAACCTGCGCTGAGCAAGACCTATCAAAAGGATCGGGATGCCCTGATCCAACGGGTAGAGCAGGCCGGTTGGGACGGGGAGTGGTATCTGCGGGGGACCTTCGATGACGGCACCCTGCTTGGCTCCGCAAACAGCACGGAGGCGAGGATCGATTCCCTGCCCCAGTCATGGGCCTGGCTTTCCAGCGCCGCCAATCCGGCGCGCGCCGAGCAGGCCCTGGAGTCGGCCTGGCAGCATCTTGTCCGCCAGGATGAAGGTCTGGTGCTGCTCTTTACGCCGCCCTTCGACCAAGCCGACCCCTCGCCCGGCTACATCAAGGGCTACCCCCCCGGCGTGCGCGAGAACGGCGGCCAGTATACCCACGCCGCCCTGTGGATGGCCATGGCCATGGCCCGCAAAGGGGATGGGGAACGGGCGGTGCAGCTCTTGCGCATGCTTAATCCGATTGAGCACGCCCGCGATGCGGCCTCGGTCTGGCACTACGGGGTTGAACCCTATGTGGTAGCGGCCGACGTCTACCGCTTACCCGGCCGGGTTGGCCAAGGTGGATGGTCTTGGTATACCGGCTCGGCCGCCTGGATGTACCGGGCCTGGGTTGAAGAGGTCTTGGGTCTACAGGTGCGTGGCAATCAAATGCGGGTGAACCCGGTCATCCCCGCCACCTGGCCGGGCTTCAGCCTCAGCTATCGGCACGGGGAGACGGTCTACGCCATCCAAGTGGAGAATCCGCAAGGCTTTGAGCACGATGTCGCCTGGGTGGAGATGGATGGCCAGCGGGTGAGCGGTGGGTTGATCCCATTGGAGCGGGGCCTGGTGAAGCATCAGGTGGTGGTGAGGATGGGGGAGCTGGAAGTGCCGAGGGAGGATGCAAAAGCACCTCCATCCTAATGGAAAACACTAAAAAAACAATTAGTTCCAATTATTTGTTGGTTTTTGCACCTCGCCTACTCTTGCGCCTACGCATCAAACAGATTGTCACCTTCAGGTTCTGTTTCTGATAGCCAGTGGGCTCTGGATGCTGCTATTTTCATCATTGCTTGCACCATAAACGACTTTTTCCAAATTATGGACCAATTCTGTCAAAAACGAGGCGCGTTCCAGCAATTGACCTGCTGCATTCGCTGATTCATCGGCACCCTGCGCATTTGCTTGGGTGGCTGAGCTGAGTTCGTCCATGGCCCTGTTGATCTCGGCAATGGCGGCCAGTTGCCCTTCGCCGGACTTGGCGATTTCGGCAACGAACTGATCAGACACCGCTGAGTTTTCCTCAATTCGCCGCAAGTGTTCATCGACGTTCCTCACGGAGACTATGCCTTCTTCAACATGCTTGCTGGAGGAGTTGATCTTGTCGTTTGTCTGTTTCGCGGCCTCGCTGCTTCGCCTTGCCAAGTTGCGGACCTCCTCCGCCACCACGGCAAAACCAGCGCCGGCCTCTCCCGCGCGGGCTGCCTCCACAGCGGCATTCAGCGCCAGCAGGTTTGTCTGAAAGGAAACCGCATCGATTTCCTTGAGCACGACCTTTGATTCGTCAGAGGCAGCTTTAATTCTCTGGATGTCGGCGACCAGCTCCTTGGCCGCCTCTATCCCTTGCTTGGATGCCTGTAGCGTACCTTCAGCCTTTTGTCGCGCCTGCTGGCATTTATTTTTGTTATCGTGCGACATTTCCTCAATGTATTTCAAGCTGGCTGAACTTTCCTCAAGCATTGAGGCCGATTCCATGGACGCTTCCGACACCTTTAGAGAACTGGCTGAAATCATCTCTGACAGGGCGTTTAACTGTTCGCTGCTTTCAGTGAGGGCGACCAGCGCCAAGGAAAGCTGCCGGTAAATCTTAATGACCACAACTGCGGCGATGGCGGCGGCGCAAAGAATAACTAATATGGATACGACAAACAGCCTGCCCCGTTGTTTTTGATCGACCTGTTCCATCTTTGTCCATTCCTGCGCTTGGGCAGCCGTTGCAGAGGACTGCTTGGCCAACTCCTCGCCTTTGACAAAGGCGTTTTTGGCCTCTTCCGTAAGAAGGCCGCTTGCTTCCGACATGGCATCTTTCGCCTTCAGCAGTTCGTTGGCTATGCTGCTAATTTCAGGCATGGCGGCGGCCCGCTCAATCTGGCCCCCTTTCATCCCATCAAGTAACGCCTGAATTTTAGGCGCTACTCCCTGCCAGACGGACTCGATGGTGCCATAGAGTTCTTTTTCCTTGCCGGACAGCGGACGTTCCGCAGCATATTTATCCATGGCAGACGCGAAGTTTTTTGTACCGGTGGCAATCCTTTTCTCAAAACGAATGGAAAGGGCTTGTCCGGTTTGATAATCGCCATAGGCCATCCAGAGGGATTGGGTCATATCAACCCTGGCTACGGCCAACTCCGATAGCCAGTTACTGGCAGCTGAGGCGCTGTATAATTTGTTGATGACTTCAGCGGACAAAAACGAAATATTCTTAGCCTGGCTCTTGCTGGCCCCAGCCATATCATTTAGTCTCCGGCCGACCTTGTCCAAGGCATTATACATGACGCCACCAATGGCCAGAGCCACGAGCGACAGAAGTATGGTGCTGGAAAGGAGTTTGACGACAATAGAAAACCTCAGTCTATTATTCATGGATACGGTAAGCATGCGGCAGACCTCAGGGGAATTGCCGGGAAAGCGGATAACTTTCCCGGCATGGTTTAGTTTAATTGCACTTGTTGAAATCGGGACGATTGTCCTCACAGAAGTTTTTTCCGCCCTGGACAGAGGCCCCATCAAAGGAGGCAGTGATTACCTTAGATTTGGTGATTTCCACGCGGGCATTGTCACAGGCCTTTAAGGCCTCCTTGGCGCAGGCCTCAGCCGAGGCGGTCTCCTTAAGCTCCTCACAGCTTTGCTTACCATCACACTTCTTGTAAGACTCGGCCTCCTTACCAGGGCAAGCCGTGCGGGTTACACTAATAACGCAATCACCGGCTATAGCCGTGGTGGCGGCAGTGCTGAAAAAGGTCAGGAAAAACATCAACAACACCGAGCAACGGTTCACCACAGATTTTTTTTGCATGGCTCTTCTCCTTAGTTGAAAATTGTTGGTATTGGGCAGTGTATTACTACCCATCATGAATTAAGCATAGGATTCAAGAGAATAGGCCAAAGTAAAGCTTCAGTGTTTCCCGGTTTCTGCGCAAAGCATG
>JANNQL010000211.1:0-3534 GCA_031400755.1 Pseudomonadota bacterium | reverse complement strand
ACAGCACTGATCGGGTTTAAGACCTCGTGGGCCACCATGCCTGACATCTGGCCCACCACTGCCATCTTTTCGGTCTTGAGCAACTCATCCTGGGTCTCGCGCAGACGGCCTTCGGCCTTTGCTCTGGCCCGCTCAAGGTGCTTCCGGTCGAGGATGTCGGTCAGGATTACCAGAAAGCCGTCCGGCTGGTCGGACAAGTTGTATACCACGGAAATCGTGCAGGACACCGGCGCCAAGGACCCAGCTTTGACCGGCGCCTCGGTATCCTCCAGCCGCAGATAATGGCTTTCCGCCAAGTCGGTCAGCCGTTTATCGTCCTCATGCAGCGACGGCGGCAGGATGTGCGTCCACGGCATGCCGATAAGTTCGCTCGGCCCATAACCCAATAGTTTCGGCAAGGCCTCGTTTGTCCTGATAATGTGCCCGTCGGCCCCGCAAATCGCCATGCCATCCACCACCGAGGCCAAGACATTATCGACAAACTGTTTTTCGGTCCGCAATTGATTGTGAGATTCTTCCACCCGGTCCAGCATCGTATTTACCGAGCGGGCCAATTCGCCCAGCTCATCCATGGACTGCCATTCCACCCGATCGGACAGGCGTCCGCTATGAATGATGTTCTGGGCCAGGCGATTGAGACGATTGATAGGCTCGGTTATTTTCAGGCCGACCAGGCGGGAGACTATTTCGCCCAGCACCAAGGCCAGAATAGCAAAAATAATGATCTGATTGCGGAGCTTGATAATTGGTCTGTTCCATACCGTAAGGTCGGCGGTGACGAGTACCGTCCACTCCAGTTCCGGGATGTCTTCACGCTCGAATTTGTAAGTGCTGTCAGCGAAAGTCATGTCTCCATAAGGCCGGTGCTCAGCCCATAGCGCCTTGAGCAGTTGGTTGGCCTGCGAGACGTCCTTACCCATCTCGTCAGAGTCCAGGCTGCTATGAATCACGGTCCCTGACTGGTTGACGATAAAGATATTCTGTACGGTCTCTATCTTGACCAGGCTCAACATCTTGCCGAAGTTCTCCAGGGAAATAGCTGCCCGGACAAAACTCAAGCGTTTGTCGAAAAAATCCCTTTCAACGCAGTCATACACCAGGCCATAGCCCTTCAGGTAATCGACAAACCGGGGCGGACTCATCACGACCTGATTTGATTTTGCCTGTATGGCCGCCAGGTAGTCAGGATCATCACTTAAGTTTACCGTTTTGAGCTCTGCCCTGCCGTGGACGAGGTTGAAATCCATGGCCCCATCACTGTCAACCAGCCCCACACTATCAAAAGGGACATTTGCCTTGCCAAAATATGCCTGGATCAGGTTAAGGCTGAAGTTTTTAAAATATTTTTGGACTTCAGGGGTATTGGCTAAATGCGCCACCGCCTCTTTCTGGTCCGCCACTTTTCGGCGCGTCAGATCAACAATAAGCAGGATGTCCCTCTCCAGGTCGGCCATCCGGTCCTCTTCCATGGAGTGGGAGATGATCATATAACAATAGATGCCGATACTGAAAGACATGGCAACGCCGATACCGATCCGCAGCCAGAAAAGCTTGCCGCGGATCGAGCGCAAGGCGGTCAGCTTATTTTGTCTTCTTTCTTCCTGCATGGTGTGGTTTATTTTTTGGCACTCTAATTGACTGGTATTGTTCCATTTGCCAACAGGATGCCCATGGCCTCGGCGGAGAGGCAGAAATCGATAAATTGCTGGGCCATGGCGACAGGTTTCTCGGCGCTTACCAGATAAAATGGCACCATGTAAGGATAATCGACCTTGCCATCGGCCTTAGGAATGGGGTTCTTGCCGTCGATTTTCAACACGTTCAGCCCGGCCTTATGCGCCGCGGCGAGGGAGAAATAGCCGATGGTCAGCTCATTATCTTTGACGCCCTGCACGGCCTCGGCGTTGGTGAAAAATTCTTTGGAGACAAACTGCACGTCTTTGAATCCTGGCATCGAACCGTCAAGGGCAGTCCGGGCCGAATCGCCGGTCTCCCGGCTGGTGGGATAAATCTTGGCATCCGGGCCGCCGACCTCCTGCCAGTTGGTGATTTTACCGCTATAGATGTCTAATATCTGGGCCACGGTCAGGTTGTCGACCTTAGTGACGCTGGGGTGGGTGGCGAACACCGCGGGCGATCTGCCGAACATGGTTTCGACCAGGCCGCTTTTTTCCGCCTCTTTTAGCGGTCGCCCGGTGCGGGCCAGGTCGGCCTTGCCTTTTTGCAGGCTCTTGATGCCGCCCCCAGAGCCTGTGCTGTCCGGGACCTCCACCGTAACCCCGGCATGTTGCGCTTCAAATTTTTTGGCCAAGACCCGCAAGACCTCCTGGTTTTCGCCGGTGCCCGGCACGGTCAGGGTTTCCTGGGCCTGGGAGAGCGCTGTCCAGAAACAGGCCAACATCAGCATCGTCATAAATTTTTTCATGGTCTTCTCCTGTTTTTTTTGGCTGGGGGCGGGACAAGTTGCCTATTGCTTTCTTTATTACGGCTGGTTTATTCTTGCAGGCAAGAGCTTCGTTGTCAATTTTTTTTTGGGCAGCGTTTTTTTGCCAGGGACTGCAATACCTGAGGGTGGTCCGCCCCATTTTTTTTGGATTATTGATTGAGACGCATTCGGGAAATGCGTTTAAAGACAGCTTTAACTCTTCCTGTGGATATTGCATCATGTGTGACTTGTGTACAAAGCATGGCGATGGCGCCATTTGGTATAAAAACGCCAAAAATTATGCCAGTGACCTGATGGCCGATTTACGGCGCAGGCACTATATCCATAACTTTCTGGAATCGACCATTGGTGCGGGGGTCTCAAGCCTGGGCCGGCTTGAAACCATCTACGGCAAGAAAAAAAGATTGCCGGACCGCCTCGTCACCGCCATGGTCGAAAAAGCCAAAGAGGAACATTTTGGCCAAGTGGTGCCCATTGAAGACATCCGTTTGATTGTTGAAAAAGCGGCCACTGTGGTCCGGATGCCCTGCGCCTGCCGTTGGGCAGCGGACAAAGCCGAGAAGCGCTGCTGTTACTCGGTGAGCTATTCGCCGCAAACCTGGCACGACAGCCTGGATATGAGTTATTTCGGCAAGGCCCCTGATGAAGGGTTCGAGACCCTGACCAGGGGAGAAGCTGTCGCCCAGATGGAAATCTTGGAAGAAGAGGGGGCAGTACACACCATATGGACCATGATCACCCCCTTTATCGGGGCGATCTGCAACTGTACAAGCCGTGAGTGCCTCGGTCTGCGCACCCTGGCCATGCAGGTAGAGACCCTGGCCAGAGGTGAATATGTGGCAAAGGTGGACCGTGCCCTATGTGACGGTTGCGGTCTCTGCGAGAGCGCCTGCCAGTTTAACGCCATCGTCTGGCAGGGACCAGGTGGAGGCGACACGGTTGCCAAGGTCAGCCTCGAAAAATGCTACGGTTGTGGCCTCTGCCGCAACCATTGTCCACAGGGGGCAATCACCTTGATTTAAGAGAGTGTTTGGAGGATGAACAGATGAAAACCTATCGCCAGGAGCTATGGTTCAACATCCCCAGCC
>JANNQL010000210.1:0-7505 GCA_031400755.1 Pseudomonadota bacterium | reverse complement strand
GGTGGGTGTGGAAGCGGTCACGGCGGAAGGGTTGAAGGCGGTTTACAAGGATTTCAATCTTAGCGGCGACAATCTGGTGGAGCGCCTCACAACGTTCAAGAAGCATGGCGTCCACGTGCTGGGTTCGTTCATTTTCGGATTGCCGACCGACAGGGCCGATACGTTTGAAGCAACGGCGGCGCTGGCCAAAAAGGCCAACGTGACGTTTGCGCAGTTCGTCACCATGACGCCTTTCCCGGGCACGGTGGACTTCCAGCGTTGGGAAAAGAGCATGGGCGACAACGCGCCGCGCGTCAACAACATCCCACTGACGCGCTATTGGCTGATTCCGGGCCACATGCGGCCCAAGCTTTATATACCGCATCCCACGATGAGCCCCGAAGAGATCCGCGATCGTACGCAGGGAGTCTGGGACAATTACTACAGCTTTGGCGAGATCTGGAAGCGCGCCGATTGCGTTTAAGGCATTCAAATCGCGCGTGGCGTTCGTATTGATTTCGAAGCTCTACCGGCAGATGTACGCCAACACCGGCACTGCTGAACAAACTGCGCCTCACCGGCATCCAGGTGATCTCCCTGCAACCCAACACCCCGGAAGAGACCTTTGCCTACTGGCAGACCCTGGGCACCCTGACTGGCCGGGAGCAGGCGGCAAAAGAGATGATTGACCGTTTCACCAAGAAACTTGAAGAGATAAAGGCCCTGGTTGAAACCATCCCCCTGGCCAGCCGTAAACGCGTCTACTTCGAGGCCATTCACAGCAAGATGAAGACCTTTGCGCCAGACAGCATGGCCATCTTCGCCCTGACCACGGCCGGCGGCATCAACGCCGCTGCCGATGCCGACCAGGTACGCGAAACCAATATCGCCTATTACGGCGCCGAACGCCTGCTGGCCAAGGCGGGCGACATCGACCTCTTTCTCGCCCAGCAGGGCCGGATGAACCCGATCACCGAACAGACCATCTACGACGAACCAGGTTTTGGAACCATCAAGGCGGTCAGAGAGCGCCAGGTCTTTTTGATCGACGAGACCCTGGTGGCCCGGCCCACCCTGCGCATGATCGACGGCATCATCAAGATCGGCAGCATCCTCTATCCGGCGCCATTCGCAAAGGCCTTGCCAAACTGACCATGCCAAACCCCACAAAAGCATTCATGCTGGCCGCCACCAACAGCGGGGCCGGCAAGACCACGCTCACCCTGGGGCTGCTCGCCGCACTCCGCCGGCAAGGACTCGCTGTCCAGCCCTTCAAGTGCGGACCGGACTTTATCGATCCAACCCTGCACCAGATGGTCAGCGGCAGGATTTCCAGAAACCTGGACCTGCGGATGTGCGGCCCGGATTACGTGCTTGACTGCTTTTACCGGCATTCGGCAGACGCCGATATCGCCCTCGTCGAGGGGGTGATGGGGATGTTTGATGGCGGCGAGGCCAGCCCAGCCGCCCTGGCCAAGACCCTGCAGGTTCCGGTCATCCTGGTGGCGGACGCCACGGGCTGCGCCGAGAGCATGGCCGCCGTGGTCAAGGGTTTTGAGTCCCTGGACCCGGAGCTTTCCCTGCGCGGGGTAATCTTCAACCGAGTGGGGAGCCCGCGCCATCTTGAGCTCTTGACGAAGGCGGTGCAGGCCTATTGTCAGACCCCAGTCCTTGGCAGCCTGCCTCGCAAGCAGGAGTTCTGCATCCCGGACCGCCACCTGGGCCTGATGATGGGCGCTGAACTGCCGCTGACCAAGCAACAACTCGATCTTCTGACCAAGACAGTGGCCGAGAATATCGACCTTGACGCCATACTGAGGCTGGCAACCAGGCCCTCGTTCCCTGAGCCCCCATTCGGGGATAAACTCCGTCGAAGGGCACGAGGGCCTGGTACTGCGGCAGGGAAAAGCCGCCCCCGGATCGGCATTGCCATGGATCAAGCCTTTTGCTTTTACTACCAGGACAACCTTGACCTCCTGCAGGCGTATGGTGCTGAGCTGGTGGAGTTCAGCCCAATAAACGACGCCGCCCTGCCCGCTGGCCTTGACGGCCTCTATCTGGGCGGCGGCTACCCTGAACTCTATGGCAAGGCCCTGACGGCAAACCAGTCCATGCTCGCCGCGATCAAGGCCTGGTCAGCGGCAGGGCGACCGATCTATGCCGAATGCGGCGGCTTCATCTATCTCTGTCAGGGGATCGTTGACCAGGGCGGTGAATTCTGGCCCCTGGCCGGGGTCTTCCCTACCAGGGCCAGGATGGGGCAACGCTTGGCGCGACTGGGCTACCGGGAGGCCACCATCGCCTCTCCCTGCCTCTTTGGCGACTCAGGCCGGCTCTTTGGCCATGAATTCCATTATTCTAAAATTGAGGAGATGCCTGACTCTGTTAACCGAGTCTACCGGCTCCAGGATGGTCGACAAGAAGGCTTTTCGATCAAAAACACGCTGGGCGGCTACCTCCATCTCCACTTTGGCCAGACCCCGGCGGCAGCCAGTCATTTCATCGACCTTTGTCGACACCGTGGAGTGCGGTGACGCGTCACCGCACTCCAAAAGGAAACCATGACACCAGCCATCACCATAATCAAACCTGATGCCATCGAGGCGCGCAGTTTCGCCATCATTAGCGAGGAGTTCCAAGAGCAGACCGGCCGACGCCGCGAAGACTTCCCGCCAGCGCAATTCGCCATCATCCAGCGAGTGATCCATGCCACCGGCGATTTCGCCTTTGCCGATGCATTACGCTTTCATCCGCAGGCCATCGACACCGCCATCAGCATGATCCGGGCCGGACGGGACATTGTTACCGATGTGCAGATGGTTGCTTCAGGCATCAACAAAAAGGCCCTGGCGACCTGGGGCGGAGAGGTCCGCTGCCAGATCGCCAATCCCGAACTGACGGCCCTGGCCGAAGCCAGGGGCGCTACCCGCGCCGAGACCGCCATCCAGGCGGCCATTGCCCACAGCCCCGGCCTCATCGTTATCGGCAATGCCCCGACGGCTTTGCTCAGCGTCATCAAGTACTGCGAGCAACATCCAGGCCGCTTCCAGGGCGTCATCATCGGCGCGCCGGTGGGCTTTGTCAACGCCGCCGAGAGCAAGGACATCCTGGCCGCCCAGGCGATCCCGCACATCGTCTGCTTAGGCCGCAAGGGCGGCAGCCCGGTGGCCGCCGCTATTGTCAATGCCTTGATCCGCCTGACCCAGAAGGTCGATGAAAACGATAATGCCTAAAAAACGCCTGCGTTCGGGCTTTACCACCGGCGCCTGCGCCGCAGCCGCAGCCAAGGCAGCCTGCCAAGCCCTGCTTGGTGGCCAAACCCCGGTCGAAGTCAGCATCCCCTTCCCAGAAGGCCCACGCCACGCCTTTGCCGTGAGCAATTGCCGACTCTCTGCCGACGGCCTACTACTACTAGCCCAGGCCTCGGTAATCAAGGACGCTGGCGACGATCCAGACGTCACCAACGGCGCCGAGATTTGCGCCACAGTTGCAATAACAGAGGGATCTGGTCTGGAGCCCTTTACCCTGCGCTTCGTGGCAGGCGATGGAGTGGGTACCGTCACCAAGCCGGGTCTCGCCGTGGCTGTAGGCGAACCGGCCATCAATCCCATACCCCGGCAGATGATCCGCGCCGCCGTGCTTGAGGCCCTGGCCGATCACTTGGCCGAGGGGCCGATCGTGGTCACCGTCACCATCTCCATCGCCCGGGGCCGCGAGTTGGCAAAAAAGACCTTAAACGAGCGCCTGGGCATTGTCGGCGGTCTGTCGATTTTAGGCACCACCGGCATCGTCCGGCCAATCTCGGCCGAGGCCTGGACCGCCACCATCGAAGCATCAATGGCCGTGGCCCGCGAAACCGGCAGCCGCGAGATCGTCCTCTCCACCGGCCGCACCTCGGAAAAGGCGGTGCAGGCCTTCCTCGGTCTGCCGGTGGAGGCCTATGCCATGATGGGCGATTACCTGCACTTTTCGCTGAGCGCCGCCGGTCGCCAGGGCTTCCATAAAGTCCACCTGGCCGGCATGTGGGCCAAGGTCCTGAAGGCGGCCATGGCCATCCCCCAGACCCATGTCCGGCACGGGGCCCTGGAGGCCGAGGCAGCGACGGCCTTTATCGGCAAATTATCCAAAAATCCATCTCTGGCTCAGGGGTTGAGCACGGCCAACACCGCCAGGGAGATTTACGACCGCCTGGTCAGCAGCCAGCGCCAAGACATCATCGCCGCCGTCTGTGAGGCGGCCCGGCATTACGCCGAGTCCGTTGCTCAGCGACCGGTGGCGGTCTATCTGGTGAGTGGAAACCAGGTGGTGTGCCATGTTTAACCTGCATCTGATCGGCGTCGATTGTCGCGGCCTGGAGCGGACGGACAGAGAGGCCATCGACCGCAGCACCTGCGTCTTTGCCACGGAGCGCTTCAAGGGCCTGCTTGGCAATTTCCAGGGCGAGGTCCTGCCCATCTCGCCCTTGGCCGAGGCCTTGGAGCTGATGGCGGCCCGCCTGACGCTTGGCGACATCACAGTCCTGGCCAGCGGCGACCCGCTCTTCTTCGGCATCGGCCGCACCCTTCTGCAACGCTTCGGCTCCGAAGGCGTCATCGTTCATCCGGCCCTCTCCTCCATGCAGCTCGCCTTTGCCCATTTCAAGGAACCTTGGCAGGATGCGGCCTTTATCTCCCTGCATGGTCGGGGCGGCCAGGATATCCTGCCTGCGCTCTTGCGCCAAGGAAAAGTCTTCCTGTTCACCGATCAGCGCCACCGTCCAGAGACGGTCGCCGCTGCAATTGCCGCAGGCCTTGACGAGTTGGGCCTGGCCGATCTCCCCTGCCGGATTATGGTGGCAGAAAATTTGGGCCTGGAGAATGAGCGGATCGTCGATGGCAGCCCGCAGCAAATTGCCGGCCAGTGCTTTGCCGACTTGAACGTCATGATCGTTGCACTTTCCGGTCCCTTCGGAGCTGTCCCCTTCGACTCCGCTCAGGGAACGGAAGGTGCCACCGCCACTGTCTGTTCCCTGAGCGGAGTCGAAGGGCGCGGCAAGGTATCACTCGGCCTTAAAGAGGTGGAGATCACCCACAGCCGCGGCCTGATCACGAAGGATGAGGTGCGGGCCGCCATCCTCCATGGTCTGCGTCTGCCGCCGACCGGCGTCTTCTGGGACATCGGCGCCGGTAGCGGTTCGGTGTCCTGCGAGGCAGCCAGGCTCTGTCCCGAACTCACCGTCTACGCCATTGAACAGCATCCGGACGAGCAAGCCAATATCATGGCCAACCGTAAGAGCTTCAGGCTCGCCAACCTCCACCTGGTGCGCGGTCAGGCCCCCGGTGCCGTGTGCGGCCTGCCGGCCCCTGACCGGGTCTTTATCGGCGGCAGCGGCGGACAACTTCCCGCCATTGTCGAGACCGTAAGCAGCCGACTCAAAACCCACGGCATCATTATGGCCAGCGCCGTCACCCTGGCCACCCGCCAGTCAGCCCCAAACCTCTTCCATCAACAGGGCCTGCGGGTGGCAATGACCACCATCGCAGTCAGCCGGGATACCTACCCGCCGCAAACGGACGGACCGCTGACCCTTAACCCCATCACTATCGTCACAGGAACCAAATGAACGGCATATTTTATGTTATCGGCGTCGGCCCTGGCGACCCGGAACTTCTTACCCTAAAAGCCCTGCGCCTCCTTAACGAATGCCAGACCCTGGTGGTCCCCAAGGGCCATGAAGACGGCAACTCGACGGCGCTTGCCATCATCGAAAAGGTCGTGCCCCTGGCCGGCAAGGAGATCATCGAGGTCTATTTTCCCATGAAGAAAATCCGCATGGCCGCCGCCCTCGACCCTGAGGTGGAGGCCGCCTGGCACCATGCCGCCCGCCAGGTCATCTCCCGGATCAGGGCCGGCAAGACGGTGGCCTTCCCGACCTTGGGCGACCCGGCCATTTACAGCACCGGCATCTACACCTGCCAGACCCTGCTGGAGTTGGCCCCTGAAATCAGGACGGTCATCGTGCCCGGCGTCTCCGCCATCGGGGCCTGCGCCGCCACCGCCGGCATCCCCCTCTGCCAGGGCGACGACATGATGGCCGTGGTGCCGGCGACCTTTGACAACCAGCGCCTGACCGAGGTCATGAACTCCTTTCAGACCATCGTCCTGATGAAGGTGCACCGGGTCATGGAGCGCATCGTCCGCCTGCTCACCGAACTCGATCTGCTTGACCACGCAGTCCTCGTTGAGCGTACTGCCCAGGACAGCGAACGGATCATCCACGACCTGACCTCAGTCAGGGCGGATGAGCTGCATTATTTTTCAACAATCATTGTGAGAAAACGATGAACCCAGTATATTTTGTCGGGGCCGGACCCGGCGACCCGGAACTCCTGACCCTCAAAGGCCGCCGCCTGCTGGATGAGGCAGAGCTGATCATCTTCGCAGGTTCGCTGGTCAATCCGGCGCTGCTTTCCGGACTCAGCGCCGATGTCCACGACTCGGCCGGCATGACTCTCGAAGAGATTTGCGGCCTGATGGTGGCCGCCCACCGGCATGATCGCAAGGTCGTCCGCCTGCACACCGGCGACCCTGCCATATTTGGGGCGATCAAGGAGCAGATGGCCGAACTCGACCGGCAGGGAGTGCCGTATGAGGTGGTGCCGGGGGTGAGTTCGATGGCCGCGACCGCTGCCGCCTTGAAGGCCGAACTCACCCTGCCGGAGGTATCACAAACCGTCATCATCACCCGCCAGGCCGGCCGCACCCCGGTGCCGGAGCAGGAGAACCTGACCTCGCTCGCCAGCCACCAGGCCACCATGATGATCTTTTTGAGCGCCGGGCTGATTGAGCAGGTGGTGACGGACTTACTGGCCGGAGGATATCCGGCCGCCACCCCGGTGGCGGTGGTGGAGAAGGCCAGTTGGCCGGATGAACGCATCATCCGCGGCAACCTTTCGAGTATCGGCCAGAAGGTCAAGGAGGCCGGCATCACCAAGACCGCCATCATCGCCGTCGGCCAGGTCTTCGCCGAGGCGGAGTTGCAGGCGGTCTCCAAGCTGTACGACAAGGGCTTCACCCACGGCTGCCGGGGCAACGCTTCAGGACGATAGCCTAAAAAGAAATGAACTGGTAGCACCGTACAAGAGCGCATTAGTTTGTAGGTCGGGTTAGCGTAGCGTAACCCGACATTAAGGTCATCATCGCCAACTGATTTGTCGGGTTTACACCCCACAAGGGGGTGCTGAACAAAGCGCCCTGCGGGCTACCCCGACCTACGTTATCACCCTCTACCAGTTCCACCAAGCGCCCATGTCCATCATCAAAAAACTGATTATCCGTCTGATTAAAAGCGCGGCCGGCCGCTACCTGGATGAGGCCAAACTGAGCAGGGACACGGCCAATGCCGACCCCATCCGCCAGTTCGCCGCCTGGTTTGAGCTGGCTAATGAAATAGACCCGGAGTTCGCCAACGCCATGGTGCTGTCCACCGCATCTCCAAGCGGCCAGCCCTCCAGCCGCCTGGTGCTGCTCAAAGGCTTCGACGAGCA
>JANNQL010000209.1:0-22681 GCA_031400755.1 Pseudomonadota bacterium | reverse complement strand
GAACGCCTGAGCGCATTGCCGCCAATCGCAATAAAACCGTCGACGAAATTTTCACGAAATAATAGTCACTTTCAGGATATAACTATGGAAAATCAAGTTAAGGTAACACTAAAAAAGAGTTATATTGGTAGCCCCAAAAAGATTCGAGCTACCTTGATTGGCTTAGGGCTTACCCGGATGCATAAGACAATCATTCGTAAAAATACACCTGAAATTCAGGGGATGTTGAGAAAGGTACAACATCTTATTATTGTTGAGGAATAGTCATGTTGAATCTCAGTAATCTTTCACCGTATCCCGGAGCAACCAAACAGCGGAAAAGAATTGGTCGTGGTCAGGGAACCGGCCAAGGTAAACAGGCTGGGCGTGGCCATAAGGGATTTAAAGCCCGTTCTGGAAGCAGCATCAGTCCTGGATTTGAGGGTGGTCAGATGCCTTTGCATCGAAGACTTCCTAAACGTGGTTTTACCAATGTGTTTAAAAAAGAATATGGGATTATTAATATTAAAGATCTTGAGAACTTTGATGATAATACCTTGATTGATACCCAAGTATTGCATGATAATGGTTTGGTTGGTAAAAAATATTCCATGATTAAGCTCTTGGGTACTGGAGAAATTTCCAAAAAATTGATTATTAAGTTGGCTTCTGTTAGTGATTCGGCCAAAGGTAAGATTGAAGCAGCTGGCGGTAAAATAGAGGCTTAGTTATGGCAAGTGGTCTGCAAGGTACAGCAAATATCCCAGAATTAAAAAGGCGAATTACCTTTACCCTTTTGATGCTGGCTGTCTATCGGATTGGGGTGCAGATCCCAACACCAGGCATTAATGGTGAGGCCCTTGCTGATTTTTTTGCCAAGAACTCAGGAACGATTTTTGGCATGTTCAATATGTTTTCCGGCGGGGCGCTACAAAATTTTTCAATATTTGCCTTAGGGATTATGCCCTATATCAGTGCGTCGATTATTTTTCAGTTGTTACAGGTTGTAGTCCCACAAGTTGAGGCCCTTGCCAAGGAAGGTGAGTCTGGACGACGAAAAATTACCCAGTACACTAGATACGCAACAGTTGTGCTTAGCATTGTTCAAGGTTTATTTATCAGTATTGGGCTTGAAAGCATGGCAGCACCTTCTGGAAATGCGATGATTGTTATTGATCCAGGTTGGACATTTCGGATCATGACTGTGATTACACTAACATCTGGCACTGCTTTCATTATGTGGTTAGGCGAGCAGATGACAGAGCGTGGAGTTGGCAATGGAATATCATTGATCATTTTTGCAGGGATTGTTGCCAGGATGCCTGTTGCCATAGTTAACACTGTGAAAATGGCCTCTGCCGGTGAGATGCCAATAATTCTGCTACCGATATTGTTGGCAATGATGGCAGCTGTTATTGCAATTGTTATCTATTTTGAAACTGCCCAACGCCGTATTCCGATTCAATATGCCAAACGAATGGTTGGGCGACAGCTTTACGGTGGTCAGAGGTCTCATTTGCCTTTGAAAATTAATATGTCAGGGGTAATTCCACCAATTTTTGCATCTTCAATCATGATGTTTCCTGCAACTATAGGTGGCTTTATTCAGATTGATTGGGTTAAGCAAGTTTCATCAGCCTTAGCATGGGGGACTTTTCTGCATACGGTGCTTTATGTTGTAATGATAGTTTTCTTTTGTTTTTTTTATACTGCTGTGACATTTAATCCCGTTGATATTGCCGAGAATTTAAAAAAGAATGGCGGTTTTGTTCCTGGTATTAGGCCTGGCAAAAAAACAGCTGAATTTATAGATAAAATAATGATTCGGCTCACCGTGATTGGCGCTGCTTATATATCGAGCGTCTGTGTGTTGCCAGAAATTTTGATCAAAAAAGGTAATGTACCGTTTTATTTTGGCGGCACCGCTTTGTTGATTGTGGTTGGTGTGGCAATTGATACCGTTTCACAGATTGAATCATATACTGTAATGCGTAATTATGATGGGTTTTTAAAGACTGGTAGGATTAAAGGCCGTTAACATCAGCCTAGGTATGAGTTCAGCCATCACTATCAAATCAAGCGATGAAATAGACTTCATGCGTCGTGCGAATAAAATTGTCGCTGGCGCCCTTAATCAGGTTAAGCAGAACATAGTTCCCGGGGTGACAACCAAGGAGCTAAATACGATAGCAGAAGACTATGCCAAAATAAATGGTGCAATCCCCGCCTTTAAAGGGTATAGAGGTTACCCTGCCAGTTTATGTGTCTCAATTAATGAGCAGGTCGTGCACGGAATTCCATCCAAGAAGGTTATTATTAAGGATGGCGATATTGTAAGTGTCGATTTTGGTGTTAAGTATAAAGGCTATTTTGGTGATGCGGCCTTTTCCATTGTTGTTGGCCTCCTGCAAGGTGAAAAAAAACGTTTGCTGGATGTAACACAGAAATCTCTTTTTATGGGTATTGAGCAGGTCAGGAGTGGCAATAGGATTAGTGATATTTCTGAGGCGATACAGTCATTTGTTGAGTCGAATTGTTTTCATGTAGTAAAGCAGTTTGTTGGACATGGAATTGGAAGTAAACTCCATGAGGCACCAGAGGTACCTAATTATAAACGTCCTGGACGTAGTCCACGTCTTTTGCCAGGTATGGTCTTAGCCATTGAACCGATGGTTAATATAGGTACGTCAGATGTAGTTGTAATGAAAGACGGCTGGACTGTGGTTACTGCAGACAGAAGCTATTCAGCGCATTTTGAGCATTCGGTTTTGGTGACCGATGGTGAACCAGAAGTACTGAGCGCTGCAATCAACAGCAGTCTTTCTAATTTGTAAATTGAGGGTAGTTATATATGGCCAAAGAAGAGGCAATACAAGTAGAGGGAACCATTGTTGAGCCTCTGCCGAATGCGATGTTTAGAGTAGAATTAGAGAATGGTCATAAAGTACTAGCACATATTTCTGGTAAGATGCGGATGCATTTTATTAAAATTCTGCCTGGTGATAAAGTAACTATTGAATTGTCACCTTATGATTTAACCCGTGGCAGAATTGTTTTTCGTGGAAAAGGCAACAGATAAACCATACACAGAAAGGCGAGAGGAATCATGAAGGTTAGATCATCTGTAAAGAAAATTTGTAGTGAATGTAAGATATTCAAACGTAATGGTGTTGTCCGTGTATCCTGTAAGGTTAAAAAACACAAACAGCGGCAGGGTTAAATATTGATCTAGTCGTCTGATTATTGTCACTACTGAGAAACTATTATTTAGGAGCACAATCTTGGCACGTATAGCAGGTGTAGATTTACCAAAGAATAAGCATATGGTTATTGCCCTTACCTATATTCATGGAATCGGTAAGACAAGCGCTAAAAAAATACTCGATGAAGTGAAAATCGATTACACGATGAGCAGTGATAATCTTGATGATAATCAGGTTGCTGAAATCAGAAAGATCCTTGAATCATCGGAACATAGTGTTGAAGGAGATAGACGTCGTAATGTTGCTATGGATATTAAGCGGATGATGGATTTGGGGAGCTACCGCGGGATCAGGCATCGTAAGGGGTTACCTTGTCGTGGTCAACGAACGAGTACCAATGCCAGAACTCGGCGAGGTCCGAGACGGGCAGCAAACAAATAATAAATTTTTCTACTATAATATAGATTAGGAGATCTACAATGGCAGGGCCTAAAACCAAGGTGAAGCGTAAAGAGAAAAAGAATATCCCCGAGGGTGTTGTCAGTATAAAATCTACTTTCAATAATACTTTGGTTACCTTTTCTGATAAACAGGGCAATGCTGTTTCATGGTGTAGTGCTGGTTGTCTTGGATTTAAAGGTTCACGCAAAAGCACACCATTTGCCGCTCAGAATACTGTAGAGACTGCTGCGAAAAAGGCTATGGATTCTGGTATGCGCAAAGTGCTTGTCAATATAAAGGGACCAGGCCCTGGACGTGAATCCGCCTTGCGGGCTTTGCAGCAAGTGGGACTGGAAGTAAGCAAAATATGTGATGTGACACCTATCCCGCATAATGGTTGTAAGCCACCCAAGAAAAGACGCGTTTAAGTATAATATATAGTTTATAGAGATTGGAGGTAGTCAATTGTCACGATACACAGGCGCATTATGCCGGCAATGTCGAAGAGAAAAGTTAAAGCTTTTTTTGAAGGGTGATCGGTGCTATTCAGACCGTTGTGCATTTGAGAGACGTTCTTTTGCACCAGGCCAGCATGGCCAGGACAGATTGAAAAAGATGTCTGACTATGCCATTCAGCTTCGTGAAAAGCAAAAAGTAAAGCGTATGTATGGTATGCTTGAAGGCCAGTTTAATTTGTACTTCCAAAAAGCTGAGCAGAAAAAAGGTATTACAGGTGAGAACCTTCTCGTTCTACTGGAACGTAGACTTGACAATGTCCTTTATCGTTTAGGGTTTGCAGCATCCCGCAATCAGGCTCGGCAAATGGTTCGTCACAATCATTTTTTGGTCAATGGGAAAAAGGTGAACATACCTTCATTTTTGGTATCCATTAATGATGAGATTGCTTTGAAAGAAAAGAGTCAAAAGGTTGAAGCGATTAAAGACAACCTGTCGGCAGTTGCCCGTCGTGGTGTCCCGAGTTGGTTGAATATCGACCATGATGCCTTTAAGGGGAAGGTTAATGCCCTACCTAATCGTGAAGAGATTACCATGCCGATTCAGGAAAACCTTATTGTTGAACTCTATTCGAAATAAGACAAAATATGACTGATACTGAATTTAATATCCAATTGGAGTCCGATCCAATTTATCGAAACTGGACGGAACTTATCCTTCCTGAGCGGCTTGAAGTTGATGCTGCGACCCATACAACTCGTTATGGAAAATTTACATGCCATCCATTGGAGCGTGGATTTGCGACAACGGTTGGCAATTGCTTGCGACGGATACTTTTGTCTTCTATTCAAGGTGCCGCCATCACTTCGGTAAAAATTGAAGGGGCGCATCATGAATATTCTACTATACCAGGTATTCTTGAAGATGTTATTGAGATTATTTTAAACTTGAAGGAAGTCAGGCTTCGTTTAAAGTCGCAAAAATCAGCGATTATTCGTATTGAGAAAACTGATAAAGGTCCGGTTACCGCCGCTGATATCATTTCACCAGATGGCATGGTTGAGGTGATGAACCCAGAGCAACATATTTGCACCATTACTGGGAATGAAGGAAAAATAAATGCCGAGTTTCAGGTAAAATGGGGGAAAGGGTATTCTCCTGCTGAAAATAATAAGTCAGATGAGATGAGCATTGATACCTTTCCAATTGACGCTATTTTTACGCCAATTCAAAAGGTTAAACTTGTAGTCAGTCAGGCCAGGGTTGGCCAACAGACCGATTATGACAAGCTCACCATGGAGATTCATACCGATGGAAGTATCACTCCTGAGAATTCTTTGGCATATGCCGCCAAAATTTTAAAGGAGCAGATGCAAATCTTCATTAATTTTGATGAGGACAGGGTAGAGCCCGAAATAGAGCACCAGTTTGATGGAGCAGTCATCCCAGTTAATGAAAATCTGTACAGAAGTGTTGAGGATCTAGAGTTGTCTGTTCGGTCTGCCAACTGCCTGCGTAATGCTGAAATTAAATATATTGGTGAGTTGGTCCAGAAAACTGAGGCTGAAATGTTGAAAACTAAAAATTTTGGCCGTAAGTCTTTGAATGAAATTAAGCAATTACTTTCTGAGATGGGCCTGTCATTGGGGATGAAGGTCGATGGTTGGGTGCAACCAGTACCTCAGGATTCTTCAGAAGAACAGTAATTGAGCGAGGTTATACTACAATGAGACATAGAAAAGCAGGGAGAAGATTAGGCCGTACTTCATCGCATCGTTTAGCCATGATTCGTAATATGGTAACCTCTCTTTTTGAGCATGAGCGAATTGTTACCACCACGCCTAAGGCCAAAGAAGCACGGAAGGTCGCTGATAAAATGATGACCTTGGCTAAGCGTGGTGACCTGCATGCCAGAAGGCAGGCATTTTCTTTTATGCAGAATAACAGTGTAGTGGCTAAACTGTTTGATGTATTGAAAAATGACTATATGGATAGAAATGGTGGTTACACCAGAATAATTAGGACAGGAAATCGCATTGGCGATGCTGCTCCGATGGCTATTTTAGAATTAGTTAATTATAAAGAAGCTACGAGTCCTGAGGCCGTAGCGGTTGTTAATTAACGGACTTTGGTTGATACAAAAAAAAGCCGGCTCTTAAAGCCGGCTTTTTTTTGTCATTGGCAATGTGGCTAGGGGTATGGTTAACGAGAGAAGGTCAATTGGTTGAACTGTCCGGCTGGAAACCAGGGCCTGGTAGCCTGTAGGTCTATAATTTCGGTCAGATATACTTCGAGGATCAGATAGGTTTTAGTGCCTTTCCTCACACAAGCGGTCATAGTTTGACCGTGATGGCCAAGGGCGGTGTGCAGATGGATTTTAGGCTCGCCGGCATCGTCCCAAAACACACTGCCAATTCCTACCACTTCCCTGGCTCCATCCACCGTGGCCCATACCGGGATTGGTGGCATGGTGGGCTCTTGAGGACCGGTGACTACTTCTGCCTGCCGCAGGCCACCAATCATTGTGAACCATCCGGCTTGAATGCTTTCTTTTTTTACTACATTGATTAATTCCTGTAGAAAGTCGTCGCCATCATCAAATCTGATAACCAGCACCCGTCCCATTTTACCGCTGCGATAATCCATAGAGATTCTTTGTTCTTGATGTCAACTCTGTATTGTAAAGTGGTTCGGCGTTTATTCAGCCGCAAATTGGCGTTGCTCCATTGCCGCTTTTAGCAGTCTGAAAATTTCGCGGCTGAAGGCGGGTTTTCGTGATCTCGCGAATTTGATGGCTGCGGTCTTGGTCGCGATTTGGTCGAGCCCCGGAAATTGGCGCGCGGCAATGCCGATTAATTCACTTTCCCATTTGGAATCAAGTCGTTCATCTCTGCCCTCGGCTTCTCGCCCGGCCTCAATGGCCTCGGTAATTATGTCATCACGGAGTCGTTCCAGTTCATGAAACGTCTTGTTTTGTTTAAGCTTTGATCCTTTTTGTTCGGCGAGAAAATTAAAAAGGGGCTCGAAATCGGCTTGGCGAATTTGCTTGGCGATGTATTTAATCTGGCGTTTTCTGGAGCCAGCTTTCATGTCGCTCGTGTTTTTGATTTCCTGTTTTAGAATATCCTCGCATGGAAGACGTTTTATTTCGTTGACGGACAATGCAACCAATTCTGCAGCGAGGTCTTCTAAGCTCTTGGCACGGCGTTTTTGTTCCGACCTGCTGATCTGTTGTTCCATGGTATTCAATTCCTTTGCCAAATCTTCTTTTTTAGTTGCCTTTCCGGAGACGACTACGGTAAATTCCACTTTAACTTATTCCGAGTTTTTCAATTGTTCAACACAAAAGGACTCATTATGACTTTATCAGCAAATTTTACCATCAACCAGCCGACGAGTATTCGGTTTGGTTGTGGGGCCATTGCCGACCTTGGCTCAATTGTCAAAAAAATTGGCGGGACCAAGGTCTTTTTGGTGGCCGACCCCGGTCTTGAGGCGGCGAACCTCCTGGGCCGGATTACCAAACCTTTAGATGATGACTCTATCCCTTACACCCTGTACACCAAGGTCGATCCTGAGCCTGGTCTCCGCTTGGCGGATCAGGGCGCCGAGCTGGCGCGGCAGGCCGGGGCCGATTGTCTGGTCGGGGTCGGCGGTGGATCAGCCATGGATGTGGCCAAGGCCATCAGTATCCTGCTCACGAATGGTGGGCAGGCTGAAGACTATCTTGGTCTGGGCAAGATTAAAAAGGCAGGGGTCCCCAAGATTATGATACCCACCACGGCCGGTACCGGCGCTGAGGTCAGTTTTACGGCGGTATTCATCAATGAGAAGACCAAGTCAAAGGGCGGCATGAACGGCGACCCGCTCTATCCTGAGGCCACGATTCTTGATCCTGAACTGACAGTGTCTTTGCCGCCCCAGGTTACCGCCTCCACCGGAATTGATGCCTTTACCCATGCCATTGAGTCCTATGTCTCCACCCAGGCCCACCCCATGTCTGATATGTACGCCGTTGAGGCCATGAAGCTGATCAGCGGCAATCTGGCCAAGGCCTATGCCCATGGCGGTAATCTGCAAGCCCGAACCAGTATGCTGTTAGGTAGTCTTTTGGCGGGCAAGGCCTTAGCAATGGCCGGTGTCGGTCTGGTGCATGCCATGGCCTACCCCCTGGGCGGTATGTTCGGGATCCCGCACGGCTTGGCCAACGCTGTGCTGCTGCCCTATGTCTTACAGTATAACCTGATCGGTGCTCCGGAAAAATATGCCCATGTCGCTTTGCTTATGGGCTGTGATACCAAAGGGATGAATCATAAGGAAGCGGCTCGCTGTATGGTGGAGGCGGTCTATGAGATGAATATGGAGATCGGCATTCCCGCCACCTTGGCGGAGTTGAATATCCCGGACGATCAGATTCCTGAAATGGCCAGGATTGCCTTGACAGTCACCCGGCCAGTCGAGAATAACCCGCGCAAACCTACGCTTGATGAGGTGATCAGTATCTACCAAGTGGCGATGAATGGCTGGGAGTGATTTTTTTACAGACTCGTGAGGCGTTACGGTCTGCAACGAACGGTTTAGCCTGATACGTTTGCAGATTTTGTGTAATTGAGTTGAAGGTCAGCAGGACACTGTTTCCTTTTCCCCTTTTCAAGTGGAGTCATTATGCCTGGTTTTGAAGTGTTTGGTGAGGAAGAAAGAAAGGAGGTCATGGAGGTCTTTGATACCGGAGTTCTTTTCCGTTATGAGTTTGGCGAGCAACGCCGTGGGGTCTATAAGGTCCGTGAATTTGAAGAAAAATTTGCCCGCTATTGCGGCGTGAGTCATGCCCAGGCTGTCACCTCCGGGACTGCTGCCTTGAAAGTCGCTTTGGTTGCTTTGGGTATCGGACCTGGAGATGAGGTCATCACCCAGGGCTTTACCTTTGTGGCGACCTGGGAGGCCATCTTGGACCTTGGAGCAGTTCCGGTCTTTACCGAGATTGATGACACCCTCAACATGGACCCTGCTGACCTGGAAAAAAAGATCACCACCAAGACCCGTGCCATCATCCCGGTTCATATGATGGGGGCGGCGGCCAGGATTTTGGAGATCAAGCAGATTGCCGACCGCCATGGCCTGCCGGTCATCGAGGACACGGCCCAGTCCCCTGGCGCCTCGGTCAATGGTCGTAAACTGGGGAGCTTTGGGGCCTGCGGGACCTTTTCCTTTGACCCGGTCAAGACTATCACCACCGGTGAAGGCGGCATGGTGACCACCAATGATCCTGAACTGTGGCGGACGTTTTCCGAATACCACGATCACGGCCATGACCATGTGCCAAATCCCGGCGGTCGTGGCGGCGAGGGTCGTCGTTTCATCGGCTTTAATTTTCGGATGATGGAACTGCAGGGCGCACTTGGCCTGGCCCAGTTGGCCAAGCTCGATGGGATCATCGCTGCCCAGAAGGCCAATAAGGCCAAGATGCGGGCGGCCATCGCCACCATCCCTGGGGTGTCATTTCGTAATCTGGTTGACGTAGACGGTGATTCAGCCACCTTTCTGGCCTTCTTCCTGCCAAACGCCGCCAAGGCCAAGGCGGTCAATGCCGTGCTCCGCGAGCATGGGGCAGGCGCGGTCTATTTTGCCGAAAACACCTGGCATTACTATCCGCAATGGGAACATCTTCTGAAGGGTTCCACCCTGGCCCGTTCAGGCTGGCCATTTCAAGACGGCGACGCCAGACGGCGGGTCATCTATGATCCCAAGGCCTTGCCGCAGTCCGCTGAGATCATCGGACGGACCCTGGTTTATCAGGTGCCGGTGAAGCTGAGTGACGAGCGTTTGGCCCAGATTGCGGCAGCTGCTAAGGCAGCGGCTAAGGCAGCGGCTAAGGCAGCGGCTTCGGCCTAAGAATTTTATTCTGCCTCTTTTTACCCCATGTCTGTTTGAGGTCGCGTGAGGTATATGTCATAGCGGTGTTTGGGCGTGGTAATGGCAAAGTCAGGCCGTCGCCCGTCCCTGTTTTGTCCCTCCCTGGAGGCCGCATTAAGCGGGGCGGCCTGGATTGGCCTCTTGCATACTACCCGTTTGCCGGCGTGGGCCATGGCAGTCTGGAGCAGGGCGCAAGTGTCATGATCGTCGCCCACCACCGTTCGTACCAGGCGCATCTCTTTTTTAACCAGGGCGCTTTTACTCCGGTGCGGGAACATGGGGTCGAGGTAAATGACCTCGGGACGTTGCTCATCGGCCAGCAATGGCAGGAGCTGCATGCTGTCGCCCAGATAGAGCGTGATCCGCCTGGCAATGGCTTTGAGACGCGGGTCGGCTGCCGCCCGAGCTAGACCATCGCGCAGCAGGGCGTAGATGATGGCGGAGCGTTCGCAGAGGATGACGCGGCAGCCTAATGATGCCAGCAGAAACCCGTCACGGCCCAGGCCGGCGGTGGCGTCGAGGACAAGCGGCGAGTATCCTGGTTTCAGGCCCACGGCGCGTCCCAAAGGCTGTTTGCGCCCACCGCCCTTCATCATTCGGTAGATGAAAGAGTCGCTGCCGAAGTCGACGATGATTGATCCAGTTTCGCCCTTTCCCCCTTGAAGTCTGAGTCCATCCTGGCTGAAACAGAGTTCTATTTCGGCAGGGGGTAAGGCATCGTTGATTGAGATGCCCTGAGAGTTAAGCGCTGTTGCCAGTTCGGCGACTTCTTTTGGGTGACAGCCGGTCTGGTCGGTAATGGCAATTGAGTTTGGTATTGTGAACACGCGACTGTGACAAGATTAGTGGATAGACTGTAGCCTTTTAGGCTGATGGTTCGGCTCCGCTCACCAACCGATCGGTCCCTGAGCGAAGTCGAAGGGTCGAAGGGCGGTACTAACTGTTATGGAGATTACTTCCCCTTGCTGTCCTCTGTCATCTTTTGCCGAACAGCCTACAGCCTAACCCAGATAAACAGGATAAGTCCCTGTTGGCTGCAATCCCTTTCCGGCACTTGGTTCCGCCGTATTTTTATCACAAATTGTCGCAAGCAAACCAGAAAGGGACTAAACAACCTGAGTACGTGCAATCGAGAGTAATGGAAATGAATCAGAAAGCAAAGTCAAAAGTGGTGGCCATCATTCCGGCCCGGTATGGTTCAAATCGCTTTGAGGGTAAGCCCCTGGCTGACATCGCCGGCAAACCTATGATCCAGCATGTCTATGAGCGGGCACTGGCGGTTGATTTATTGAGCCGGGTGGCGGTGGCGACCGATGACGAGCGCATTGCCTCGTGCGTCCGTGGTTTTGGTGGCGAGGTGGTCATGACCAGGTCCGATCATGTCTCGGGTACCGATCGCTTGGCCGAGGCCGCTGAAAAGATGGGGATTGCCGAACAGGACGTGGTGGTCAATATCCAAGGCGATCAGCCCCTCTTTGCCAAAGAGGTGGTGGAGCAGGTCGCCCGCCCACTGCTCGATGACTTGGCCCTGCCCATGTCTACCTTGATTTATAAGATTGTCAGGCCCGAGGAGATCAATGATCCCAACCACGTCAAGACCGTCTTTGACCGGCACGGCATGGCCCTCTATTTTTCCCGCTCGCCCATTCCCTTCCAACGCAACCCCGATGAACCAGTCCCGCCCACCTATTACAAACATTTAGGCTTTTATGCCTACCGGAAAGGTTTCTTGCTGACCTTTGTCGGCTTGCCGGAAGGAGAGTGGGAGCGTTTCGAAAAACTTGAGCAGCTCCGGGCCCTGGAATTTGGCTACCAAATCAAGGTGGTGCTGACCGAACATGACTCGATCGAGGTGGACACCCCCAAGGACCTGGAGCGGGTGGTGGACATGATCAAAGGGCGGCAGGAAGCCCATTAAATTTCGATGGACTCGCAAAAGTCCATCGTCCAGTTAGAGATGGCGTCGCCATCAATTTACATTCAATTTATTAACCAGAGAGGACGCGATGCGAAAGAAAATTACCATAATCGGCGCTGGCAATGTGGGTGCTACAGCCGCCCATTGGGCCATGACCCGGGAACTTGGCGATGTGGTGCTGATGGATGTTATGGAGGGGATTCCCCAGGGCAAGGGCCTGGACCTCCTGCAGAGTGGGCCGGTGGACGGTTTTTCCTATGCGGTGGTCGGCACCAATGATTATCGTGACACGGCGGACTCGGATGTCGTGATCATCGCTGCCGGGCTGGCCAGGAAGCCGGGGATGAGTCGGGACGATCTCCTGGCCAAGAACGTGGCCATTGTCAAATCATGCACCGAGGAGGCGGTAAAACACTCGCCAAACTGCGTCTTGGTCGTGGTCACCAATCCGATTGACGCCATGGTCTACACAGCCTTCAAGGTCTCCGGCTTTCCCCGGAATCGGGTGGTCGGCATGGCCGGGGTGTTGGATTCGGCCCGCTATCGGACCTTCCTGGCCGAGGCCTTGCGGGTCTCGCCCCGGGATGTCAATGCCCTGGTCATGGGCGTCCATGGGGACAATATGCTGCCCTTGGTCCGTCTGGCCAATGTGGCCGGGGTGCCGGTGACTGATCTCCTCTCTGCCGAAAAACTTGCTGAAATTGTCAAGCGTACCCAGAATGGCGGCATCGAGATCGTCAATCATCTGAAGACCGGTTCGGCCTTCTATACGCCCGGCCTGTCCGCGGTCGAGATGACCGAGGCCATCCTCAAAGACAGCAAGCGGGTGCTGCCCTGCGCCGCTTACCTGGAAGGCGAGTTCGGCATTAACGGCTGCTTCATCGGCGTGCCGGTGGTTCTCGGTGCCGGTGGTGTGGAAAGGATCGTCGAATTCGGCTTGACTGCTGAAGAGAAGATGGCCCTGGCTGAATCCGAGGTCGTGGTCAGGAAACAGATGGCCGAGACTGGTCTGTAAATCTAATGGTTGAAACCAAGAGCGATCAACTGGCTGAGTGTTTGGAGCGGCTGAACTCAGCATCTTTTTCGCCGTTTGAATTATTGTCCAGTCGTAATTTAGCCGAAAAGTTGATTGAGCTGGTCCTGCAGGGGCCGCCTGCCGGACCGCCTTGGCTCCTGGCCGGGCTCAAGGCCCTGACTGCCGCGCTCGAGACCAAGGACACCTCCCAGGTCAAGGTCGTTGTCTTTGGCGGCGGCACGGGTCTGTCCACCATCTTTGGCGGCGACAGCCGGAGTCTGAGTTGGGTGGAGCACCCCTTCCATGGTTTGAAGGAGGTCTTCCCGCAAACCACCGCCATTGTCTGCATCACCGATGATGGCGGCTCGACCGGCGAACTGTTGAAGGATTTTCCGCTCATCGGTCTTGGTGATATCCGTCATGTCATGCTGTCTGCCATCCAGATGGTCAGGTTACAGGCAGACTATGGTCTGACCGAGGACGAGGCCAGTCAGGCCGGGGCGGCCCTCTTTGCCCTGTTTAATCATCGCTTCACAACGAGTCCCCGGCGCTTTGATGACTTGCTTGGTCGGGGCGGACTTAATTTGCGTGGGCTGCCGGAGGCCATGGCCACCGGCGTCATGGTGCTGTTAAGGCGTCTCTTTGCTGACAGCCGTTTGGCCAGAGCCCTGCAACGACCCCATTGTCTTGGCAATCTGTTGATTGCCTCGGCCATCTATGGTCGGGTTGAGGAGGGTGTCCTTACGGCGCAGCCTTTGGCAATTCGCGATGGTCTGCGCGAGGTGGCGGCCCTGATTGGGGCGGCGCCAGATGCGGTCCTGCCATGCACCTGCACGCCGGCGGTGTTGAAAGTGCGTTATGCCAACGGGGTGCAGGTAACCGGCGAAAATAAATCAGCCGCCGCCCGCCGCGGCGTACCAATTGACCAGGTCTTGGTTGATTTCTCAGAGTCAGAGCCGCAGGTCTTGCCGGAGGTGATGGACTGTATCCGTCAGGCCGATGTCATCCTCTTTGCCCCCGGCAGTCTCTATACCAGTATCGCCCCGATCATGCAGGTCCCCGGCTTGGCTCAGGCAGTCCGTGAAAACAGCAGGGCCCTGAAGCTCTTGGTGGCCAACCTCTGGGCCCAGGCCGGCGAGACTGATCTGTCGATTGACGATCCGGCCCGGCGTTTTTATGTCTCAGACCTGATCAAGGCCTATCATCGCAATGTCCCAGGTGGAGTTTCTGGCCTGTTCAGCCAGATTTTGCTGCTCGCCATGCAGGAAATCCCCGGCAATATCATTCAGAGTTACGCCATTGAAGGCAAGAGCCCCATCTACCTTGATCGGGTCAAGGTCTGGAATATGGGCTTTTTGCCGATTGAGGCCAGCATTTTTTCCAGGGAGGGATTGCTGGATCGCAAGGTCAGGCACGATCCGAGCGCCTTTGCCACCGCAGTCAAGGTCCTGTGGACGGCCAAGGACTATCTTGACGATAAGGGTCAATGCGGCGCCCTGACCTTACCGCCGGCAGGCGTGATAGCGGTAAGGTCGACGACTGAGACGCCTTGCCGGCGTTATGGTCGAATCATGGATCTGCTTGCAAAACGCGACATCAGGGAGCCCCTGCGCATCGCTGACATCCTCTGGCGGCATCCCGACATCACCGTCGACCATCTTGTCTGTCTGCGGGGGGTTGCCATTGTTCAGCGTCAGGACTGGGCCCGAGGCCAGGAGTGGGACAATCTCTATTCTTTTTATGATCCAGTCGACGGTTTTATTAAAATGCGTCAGGACTTGCTCGATGACAATCGTTTTGAGGTAGCTTTCCTGGTGGCCCTGGGGCAATCGTTACTCGGCGATTATGCCCTGCGCAAAGAGATGATGCCTCTGATCCATGGCGGGGAGCCCCTTGGCAAGGTCTATCATCTGACGTTGCGACCGGAGTCGGAACGGAGCTGTTACTTTACTGAACAGGAGTTGGCGCGCTATCTGACCTTGGCCCGCATGCGGCGTTCAGATCATGACCCGGCCCACTTCACCAGGGTCTTGAATGCCGAGGAGGGATTCACGCCGCCTGGGCTCTTTTTTGGTCTGACCTACGCCTGGTACCTTGATAATCGATTTGCCAGCCATATTGAATACAAGATGGCGATTGCCCGGGCCGAGGTCTCGAACCTGGTGCCGGAACAGGTGAAGAGTCAGGCCCAGCGCCAGGAGCTGATTGATTTTTTCAGGACGGTGGTCTTTCGTCAGGATTAGGGCAACTTACACGCCGCGTTCGTTTGCAGGCCAGAGGATCTTGTGCAGTTGTAGTTGGAGCCTGACCGGGAGATTGTCGTGGAGGATCCAGGCCGCCAGCTCGGCTGGGTGCAACTGGCCTGGCACCGGCGAGAAGAGGAGCGGGTGTCGAGCCCGCCCGGTCTTGGGGTCGATCAGGTGGTATTTAGTAAGGACGGCGATGGCCCAATCATAATCCTGCCGTGAGCAGAGGACGAACTTGATCTCGTCCGGCGCTTTGAGGACGGCGAAATTGTCGAGCCGGGTGGTGTTGTCCTGGCCGGCGCCAGGGCACTTGACGTCCATGATCGTCACCACCCCGGCTGGCACCCTTGAGATGTCAAGGCTGCCGTTGGTCTCCAGGAGTACGGTACGGCCCCGGTTCAGCAGGGACTGCATCAAGGGTATGACGTTTGCCTGGAGCAGTGGTTCGCCGCCGGTGATTTCGACGATGGCGCCAGGGTAGCGGTCGACAAAGGCCAGAATCTCGGGCAGCGATTGCTCGGTCCCGGCCTCTTCATAGGTGTAGCGGGCGTCGCAGTAGGAACAGCGCAGATTGCAGCCTGCCAGGCGAATGAAGACGCAGGGTAGCCCGGCATAGGTTGATTCTCCTTGCAGGCTGAAGAAGACCTCTGAGACGGTAAGCTTAAGCTCAGTCGGCACGGTAGGTGACCCCGGTGTTATCGGTCTCGCCGACTGTGACGCTGTAGACCTGATAACGCTCGGAGTGCAGTTCCGGTTTGAGTTGCTGGTAGATGTAGAGGGCCAGATTCTCGGAGGAGGGGTTCTTGTCGAGAAAGGCCGGGTGATTATTTAAGTCGCGATGGTCAAGGTCGTCCATGACCTTGTTGACTGCCGCCTTGACGGTGCGGAAGTCGATCCCCATACCCAGTTCATCCAGTTCAGTGGCGCGCACGGTCACCGTGACATTCCAGTTGTGGCCGTGAGGCCTTTCGCAGTTGCCGGGGTAGTTGCGCAGGTGATGGCCGGCTGAAAAATGGGCTTTGATAAAGACATCGAACATGGTCGGGCTCCAGTTGTTAAAGTTGGTTCTTTTAAGGTTGCAATATTTCTTTCTTCATATAGTATGGCGAATTGTTTGCAGCCCCCTATTATAATGAAGATTTTGCTGTTTGGCCACGGAAGTTTTTATGGGCCAACAAGGAGAGGATAGAATGGCCCGAATTGCGCCGCTGCGTGGACTCCGTTATAACTTAACAAAGATTACGACCATGGAGGATGTGGTCTCGCCGCCCTACGATGTTATCGACGAACAGTCGCATAACGCCTTGTTCAAGAAAAACCCCTATAACATGATCCAGCTTGATCTGACCAAGAGCGTCGATGCAGCCGGAGCCCTGTCCGACGAGCGTTATCAACAGGCCCGCCAGACCTTTGAGCGCTGGCAACAGGAGAATGTCCTGGCGCGCGATCCTGAACCTGCCATCTATCTGTATCACACCGAGTACAGTATCCCCTCCGGCAAAAAATTTATCAGAAAGGGCTTGGTCGCCCTGGCCGGGCTGGCTGAATTCTCAGAAGGGGTGGTCAAGCCCCATGAGAAGACCTTTCGCGGTGTGACCACCGACCGCCTCAGGCTGATTGATGCCTGTCAGGCCCAATTCTCGCCGATCTTTTCGCTCTACTCCGATCCTGCAGGCCGGATCATGGCCCTCCTGGAGGCGGGGCGCCCTGCTTTGCCCCTGTATTCAGTTAGTGACCATGACGGCTGCCATCATACCCTGTGGGCCATTACCGATCGGGCGGCGCTTGCCGAGGTCAAGGCCCAATTCGCGGCCAAGTCCCTCTATATCGCTGACGGCCACCACCGCTACACCACTGCCCTGCAGTTACGCGAGCTGATGCGGGAACGCCACGGCGTTGTGGCCGCCGACAGTCCCTACGACTACACCATGATGTACCTTTGCGCTATGGAGGATGAGGGCCTGTCGGTGCTGCCGACCCACCGTCTGGTGCGGATTCCCTATCTGACCACGGCCGAAGCCTTGGCCGAGAAGATGCAAAGCGGCTTCGAGGTCGAGGAGATCAGCGGCGGCTCTCGGGAATTTTTGATTGGCGAGGTTCTGTCCCGCATGGATGAAAATGATCAAGGCACCATGTTCGGCCTCTACCATCCAGGCGAAGACCGCTGTTTTCTGCTGACCATGAGGCCCGGCGTCATGGCCCGGACCTGTTCTGGCAAACAGCCCGCGGCACTCCAGGACCTTGACGTCGTGGTGTTGTCGGAACTGGTGCTTGACTGTAGCCTGGGGCTTAATCACCAGCGTTGTGAAGACGAAAGTCTGATCCACTACTACCCGGACCCGGACGAGGCCTTGGACGCTGCGGTCAAGGAGAGCATCGACGGTCGCCATGGCAGCCCGGTCCTCTTCTTGATGAACCCGACCCTGGTGAGTCAGGTGCGGCGGGTGGCGGACGAAGGACTGGTCATGCCCCACAAATCGACCTATTTCTACCCCAAGGTCTTGACCGGCCTGCTGCTCAATCCGCTGGTTGCTGCCGAAAAGATCGGCTAAGCCGTTGTACAAAAATAACCTGTTCATTTTGGACAGCTAAAACGGCATAAGGAGCCGTAAAGGAAGGGGCAGAATTGTACAGGTTATTTCTTAACGGCTCCTAACTGTCAGAGGTCATGGCCGCGCCAACGCTCAGCGTTGATACCCTGTTTGACGGCAAACTCATCTGCGCCCAGTCCCAGGACGGTTATCGATTCTCGATTGACGCCGTCCTGCTGGCCCATTTCGCGCTACCGCGCAGTCACGACCGGGTTCTGGACCTGGGCGCTGGCTGCGGGGTCGTCTCCTTGATCCTGGCCTGTCGCCATCCCGCCATTCGCCTTACCTGTCTGGAAATCCAGGACTCCCTGGCCCAATTAATCACCTATAATATCAGCCTGAACGGCCTTGCCGACCGCATAGAGCTGCTGCCAGGTGATCTGCGCTGCATCAGTGAACTGCTGGCGGTCGGCAGCTTTGATCTGGTGGTCTGCAACCCCCCCTATTACAGCCTTGGCAGTGGTCGGCAAAACCCCACCGATGAGCAGGCCGTGGCCCGCCATGAGTTAAAGGCCGGTCTAGCGGATGTCGTCCAGGCCGCCGTCTTCGCGCTCCGGACCCGTGGACGCTTGGCGATGATCTATCCAGCGGCGCGGGGCGCGGCCCTGCTTACGGCCTTGCGGCAGGTCCGGCTTGAGCCCAAGCGCTTGCAGGTGGTCTACCCCTATCCAGGGGCGGACGCCAGTCTGTTTCTGGTGGAGGCGGTGAAAGGAGGCGGCGAGGAAATGACCGTACTGCCGCCCTTGTATGTCTATGATCGACCGGATGGCGACTACAGCCCGGCTGTAGCGGCCTTTTATCGACTGGATTGATGGGGGCGAGAGGGGGGCTTCTGGGCGGCTAGAGGTACAAGGAATCAAAAGCATTTACTCAATAGACATGACAAGGTGTTTGCCCATGGCAGCGGCGGCCTGTTCTAAGGGTTAGATGCCGAAGGAACGATTTAGGCAAATTATCAATGGGCAAAATTGGCGTGCAGATTTACCCCCAAGGCCCGGACGATGCGGAAAATAGTGTCGTAGCGGGGCTTGGATCCGGGGGACAAGGCCTTGTAAAGGCTTTCGCGGCCAAGGCCGGAATCATTAGCCAGTTTGGTCATGCCACGGGCGCGGGCCACATTGCCGAGAGCAATTAAAAACATGGCGGGTTCAGGGTCTTCGAGGGCGGTGTTAAGGTATTCGGTAATGACTTCCTCGTTGTCGAGATAGTCGGCAACGTCAAAGGGGGCGATGGTGGTCATGGCTTACTCCTTGGGCAAGGTTTTCAGCATCTCCTGGGCACGGATGATGTCTTTTTTCTGGGTGGATTTGTCGCCGCCAAGCAGCAGCAGGTAAACGACCACGCCGCGCCTGGCAAAATAAACGCGATACCCTGGCCCGGTGTGTATTTTAAGCTCTGACACGCTGCCGCCAACCGGTTCGCAGTCGCCAAAGTTGCCGCGCTGAAATGAATCAAGGCGTTGCAGGATACGGGCTTTGCCGGTCATGTCCTTCAGATCTGAGAGCCAAGTGTCAAAAGTGGCGGTGCGGATCATGGTGTTCATAGGGGTATTGTATTCATTTGGATACAGAAGGTCAAGGAAATTTATTTTGAAATTTATTTTGACACAGTTGCAGAACATACGCTGTCGTGACGCCAACGCAGATATACCAGCGTGCTGGATTGGCGTCCAGGCTGATAGGTGGGCAGAAAACCACCACTGATTCTATTTTTGGTGGTATTTTTTTGCCCACTTCTCCACTTGCTCTGCTTGGGCAGGTTGCACGATTGCAAGACCTGACCGTTCGCAGTAACAGCAGTGTATCTAGCGGGTTGAAGTCTCGTCCAAGGAGTTGTCCGTACGCCTTGGTAGCGTGAGGAAGCGGCGCTGGAGCAATCCGGGGTCGTGAGTTTCCACACAGCAAGAGAGCAGGCCGAAACGCAAGTGAACCTATGCGTAGCCTCGTAAATGAACTGGAGAAGCCGACCCTGTGGTCAGAAGGGGAAGGCCGTTGGGTGGATGCTGAAACAACGGAAGTGGCATCCATCGACTCCCGGGGTAGCAGGGTCGGCATGTTCTCGAAGATTGACTGCCCAGTGCTGGAGACCCGTCCTGGGAGGTGGGGAGGCCACCGACCGGTGCGTATAAGGCAACGAAAGCGCAGTGGCCCGAGGCGGGAGTCGGAGGGGTTCATAGTACCGTGTGAGTCCGAGGGACAACAGAACCCCGGACGAGGGAAGGGACCCTGCTTTGTTCGTGCAACCGAAGAGCGGAGGATCAGGGGATTGCCATGGTGCTAACCACCCCGGATGCGATCAGGACGCTACAGAGGAAGCTGTATGCCAAGGCCCAGCAAGAACCGGCCTACCGTTTTTACGCGCTCTACGACAAGATCAGCCGTGATGATGTCCTCACTCACGCATGGCGACTTGTCAAGGCCAACCGAGGCAGTCCCGGCGTTGATGGGATCAGCTTCGAGGTCATAGAGCACGGCATTGGGGTGGAAACGTTTCTGCGGGACCTGGCCCGTGATCTGAAAGACAAGACCTACCGGGCCCAGCCGGTGCGACGCGTCATGATTCCCAAGGCGGATGGCCGTCTGCGTCCCCTCGGAATCCCGACGGTACGCGACCGGGTAGCGCAAATGGCGGTGAAACTCATCATTGAGTCGATCTTTGAAGCCGACTTCTGTCCGAACTCGTACGGATTTCGGCCCAAGAAATCGGCCCACGATGCCGTGGACGACATCGCCAACACGCTGTGGGCCGGCTACACCCACGTCATTGACGCCGATCTGTCGAAATACTTTGACAGCATTCCGCACGCCAAACTGATGGCCGTGGTGGCCGAGCGCATCGTCGATGGGGGGATACTGCACCTCATCAAGCAATGGCTCAAAGCCCCGGTCATCGGCGAAGACGAACGCGGAGTGAAGAAGACCGTGGGCGGCGGCAAAGCCAATCGCACAGGCACGCCGCAAGGCGGCGTGATCTCTCCGCTACTGGCCAACTGCTACCTGCATATTCTTGACCGGACATGGCAACGGCGGCACTCACAAGGCAAGCGGCACGCGCACCTCGTGCGCTACGCGGACGACTTTGTCGTGCTGTGCCGAAACGATGTAGAGGAACCGCTACAAGCGGTGCGCCACGTGGTGGAACGATTGGGCCTCAGCCTCAACGAGGCGAAGACCCATATCGTGGACGCCACGCAAGCGAGCTTCAACTTCCTGGGTTTTACGATTCAGATGCGTCGAGGGGCGAAGACCGGAAAGCCGTACCCGAATGTTCGACCGGCAGACACATCGCTGAAGAAGATCAAGGCGAGACTGACGGAGCTGACGGGAAGGGAACTGACCGCCATCCCACTGGGGGACATTGTGGGAAATGTGAACCGCAGCCTGAGAGGCTGGGCGAACTACTTCCACTATCGGAACTCAAGTCAGGCGATGAGCAAGGTCAGAACCCATGCGGAAGACCGGCTGCGAACCCACTTGATGAAGCGCCACAAGATCAAGGACAGAGGAACCGGCTTTCACCGGTTCCCGCACCGCGACCTCTACGAGCGCTACGGGCTGTATAAGGTTTCCACTGGAGCGGGCTGGCGCTCGGCGCATGCCTTGGCATGAAGAACATCGGAAAGCCGTGTGCGGGAAAACTGCATGCACGGTTTGATGAGGGAGGACAGGAGAAGCGGACTATGGCAAGGCTATTAAGGCACCGCCAGACGAAAGGGGCGGCAACAGATAGGCTCGGCCTACGGGATGCTGAATCCTGCTCTCTACTCTACCCTACCTTCGCGCTGCGAAGAATGTAGGATTGCAAGACCTGACCCCTACCTTGACCCCGGCTGCTGAAAAAGCCCTCCAGCTTCGTTCTCGCATCGTTCAGATCCTCAACGCACCCCAGAGGGTACGCCTCCGGTCCTTCACTCGCTGCGGCCTTGCTGGACGGCCTTTTTGAGCATCCTGGGCGTGGAGACGTGGCCACCTCACACTGACCTCATCTCGCCCCTGTATCTCGGCAAGAACAATCTTCCGTGATTGATCAAATCAAGTTTGCTTCGAATTCAACCTCCAAAGAGGTAGAGTAGTGCAAGGTCAAGCAATGACCCCATACCTCCCTGAGGTGCCAAGGGCCGGAGTGGAGTCCCGTGAGGGCACGCGCCCGGGCCTTGATCCTGATGGGTGACTGGTGCGGCTCAGGGTGGAGCCGACACTGTTGATGCTGACAACGGGGGTGCGGCTGAGTCACGCGAGCGTAGCGGGAGAAGGGCGACGCGGTCATCCCACCTGCCGCCTCATGAGGAGCGTGTCGGGTGGAGGCGGGGCTGTGCCTCTTGACCGGAGCCTTCGAGATGGGCGACCCCTTTGTTTCGACCGTTAGCCATCGTTAACTCCTCATTGATGTGCGGGACTTGAAACTACAGATTGACAAATAGATGCACCATATTCCAATCACGCAAGTGAGAGCCATGAGCCCCGAGGTTACCAACAAAACAGTGGCCGAACCGATGGAAGAGGAGAAGAGTGCCACAGTTTGATAGTTGAAGTAGCTTATCCCCGTAAAGAGGAGGGTACTCGGCCAGATGAAACCAACGGTGATCAGCACGCCTACCCCGACGACAGCACCCTTCAGCCCTAGGTTGGGTGTGGCCCCAGGTTGCTGCAACCCTTCACAATAGCGTCGGTAAAATTCTCGCCGTTCGTGTTTTACGAAAAATGCACAGTAGACGGAGTACACCATCAGCATGACGCTACTGACCGCCGTGTATAGAATCATCACTTGCGCGGGGAATGGACGATCACTGAGTTGCGCGGCGGTCTCGAGCCTCTTGACGGTGGGCTTGAGTTGCTCGATGTACTCAGCCGCCCATGCGGGTGGTTCCGGCTGCGCAAGCGCGACAAAATACAGTCCGTACCCGATCACCACATGGACCA
>JANNQL010000208.1:0-5572 GCA_031400755.1 Pseudomonadota bacterium | reverse complement strand
CAGGTACCCGGCCGACCATCGGTACGGAGATGGCGCCTCCGGCAAGAGGATGGTGGAAATTTTGGCAAGCTTTCCCTTCAAGCTACAGAAGAAGATCACTTACTGATGAATGTGCGCAGACCGGTTGCCCTTTACTACTCGATCCTCAAGTATCAGCCCGAGAACCGTAAACGGCTCGATGTGCTTTTTGAGGTCATTGAGCTGCCGGACCCAAGTCTGGACACGGCAGAGATCCTCTCCCGGGCCGAGGTCATTTTTGCGCCCCTTGGCTATCAAGTCGACCAGGCCAAGATCGATGCCGCTCCTCTCCTTAAGGTCATCGCTTCGAACACCACTGGCCACCCGCACATTGATGTCGCTTACGCCAGGAGTAAAGGCCTGCAGGTTGCCTGTCTCAAGTACGCCCAAGAGTTTCTGTCCACCATCACCCCCACGGCCGAACTCACCTGGGGCCTGATTATCGCCCTGACCAGAAACCTTTTTCAAGCCCATAGCGCCGCCTTACAAGGCGGTTGGGACAGGAGGCCATTTGGCGCACCGGCCATGCTCTCCCGCTTGAGCCTGGGCATTGTCGGCCTTGGCCGGCTTGGCTCGCTGGTCGCCCGCTACGGGCTGGCCTTCGGCATGACGGTCCGCTATTACGATCCGTATGTGGACAGCCAGGAAGAAGGTCTCAACCGCCTGGCGAGCTTAAAGGAACTGGTGGCGGCGAGCGATATCGTCACCATCCACATCCCCCATGAACCGGAGACGGAAAACCTCTTTGACCAAGCGATTTTAAGTTGTTTCAAAAAGGGTTCCTACCTTATCAATACCGCCCGCGGCGAGCTGATCGACTGGGGGGCCTTTTTGCAGGCCATGCAGGATGGCCGTCTGGCCGGGGCGGCCCTCGACGTCTTTGAGGGGGAGTTTGTTCCGGGCTTCCAGGACCGTTTTCCATCGCACCCGGTCCTCGACTATGCCCGTACCCACCATAACCTGATCCTGACCCCGCATATTGGCGGCTCGACCATTGACGCCTGGCGTCTTACCGAGGGCCACACCATTGACATGATTGAATCCTTTTTACGAACCGACCAGGAAGAACAGCATGGCTAGCACCGCCCCTGCTACCGAAATCATCGGCCTCATCCCGGCCCGGGGGGGATCGAAGAGTATTCCCTTGAAAAATATGGCCCAGCTCGGTGGCCGGCCCTTGTTGGAGTATGTCATTCGGGCTGCCAAGGCCTGTCCGCAGGTCAACACGATTTGCTGCTCGACCGAGCACCACGGCATCGCCGCCTTCTGCGCCGAGCAAGGGGTGCGGGTCATCGACCGGCCCGAGTCCATGGCCCAGGATGACTCGCCGGTAGTTGATGTCATCCGTCATGTCTTGCAGACCTGGCAGGAAGGGACAGGCTCACTGCCTGAACTGGTCGTGCTGCTTCAACCGACGTCGCCCTTTCTCTTGCCGGGGCACATCGCAGACTGCATCGACCTGCTCAGAGAGAACCAGGAGGCCGATTCGGCCCAGACCATTACCGCCATTGCCCATAACAACCACGCCTTTAATCAGCGCATCTTTGAAGACCAGCGCGTCCGATTCAAATTTGCGGAGGAGCGGAAAAAGGCCTATAACAAGCAACGCAAGCCCAAACTCTATAAGTTCGGCAACCTGGTTGTCTGCCGTGCCACCTCTATCCTGGCCGGCAAGGACCCTTTTGGCGACATCTCCCTCGGCGTCGAGATCAAGCCGCCCTATGACATCGATGTCGATGGGCCGGGCGACCTGGAGTATGCCACCTATCTGCTCGAAACCGGCAAGGCCGGTTTGCCCTTTATGCATGGAGGGGCTCTATAAATGGACCCTTTGTCACGATGCATCACCACGGTGCGTCGCTATTACCTTGAAAAATCCTGCGCCGCCAAGATCAAACGTCTGCCCTCCTGGCCAATCCTTGATGGGTACCTTAAGAAGACCAACTCCACCGGCTGCTCCTTTACGGATTACTGGTACTTGTACTCAACCATCCGCCAGGGCCGGCACCAAGAGGTCCTGGAGTGCGGGACCGGGGTCAGCACCATTATCATCGCCATCGCGCTCAGGGACAATGAAAAAGAATTCTCGCTCCCCGGCCGGGTCACCTCCATGGAGGAGAAAGAGGAGTGGTTCACCTTGGCCGGCAAGCTCTTGCCCACCGAACTGCAAGGCTACGTCGATTTAAGGCACAGCCAGAAAACGGAGTACACCTATTCGTTGTTCAGGGGGGTGGGCTATAAAGAGGTCCCGGCGCGGCCATACACCCTGGTCTTTATCGATGGCCCGGGGACCATCGCCCCCTCGGACGGCACCCGCACCTTCAATTTTGACTATATCAATGTGGTCAGGCGGGCCAGCCAGCCGGTGCTCGGCCTTATCGACAACAGGTTGTCCACCTGTTTTGTCTATGCCAAGATCTTTGGCAACAAGAAGATTCGCTATGACGAGGTGCGCTCGATGGGGATTGTTGGTCCGTGCCTGCCTGGCGACCTGCGGGAGCCGAAGAAATCCTCGTCTGCTGCCTTTAGCGGAAAGTTGAAGCCCTTTGGCCGCACCATATTCGATATGGATATCGAACGAGAAAAGGTAAAAAAAGGCTAGCTATCCAGCAATAGTGTCTCGCGCCGAGGCGCAGGGACGCAGAGAAAGGCATTTTTTGGGCGTTGCAATTTTCTCTGCGCGCGAGCAGCCCGTCATTTCAACTGGCCCTTTTTTCTTCGGTCATATCGATAGCATGCCATTCAATTCACTTGCTTTTTCAATATTTCTGCCCCTGGTCTTTTTCCTTTACTGGACACTACAAAACCGCCCCCTAGTTGCACAGAATTGCTTTATTCTGATCGCCAGTTATATCTTTTACGGCTGGTGGAACTGGCGTTTTTTGTTGCTGATCTGCACCATCTCATTCGTTGCTTTCACGGCTGGCAAGGCCTTGAGCGTCACCGATAATCAAAACCGGAGAAAACTCCTTTTATCGATAAGCCTCTGCGCCAATCTTGGCATCCTCGGCTTCTTTAAGTACTACGGCTTTTTCGTCGAGTCGTTTATGGCCTCCATGCAAGGACTAGGCATGCACCTGGAACTGCGGACGATTCAGGTGATCCTGCCTATTGGCCTCTCCTTTTACACCTTCCAAGCCGTAGGCTACGTCATTGACGTCTATCAACGCCGGGTTACGGCCACAGATGAGGCGGTCGCCTTCTTCGCCTACGTCAGTTTTTTCCCTCAACTTGTGGCCGGTCCCATTGGCCGAGCCTCCCAGCTTCTCCCGCAATTTCTAGCCAGGCGGCAGTTCAATACGAAAGAGGCCAAGGATGGGCTGCGGCAAATCCTTTGGGGCCTCTTCAAAAAGATGGTGATTGCCGACAACCTTGTCCCTACCGTCGAGACAATATACCGCGATTACCACCAATACAGCGGGCCCATTCTGCTGCTTGGCACCATGTATTTTGCTATTCAGGTCTACTGTGATTTCAGCGGCTATTCCGATATTGCCATCGGCACGGCCCGTCTTTTTGGCTTCCGGCTCATGCAAAACTTCGCTTTTCCTTATTTCTCCCGGAACATGGCTGAATTCTGGCGTCGTTGGCACATCTCGCTCTCGACCTGGTTTCGCGACTACGTCTACATTCCGCTGGGGGGTAGCCGAACCCGGAGCACGGCCCGCCACTTGGCCAACTTGATTGTCACCTTTACGATTTCCGGCCTCTGGCACGGGGCCAACTGGACCTTTATCATCTGGGGGGTTGTCCACGGCCTGTACTATGTCCCCTTGGTCTTGTCCGGTCGGCACAAGGCCTATGCCAACGGTATCGCACCTGGGCGCCTGCTGCCTTCCCCGCGTGAGGCAGTGCAGATGAGCTCCACCTTTCTCCTGACTTTGTTTGCCTGGATTTTCTTCCGCGCCAACTCGCTCGCGCACGCCACCGGCATAATCGGACGCCTCTGGAGCAGCAACTGGCTGGAGTGGCCTCAGAGCCACTCCGGCCAGTTGCTGAATGGCCTGCCATACGTCTTGGCACTGCTCGCTATTGAATGGGGCCAACGCGACAAACAGCATGCGCTCCAAATTGAAGCCATGCCCGTATGGGGCCGTTGGGCCATATATTACGGCGTCGTCCTGGGCATCTTTTTTTTCAGCGCGACAGACCATGTCCCCTTTATCTACTTCCAGTTCTGATATGAAAGAATCAGCGCCCCCAAGCCTCTTTTCCTTCGCGCTGCGGGTGGCCCTTTTCGCCCTGCCGCTCCACTGTATTGTTGCGGCGCTGGAGTGGA
Source organism: Pseudomonadota bacterium (assembly GCA_031400755.1). Lineage (GTDB taxonomy): Bacteria > Desulfobacterota > Desulfobulbia > Desulfobulbales > VMSU01 > VMSU01. The sequence goes on along the minus strand of JANNQL010000208.1, from coordinate 1,275 downwards.
TGCTTTGGCATACCGGAGACAGTCTGCCCGCGGCCCAAATTCATCGCCAGCAGGGGCTGGTAGCGGAGACGCTTTACGGCCGTAGCTATTTCTCCCAGCAATTCAACGTCTACAAGATAGCCGGAATTCGGCTGCGAAAGCCGAGCATCCTGGTCATTGGCAGTTCACGTGTCATGCAGTTCCGCGACCTGATGTTTGCCCCTTTGCAGCAGGAATTTTATAATGCCGGCGGCATCTTGCAGAATAGTTCGGATCTACGGGCATTTACTGAGATGGTTGTTGAAGGGAAGATTCCCTCACCCAGGGTCCTTATTGTCGGCATCGATCCCTGGTGGATAAAAAAAGGGTATGGAGAAGCGACATGGCTGTATGACCCGGACGAAGTCTACAGCCCTGCCGTCCATGTGAGTGTCATGCGTCGAATTTTGAGTAGTGGCAGGCAACTTGGCGAGTTGCTCGCCGGGTATCGATTGCCGGCCCGCGCCCCCTCCGGACATCTTGGCATCGGCTCCTTGGCCAGAAGGAACAGTAGCGGCTTCCGGGCGGATGGCAGCAAGCATCCGCCCCTGGACGTCTTGTTGGATTGTGCGAAAAGTCCAGTCTACGTTGACCGGGAATCGCCGCCGGTCATCCAGAGGATCGTCCGGCATAGCAAGCCTTTTTCCCTGCCGGCAACGGTCGACGAGGTGCAGGTCGAGCGCATTGTGGACTCACTGAAGACTCTCAAAAATCAAGGGATGGAGGTCTATACCTTTTTACCCCCTTTTTCATCGGAGGCATTTGCGGCCTTGGACCAGGATGGAGAAATGGAGAAATGGTGGCGGTACTACAAGGATACCCTGCCGCTCTTACTGAAGCGGCAGGGCCTCGAAGTTATTTCCATCAATCGCCCGCAGGATCTGGGCCTGGACGACACCTATATGCTGGATGGATTTCATCCCAGCGAAGTGTTCATCGCCCGGGTGACAGAGCGTTTGTTGGACTTGGCGCAACCATCCAGCCTTCTGAAAAAAGTTGACCTGACGCTGCTGAGGCAGAGGGTCAACAACGCCGCCATGCCCCTATCCCTGGAGATGCCGAGCCAGGTCAATAAATGAGTTGTGCAGGGGGTGTTTTTTGCGGCCGCTGACTCAGTTAAGGGGGACAGGTATTGCAGCTCCGTCTGCTGTCTGCTGGACTGGGTCCGCCGCTTCGGGCAGTTGATAGGCCTGCCCCTGAAAGAGCTCGAAGGCCGTCTGGAAATAGGCGGTGGCCAGATCGCCGAGTTCGTGAATC
>JANNQL010000207.1:0-12247 GCA_031400755.1 Pseudomonadota bacterium | reverse complement strand
GGGGAGGGGACTGTTTGGCCCCAACCATAATTATTTAACAAAAATTACCTTTTGGAGAACAATACCATGTTGACCATGATCAGAGCCATTGTCAGACCCGATAAAGCAGACAAAGTCCTTGCCGCCCTGATGGACGCGGGCTTTCCCTCAGTCACCAAATACTCGGTCGCCGGTCGCGGCAAACAGCGCGGCATCAAGATCGGCGACATCACCTATGACGAGATCCCCAAGGTCATGCTGATGAGCGTCATCAACCCAGCGGACAAGGATTTCGTCCTCGAGACCATCATGAAGACCGCCAAGTCCGGCACCAAGGGCGCCTTCGGCGATGGCAAGATCTTCATCTCCGACGTCGAAGAGGCCTACACCATCAGTTCCGGCGTCAAGGAGACCGCCTTCGCCTCTGAGGGGGTAGCGCCATGAAAGAGGTGATCGCCGTGGTGCGCATGAACATGATGAACCAGACCAAGGAGGCCCTGACCCGAGCCGGGGCCGACGCCTTTTTCGCCCACGAGGCCCAGGGCCGGGGCAAGGGTTTTGCCAACCCTAAAGTCCTGGAAGGGACTAAAGCTGGCTACGAGGAAGCTGCCTCTCTTCTGGGGGCGAAAGGCCAACTCTACCCGAAACGGATGGTGACCGTGGTGGTCAAGGACGAACTGGTAGACGACGTGGTCCAGGCGCTTATCGCCACCAACCAGACCGGCAAGCCCGGCGATGGCAAGATTTTTATCCTGCCCTTGGCCGACGCCGTCCGCGTCCGTACCGGCGAGACGGGCACCAAGTCCATCGTCTAACCAATTTAAGGAGAATGAACATGGCAACAACAGATAAAAAAAAGGCGGCTATGGACCCGGCGGCAGTCAAGGCAGAGCTCTTGAAGCTCTACCCTGCCAAGGTGGCCAGGAAGCGCGCCAAGCAGATCATGATCAATGAGGCGCTCGGCAACGAGACCCCTGAGATCTCCGCCAACGTCCGCACTACCCCCGGCATCATCACCATGCGCGGCTGTACCTACGCCGGCTGCAAAGGCGTCATCATGGGGCCGACCCGCGATATCGTCAACCTGGTGCACGGCCCCATCGGCTGCTCCTTTTACGCCTGGCTGACCAGGCGCAACCAGACCGAGGCCGGTACCGATGGTACGAACTATATCCCTTACTGCTTTTCGACTGACATGCAGGACTCGGACATCATCTTCGGCGGCGAAAAGAAGCTGGAGAAGGCCATCCAGGAGGCCTATGACCTCTTCCACCCCGTCTCGATCGCCGTCTTTGCCACCTGCCCGGTGGGCCTCATCGGCGACGACATCCACACCGTGGCCAAGCGCATGAAAGAGAAGTTCGGCGACTGCAACGTCTACGCCTTTTCCTGCGAGGGCTACAAGGGCGTCTCGCAGTCCGCTGGCCACCACATCGCCAACAACCAGGTCTTCAAACATATCGTCGGCGAAAACGATGCCGAGAAGCCGGGCAAGTACAAGATCAACCTGCTCGGCGAGTACAACATCGGCGGTGATGGCTTCGAGATCGACCGGATCTTTAAGAAGTGCGGCATCACCAACATCTCAACCTTCTCCGGTAACGCCACCTACGACCAGTTCGCCTCGGCCCACAAGGCCGACCTGAACGCCGTCATGTGCCACCGCTCGATCAACTATGTGGCCGACATGCTGGAGACCAAGTACGGCATCCCCTGGATCAAGGTCAACTTCATCGGCGCCGACGCTACCGCCAAGTCGCTCAGGAAGATTGCCCAGTACTTCGGCGACCAGGAGTTGATTGATACTGTCGAGAAGGTGATAGCCGAGGAGATGCCGGCTGTAATGGCGGCCCGCACCGATGTCCGTACCCGGACCGAGGGCAAGACCGCCATGATGTTCGTGGGTGGCTCGCGGGCCCACCACTATAACGAGCTCTTCAATGAGATGGGCATGAAGACGATCTCGGCAGGTTACGAGTTCGGCCACCGCGACGACTACGAGGGCAGGCAGGTCATCCCGACGCTTGAGGTGGACGCCGACAGCCGGAACATCGAGGAGATCCATGTCGAGGCCGACCCGACCCGTTACGCCCCGCGCAAAACGCCAGCCGAGTTCAAGGCACTCGAAGAGGCCGGCTACAAGTTCAAGCACTACGACGGCCTGGCCCCGGACTTGGACCAAGGCACCCTGATCATCGACGACTTAAACCAGTACGAAGCAGAGAAGTTGGTTGAGCTGATGAAGCCGGATATCTTCTGCGCTGGGGTCAAGGAGAAGTATTCCATCCAGAAGCTGGGGGTGCCCATGAAGCAGCTGCACAGCTACGACTCCGGCGGTCCCTATGCCGGCTTCAAGGGGGCGATCAATTTCTATAACGAGATCGACCGCCTGGTCAACAGCAGGGTCTGGAGTTACATGTTGGCCCCCTGGCAGAAGAACCCGGAGCTCTCGGCCTCCTACGTCTGGGAATAAGCCCGTAGGTCGGGTTGCGTCCCATCAACCCGACGCCCAAGGCCGGCGCATGTCGGGTTGGAAAACCGTAACCCGACCTACGGTGACATCAGGCAATCACTCTCACCTAAATCAAGAGGCAACGACAATGCTACTACGACATACACCAAAAGAAATCACCGAGCGCACCGCCTTGATGATCAATCCGGCCAAGACCTGCCAGCCGATCGGCGCCATGTACGCGGCCCTCGGCATCCACGGTTGCCTGCCGCACAGCCATGGTTCTCAGGGGTGCTGCGCCTATCACCGCAGCACCCTGACCCGGCACTACAAGGAGCCGATCTCCGCCTCCACCAGTTCGTTCACCGAAGGGGCATCGGTCTTCGGCGGCCAGGCCAACATGCTGCAGGCCATTGAGAATATCTTCGCGGTCTACAATCCGGAGATCATCGCCATCCACACCACCTGTCTCTCCGAGACCATCGGCGACGATCTTAAGCAGATCAAAAAGAAGGCGGACGTTGAAGGCAAGATCCCCAAGGGCAAGGAGATTATCTCCGCCGCTACCCCGAGTTATGTGGGCTCGCACGTCACCGGCTTTGCCAGCATGGTCACCTCCATGGCCAAGATGGCAGAGCCTACCGGCAAAAAGACCGGCAAGCTCAACGTCATTCCCGGCTGGGTAGAACCAGCCGATATGGAGGAGATTAAACGACTCATGAGCCTGGTAGGCGTCAAGTCCATCCTCTTCCCCGACACCTCAGGGGTGTTGAATGGCCCCCTGTCCGGCGAGTACAAGATGTTTCCGGAGGGCGGGGTAACGGTCAAGGAGTTGAAATCCACTGCCGACTCCATCGGCACCCTGGCCTTGGGCGAGTGGTGCTCGGCCGAGGCGGCCCGTTGGCTGGACGCAAAGCATAAGGTGCCGTGCAGCGTGCTTGACATGCCGTTCGGCCTACAGGCCACAGACCGCTTCATCGACGCCCTGCGGACAGTCGCTGGTGTCAGCATCCCGGATGAAATCGCACTTGAACGCGGCCAGTTGGTGGACATGATCTCCGATATGCACCAGTACCTCTACCACAAAAAGGTGGCCCTGGTCGGTGACCCGGACCAGCTGATTGCCATGACCGAGTTTCTGGTGTCGCTTGACATGTGGCCGATGCACATCGTCACCGGCACTCCTGGCAAGCGCTTTGAGGAGCGCATCCGGGAGATCTGTAAAGACCTGCCTTACGAGGTCAATGTCCGGGCCAAGGGCGATATGTTCCTGCTCCATCAGTGGATCAAGAACGGGCCGGTCGATCTCCTGCTCGGTAACACCTACTGCAAGTACATCGCCCGTGACGAGGACCTGCCCTTTGTGCGCTGGGGCTTCCCGATCCTCGACCGCCAGGGTCATCAGTACTTCCCGACGGTCGGCTACAAGGGTGGCTTAAGGCTCCTGGAGAAGATACTGGGCGTACTTCTTGATCGTAAGGACCGGGATGAGCCGGAGCAGAGCTTCGAGTTGGTCCTCTAGGAAGGCAGGGGGCTGGCGCGGCAAGCCCCTTCGACTCCGCTCAGGGGACACTCAGGGAACGCTCAGGGAGCGATTGTCAGTCCCGTTCCCTGAGCGGAGTCGAAGGGAACTTGGAGCAGACCTGATTTTTGCTATATGGAGGGCGTCCTTCCCGATGCGCCAGCTCCAGAATTATTAAGCGCCACCAAGTGAAATTAAACCCAAATACCCTCAGGTGAATGGCCATGTCCCCAGCTAAATCCCAAGTCCGGCCCCGGCCGCATCGTCATCCGGGCAGGATTATCCTGCCGGTGGCGCCTCAAGCCAATGCCAGAATAAAGTTCGCTTCCACGGCCAAAACTATGCCGGTCATTTTGCCCAATGAGGCCATCGCCTGGCTGGATCAGTGTTTGGCTAAAGGCAGCGCCATCGACACGGTGGAGATCTTTGGTCCGGGTGATCCCCTGGCCACCCCCGGACATACAATAGAGACGCTACGTCTGCTGCGCAGAAAGCATCCTGACCTCAAACTATTGGTCAGCACACTGGGCCTCTACGGAGACCTATACGCCCAGGCCCTTGCCGAAAATGGAGTCAGCCAGGTAACGCTCTTGGTGGACGCAGTCGATCCGGAAATTATCAAAAAACTTTACGCCTGGATACGTCCCGGCAAAAATACCGTCCCCTTGGCCAAGGCGGCAGAAATACTCTTGAGCGAACAGGCGAACGCCATCGCCGCCTGCAAGCGCGTGGGGACCGAGGTCAATATCAGGACCACGGTCTACCCTGGCGTCAATGATGGCCATATCGAGGAGATTGCCAAGCAGGTGGCATCTTTAGGCGCTGAGACGATGACCATAGTCCCTTGCCTGCCTGGAGACGAAGGGCAAGAATCGCCTCCTGTGCCAACCAAAGAATTTTTGCGGAGAGTGCGCGGTCTGGCCTCAAAACACATAGGCATAGTTGAGGCCCCGGCAGCAGCAGAATCGTGCACAACGGGCCAAACAGCAAGCGAGGCCGATGCCTCTCGACAGGTCGCTATGGTCCCAAAACCTACCAGGGAGCGTTCTAATGTGGCGGTGGTCAGTGCTAACGGTATGGATGTGGATCTCCACCTCGGCCAGGCCCGCAAGATTATGATCTATGGTCCCAGGGAAGACGGTCTTCCCTGCCTGCTCAAGACCCGTTTAGTCCCGGAAGCCGGCGGCGGCAGTTCCCGCTGGGAAAAACTGGCGGAGACCTTAAACGACTGCTTCGTGCTTTTAGCAGCAAGCGTCGGCGAAAATCCACGCTCAATCTTACGCGAACAAGGAATCGCCGTGTTGATTACCGATGGCAATATCGAAGGTACGGTTGATGTTTTGTACGGTGGCGGGAAAAAATCAAAATGCCGCAAATAGAGCGGCCCAAAGCATAAAGGAGAGAAAAAATGGCAATCCCCAAACGACAGATTCTCGTCTGCCAGAGTTTTCGCGTGGCTGGCGACAAAAAAGGTCTCTGCCACAAGCAGACCGATGGCTTCCTGCAATACCTGGAAGAAGAGATCCTTGACCGAGGCATGAACTGCCTGGTCAGCGCCACTACTTGTCTCAAGCAGTGCGAGGCCGGCCCGGTCATGGTCATCCAGCCCGAAAACTGGTGGTTCAAAGGGGTGGGCAGTCACGCCGCCATCGACGCTATCCTGGACGGCCTTGAAGAAGGGTCGCCGGCGGCAGAGTATCTGATTTCCTAAAAGGCAGGTGGCGTCGAAGTCCATGTTGAATATTCGAACAGCCCGAGCCGATGACCTTGACCGCCTCACCGAGTTACTGAGGGCGCTCTTCAGTATTGAGGTGGACTTCACCTTCAACGAACCCCTGCAACGGCGAGGCCTGCAGCTGATGTTGGAGAACGCCGGAGGATGCGTGCTGGCCGCCGAGGTCGAGGGCCAGGTCATTGGCATGTGTTCCGGGCAGCTTACCATCTCAACCGCAGAAGGCGGTCCGGCCCTCTTGGTTGAAGATGTTGTCGTCCATGCTTCATTTCAGGGCCAAGGGGTAGGAAGAAGTTTGATGGAAGGCATCGGGGCTTGGGCTAAGAAGAAGGGGGCCTCACGCTTCCAGCTTTTGGCCGACCGGAACAACGGTCCTGCCTTGGAGTTCTATAAACATCTTGGCTGGCAGACCACAGAGCTTATCTGCCTGAGAAGATACGCGGGATGAGGGGCTGTTGTTTCAACCCATCGCCACAACTAACAACTACCATAGGAGGTTCCACGAATGAAGAATACCTGGGAGAAAATCTTTGAGTATGCGTCTATGCCGGTGCATGGCACCATGTCCCGTAAGCTCCGCAAGGGCGTTACCCTACAGATCAATGAAGGGAAAATCTACGAGACTGCCGTACTCTTCATGGGCGAGGAATTTGTTCGGATCTCGGAAGAGGGCGTGGAAGGGAAAAACATCAACAGCTACTACGATTGGGCAGGAATCAATACCCTCAGGACGTACAGTCCCAAAGAATAATCAAATGGGGTAAGGAAGTTTTGGCTGAAGGCTGAATCCCCCACCAAAGTCCGCCCTCCTGCAATAATGCTTAATTCATTATGTCCAAGCCGCCCCGGACCTCTTCGTTTCCCGAGGAGTTCCGGGGAAGGCCGTAAACTTAAGGAGGCCCATCATGCTCGTGCAAATTACCGGTTGGCGGGAGTATATCAGGGAAGGAGAGCAGTATCTTAAATGCGCGGTCAGTGCCGCTGAAAAGCGCCGTATGGTCTTCACGCCGGTCATCCTCTATAACCTCATTGGCATGGCGATCGAAAAATTCCTGATGGGCTTCCTTATGCACCATGGGGCGCTGGCCGAAAACCACACCATGATCGATATCCTTAACTCGGTCGAAAAGATCACCGGACCGCAACCGCAAATGCTTGAGGAATTTCGCTATCTCGATTCGTTCCAAGAGATCTGCGACATCGATGCCTATAACACGCGAGAACCGACCATGGCTGAAATCCCCAGGATTCTGGCCTGCGGGGTGGCAATCCGGGCGTTTACCCGGCAGGCCATTCCCGGGCTCGGGTAGCCAATTTGCCAACAGGTGATGCGCGGCAATCAAGAAAGGGTGGAAAGCAATGTTTTTTTTGGTTCCGCTGCATTCGGCGCAATTGCGCTAGGCTATTGCGCCCTGCGGAGCTGTTCATTTTTGTAATATTTTTTTTTGCAACTTAGCAAAACTGTATGATATAATCTATTTGTTGAGGCCCCACCTAAAACAAAATCGATTCTTACTATAATCAGGAACAGCGGAAGCTGGAAAGGAGATCGACATGCAGAGCACTAGCTACAAATTATCGACCAAGCTTATTTTTCTTATCTCGGCGTTTCTTGTGGTCTTTGTCTTATTTGCCTCCATCTCCTACAACACTTTGAACCGGCTGCGTGTCAACGGGCCTGTATACCTCCAGATTGTTCAAGGTAAAGACCTTATTGCCGATATCCTACCGCCACCCGAATACATTCTTGAAGCGTATCTCGTTACCCTCCAGATTCTTGGCGAAACACGCGATGAAGATGCCAACGTGTTCATCGAGAAAGGAAAAGCATTAAGGGCCGACTATCTCACCCGTCATGAATTTTGGGCCAACACCCTTCCTGCGGGCCAGATGAAGGAGGTGCTGGTCCAGCAGTCCTATACTCCGGCGATGGCTTTTTTCGATTTATGGGACAGCCAATTCATCCCAGCCATTCAGAAGGGTGATAAAACAAAAGCGACTGGACTCGCTTTTGGTGCCATGCGCGACCAGTACGAGTTACACCGAAAGGCCATCGATGAAGTCGTGAAAGTATCGACCGAGCAAAACGCCAGCGTCGAGGCTACGGCGGCGGCTACCATCAAGACGAAGACCACGGTCATGATCCTTGTGGCACTCATCGGCATTCTCGGACTCTGCGGCTTGGCCATTGTCATCACCCGCAGCATTACAGGCCCAATATTTCGAGTGGTGCATGGACTGACTATGGGCGCCGAACAGGTGACGGCCGGCTCCAGCCAAGTTTCTAGGTCAAGCCAACATTTGGCGGATGGGGCAAATGAACAGGCCTCCAGTTTGGAGGAGAGTTCTGCATCTCTGGAAGAAATGTCAGCCATGACCCGTCAGAATGCGGAGAACACGAGTAAGGCAAACATGTTGATGAATGAGGCGGCCGCGCTGGTTTCTGAAGCTGTGCGGGCGATGAAGGGGATGACCGAGGCCATTGATACGATCAAAGAATCTTCTGCTGAAACCGCCAAAATCGTCAAGACCATCGACGAAATTGCCTTCCAGACCAATCTGTTGGCGCTAAACGCCGCCGTTGAGGCCGCTCGCGCTGGAGAGGCGGGGAGTGGCTTTGCCGTGGTGGCAGAAGAGGTGCGGAGTCTTGCTCGTCGAAGCGCTGAAGCAGCGAAGAATACCGCAGAGTTGATCGAAGGTTCACAACTGAAGGCCGAAGCAGGGGTTGCCGCCGCAGCCGTCATGGCCACGCACTTGCAGAGTATTCACGACAATTCGGCCCAAATATCAACATTGATCACCGAAGTTGCAACAGCGTCAAGAGAACAGTCCCAAGGGCTAAGCCAAATTAATACAGCCATCGCCGAGATGGATAAAGTTGTCCAGCAGAATGCGGCTACCGCCGAGGAAAGCGCAGGCGCGGCAGAAGAGCTTTCCGTTCAGGCTCGGGAGCTTGATGTGATGATTGCCGAGCTTAGTGCCGTGGTCGGTGGCGCTAGCGGGCAACGGCTTGAAGGACGGGAATTTGAAGACCAAGGAACTTTGGGAAACAGCCAAAGCCAAATTGAGAGGCCATTATAACTACTACGGAGTAACCGACAACTTGCTGGAATCGCGCGGTTCGGCGAGGAAGTGAAGAAGCTGCTGTTGAAGTGGCTGAACCGCAGGGGGAAGAAGAACTGCCTCAATTGGCAAAAATTCAATGAAATGCTGAAGCGGTTTCCTCTCCCGAAACCACGGACCATGGTCAGCCTCCGTCGTTTCGGCAATTTGGCGGGTGGAAAGCTCGGCCAGCCAGATGACAGTTCGTACACGGCACAGCATTTCATTGGATGGCCAATTTGCCGATCGGATGATGCGTGGCAATCAAGAAAGGCGGAAAGCAAAATTTTCGGCTTTCGACGTATCCGGCGTGTCCAACGCATTCGGCGCAATACGCTCCGCTATTGCGCCCTCCGGGGCTGGCAATCATAGCCAAGTCTTCATGTGCATAGATTGTAAGTTAGTTTGACAATCTATGCGTGATCGCCTAATATGGGTGCCATGATTACCCGAAAACTCATCTCCAATCTACTGGCGCTTGCCGGTTTCTACCCGGTGGTCGTTGTGACCGGCCCGAGACAGGCGGGTAAAACGACATTGTGCCGCGCCGCCTTCCCAGACAAAGCCTATGTGTCGCTGGAGTCATTAGACACCCGTGAATTTGCACAGACCGATCCGCGCGGCTTTCTCGCTGAATATCACAACGGCGCTATCATTGACGAAATCCAGCAGGTGCCGAGCCTGGCGAGCTATCTACAGACGGAGGTCGACGAACGGCCTGAACCTGGCCGCTTCATTCTTACCGGCTCGCAACATTTCGGCATCTCGCAAACCATCTCCCAATCCCTTGCCGGGCGTTGTGGCTTGCTGGAGCTGCTTGCCCCAGACTGGGACGAGCTACGCCAGTTTCCTTCTGTGCCGGATGATCTCTACACTCTGCTTTGGCAAGGCTCCTATCCCCGGATCTATGACCGGAATATTCCGGCCAACCAGTGGCTCGCCGACTACACCGCTACCTATGTCCAACGCGATGTCCGCCAAGTGGTGAATGTCGGCGATCTCATGGCGTTTTCTGGTTTCATAAAGCTTTGTGCCGGGCGCACGGCGCAAGAAATCAACCTCTCGGCCCTTGGAGGCGATGCCGGGGTGTCTCACAATACTGCCCGTGCTTGGTTGTCAATTCTCGAAACCAGCTACCTTATTCATCGACTGCCGGCCTGGCATAGCAACATCCGCAAGCAGGTTGTGAAAGCGCCTAAGCTCCATTTTTTGGACAGTGGATTGGCGTGTTATCTGCTGAATATCCGGGAACCAGAACAACTACTGCACCATCCTTTACGAGGCGCCATCTTCGAGAGTTGGGTGGTATCCGAACTCTACAAGGCACAGGTTCATCGGGGCGAACAGCCAAACCTCTATCATTATCGTGAGAGTCGCGGACTGGAAATTGATGTGCTGGTAGATCGTGGTGATCGCCTCTACGCCATCGAGGTCAAGTCAGCCTCCACGGTAGCGGCTGACTTTTTTAAATGCTTCGAGCCATTTTTCGAGAGAGTACGCAATACCGGCCTTCCTGCGCTGATTGAAAATGTCGTTGTCTATGGCGGCGAGGCGTCGCAACTCCGATCCACGGCGCGGATTATTGCCTGGAAGGATGTGGGGGAGATTATTCGTGTCAACAAAGAGGGCTGATTAGTTCGGTTGCCTTTACGATCCGGCCACTCTCGATGGGCACCTCGGACACGCTTAATAAATTCGCCAACTCCCATGGAATCAGACCCCGTAGGGCGTAATAGCGAAGCGTATTGCGCCCTACGGGGCTGTGCTGCGGAAGATTAACGCTAATCAGGAAATGAAATGTGGGAAGACCAATCATGATACCCTATAGGCCTTTTCATCAAAGATGCAAGGGATTGGTCGGGCCTTGGCAGAAATTTGGTCAGGCCGACAGGGCAAAAGGCTTACTTGCCGCACTGTTTATCTTAGCTGCCTTCTTCGCCTGTACATGGAGCCCGTCGGTGTCGCCGGTCAACATGACGCGGGACGGAGTAGCGATCAAGGGCTATGACCCTGTTGCCTACTTCACGGACAAAAGGCCGCTAAAGGGGATAGCAGAGTACGAATATGCCTGGCGTGGCGCCAAGTGGCGGTTCGCGAGCGCCGCTCATCGTGAGGAGTTCCGGCAGGATCCTGAACGATATGCCCCCAGATACGGCGGATATTGTGCCTATGCGGTGAGCCAGGCAAAGACCGCCGACATCGATCCGGAAGCCTGGACGCTCTTTGACGGCAAGCTCTATCTCAATTTGAACAAAGATGTGCAGAGATTATGGGAGAAGGACTTGCGGGAGTATGTGCGGAAAGCGGACGAATACTGGCCGCGCATCTCAGGAAAATAGAGGGGGAAGGAACCCATCGGGCTAAACCGCCTGGAGAATCAAGATATTCCAAAAAGCGATCTTCCCTTCTCCGTCAGCCGGTATCTCTGTCTGCTGCTCCGGGGCTTGTCAGGGATAGTCATTTCGATCAATCCGGCCGCCAGGGCCGGCTGCAAATAGCGATCACGAAAGTTGGCCTGGCTCTTGAGCTGGAGTTTGGCCTGCAACTCTGTCCGGTTCATCGGCACCGTCAGTGCCTTGAGAAGCCTCACTACTTCACCTGTAACTTCACCTGCGACTTCACCTGCGACTTCACCTGTGAGCTGCTGACAGGCGGCAAGAATTGCGTTCAGCAAAAATTCGACAAACGGGGTGGCATTACCCGTCTCATCTCCCCGGCGCAGTGCCGCATAATACTCGGCCTGGTGGTCACGGATGACGCTCTCGATGGGCATCAAAAAGAAGACCGGCTTCCAGCGGCCCAGGATCAGTGTCTGCCAGAGGCGGCCCAGACGGCCGTTGCCGTCCGGGAAGGGGTGAATAAACTCAAACTCGTAATGGAAGATCGAACTGGCGATCAAGGGATGCACCTCTGTCGTGCCGAGCCAAGCCAGCAGATCGGCCAACAGGAACGGGATCCGTTCGGCCGGAGGCGCTACATGGATCACATCATCCCCCCGCCGAATGCCAACGCTACCATGCCGCAAGGCGCCAGGTTGATCGACCAGGCCGTGCATCAGGAGGGCATGCGCCCGGCAGAGATCATCCCGGCTGCCGGAATCAAGGGCTTCCATCTGCTCATAGGCGGCAAAGGCATTCCGCACTTCCTGGATTTCACGGGGTGTACCAAGAACCCGTTTGCCGTCCAGCACTGCGGTCACCTGTTCAAGGCTCAAGGGGTTTCCCTCGATATGCAGTGAGGCCTGAATCGATTGGATACGTGTCTGCCGTCGCAGCCGGGGCGCGGCGCTAGGTGTCCCGGCCAGGATGATCCGTCCCAGGGATTCCCCGATCCGTTCTACCAGATCGACGATACTAGGCGTAATCGCATAGGGTGGGGAATATGGTTGGCAATCCGGGGCAGATTTATTGCTCATCTGAAGCCCCATCTTGGAAAAAATCGGTCAGCGGCGCAAGCTGCT